>JAIEQA010000151.1 GCA_019748095.1 Caulobacteraceae bacterium | reverse complement strand
GCCCGCCAGACCTCGCTCAGCAGCGCCGCGCCGACGTCCGCCCGGATCTAGAGCCAGCCGGCCTCGCGCAAACGGGCTGTGTTGGTTCGCGACACCGGGGCCTCGAGCCCGCCCTTCAGACGCAGCTTCCACTGCCGCCCGGCGGGCACCACGGCCTCGACGGCGTCGCGGGCGACCCACCAAGACCGATGCACTCTCAGACCCTCGCGGCCGGCCATGGCCGCAATCGCCTGGGCCATCGGCATCAGAACCAGATCCGAACCCCTCTGGGTATGCACCCGCACATAGTGGTCCTCCATCTGCAGGCACAGGACATCGGCACCGATCCTATCCGCCGGGATCGCCGGGGCCTCAACGGGGACCGTTCCCGATCGGGCAAAGGCGCGCCGCACCAGCAAGGCCCCCACCAGCGACGCCACACTGATGGTCAGGCTCTGGCCATACCATTCCAGCAGGCCGACCCGGGCCACGAATGGCCAGAGCGACAGGGCCGCCACCCGGCTGACGGCGGCCACCGGAATGGCCACGATGGCGATGACCGCCGGCCCCCACACCCAAAGCGGGATGCGGGCCCCGGAGGCCCACCGCGCCGCAGCCGGAACAGCGACACCGTACAGAAGCGTCGCGATCCAGAAGACCCCGACGGAATAGGCGATCCGCGTCGGGGCGGTATCGTTCAGATAGCTGCCGAACGGTCCGATCAGGCCCAGAAAAACACCCGCTGCCGTCGACAGACCAAACGCCAGTGCGAACCGCCCGAAGGCAGGATTTCGAACGACAGTCCCCTGGATCATGGTCCAACCTTAGCCGGAGGTTCGCTGACGTCCAGACCCGCCTGCCCGGCCACGAACCCGTTCGCCCGTTCGCGAAACCGCACTGGATCGCCTGCGCCGTGGCGGTCACAGGGCCTCACCCATCCACGGAGCCCATCCGATGAAACGCCTGCCGCACCTCGCCCGCCTTGCGGGCCTCGCCCTCACCCTTTCGACCACCCCCGTCCTCGCCCAGTCTGACGTCACACTCGAACGCCTGACGTTCGCGGATGGGGCCGGGCCGGCGGTCGAAGGCGGTGTCTGGTATCCGCAGGATGTCGCCGCAGGCACCGCCCTCCCCCTCGTTGTCATCTCCCACGGCAACGGGGGAAGCTGGTCCGGTCACGCCGCGACGGCCGAGGCCCTCGCGCGCGCCGGGTTCATGGTCGCCGCCCTCACCCATACGGGGGACAACTATCGCGACCAGAGCCGGGCGACCGACGTCGCAGAGCGCCCGCGTCAGCTCAAGGTCCTGATCGATCATATGGTGTCGACATGGAAGGGCCCTGCAGTGGTCGATGCCGACCGGATCGGGGCGTTCGGCTTTTCCTCGGGAGGGTTCACCGTTCTTGTCGCCGCGGGTGGCCGACCGGACCTCGCTCGCGTCCTCGAACACTGCCAGGCCAATCCCGGCTTCTATGATTGCCGCCTGGTTGCGGAACAGCCGCCTGCGGCCGGGGCCCTGCAAAGCCCGTGGGTGAATGACGCCCGCATTCGCGCCGTCGTCGCTGCCGCCCCCGCGCTCGGCTATACCTTTGGCCAGGATGGCCTTGCGGCCGTGACCCAGCCCGTTCAGCTCTGGCGTGCCGGAGCCGATCGGGTCCTGCCCCATCCCTTCTACGCCCAGGCAGTCCATGACAGCCTGCCGACGCCCCCGGAGTATCACGTCGTCGAGGCCGCCGGGCATTTCGACTTCATGCCGCCCTGTTCGCCCCAGCTGGCCTCGGCGGCTCCCTTCATCTGCCAGCCCACACCCGGCCTGGACCGCGCGGTCTTTCAGGACGATTTCAACAGGCAGGTGGTGGCGTTCTTCATCCGCACCCTGGCGCAGAAATAGCCCCGCTCAGGCGTCCGCCTCGAAGGTGATGCCGTCGTAGATGGCCGTCATCGGCAGGGTGACGTCGATCGCCGCAAGAGGAACGACAGCGTCCAGGCCGTCGAAGTCCGCATCTGCCCAGGGATCCGCCTCATCGGCCCGGCTCCACAGTAAAACCTGCGGTCGATCCGGCTCGATGATCACGATGTGGCGCAGGGTCGGCATCTGCTTGAACTCCTCGGCCTTGCGCATCAGGTCAATCGTGCGGGTCGAGGGGGACAGCACTTCGAAGAAGACCGTCGGTGCCGTGCTGCTCAGGGACTTGTCAGGCACACTCGCGCAGTCGACCGTCACGTCCGGCCGCCGGACATTGCCGTGCACCATCCGCGCCGCGACATCGGCAGTATTGGGCTGGCAGGGCTTCCCGCGCAGCTTCGCATGCAGGTCGGCGATCAGATTGACCACGATCCGGTCATGCCGCCGCGTCGCCCCTGTCATCATCCGGGGCATGCCATCGACCAGTTCCCACCGGTCATCCTGATCCAGGCACCAGACCAGGAACGCGTCAGCCGTCATGAGTTTGGGCGCGACGTTCATCCCGGGATCATACACCGGCTGGGCCCGGCCCGGAACGGTCACGCCTTCACCCCCCGTTAACCACGATCCCGCATCCGTCAACCCATGCGCAACCTCATCGCCGCCGTCGAAGCCGTCGATCCGCTGATCGTCACGGGCAAGGTCGCGGGCGTGTCCGGCCTGCTGATCGAGGCCCGCGGCGGGCTGTCGCGTCTGGCTGTCGGGGCGCGGGCCGAGATCGGCCGGCGCGGTACGACACCCCTGCCCGCCGAGGTCGTCGGCTTCCGCGACTCCAAGGCCCTGCTGATGCCCTTCGGCCCGGTCGAGGGCGTCGCCCCCGGGGCCGACATCCACATCATCGGCCAGGCTGCGGCGGTGTATCCGACCAAGGCCTGGCTGGGCCGGATCATCGACGCCTTCGGCGAACCGATCGACGGCAAGGGCCCCCTGCCCCAGGGCCCCGCGCCCTATCCGCTCCGTGCCGCCCCGCCCCCGGCCCATTCACGCGGCCGCGTGGGCGAGCGGCTGGACCTCGGCGTCCGCTCCATGGACGTCTTCACCACCACCTGCCGGGGCCAGCGCCTGGGCATCTTCGCCGGCTCCGGCGTCGGCAAGTCGGTGCTGCTGTCCATGCTGGCCAAACAGGCCACCTGCGATGCGGTCGTCGTCGGCCTGATCGGCGAACGGGGTCGGGAGGTCCGGGAGTTCATCGAGGAGACCCTGGGCGAGGACGGCCTGCGCCGCGCCATCGTGGTCGTGGCCACCAGCGATGAGCCCGCCCTGAAACGCCGCCAGTCCGCCTATATGACCCTGGCCATCGCGGAATACCTGCGGGACCAGGATCTGGAGGTCCTGTGCCTGATGGACTCCGTCACACGCTTCGCCATGGCCCAGCGCGAGATCGGTCTGGCCGCCGGCGAGCCGCCCACCACCAAGGGCTATACGCCCACCGTCTTTTCCGAACTGCCCAAGCTGCTGGAGCGCGCCGGCCCGGGTCCAATCCGGCCGGACGGCACCACTGCAGGGCCGATCACCGCCCTGTTCACGGTCCTCGTCGACGGCGGTGACCACGACGAGCCCATCGCTGACGCCGTGCGGGGGATTCTCGACGGCCACATCGTCATGGACCGAAAAATCGCCGAACGCGGCCGTTTCCCGGCCATCGATGTGCTCAAATCCGTCAGCCGCACCCTGCCCGGCTGCCAGACTCCGCCGGAGCGCGAGCTGAACCGTCGGGCCCGTCAGTGCCTCGCCGCCTACTCCAGCATGGAGGAACTGATCAAGATCGGGGCCTATCGCACCGGGGCCGATCCGGTCACCGACCGCGCCATCGCCCTGAACCCCGCGCTTGAGGCCTTCCTCGGACAGGACAAGGACGACGTCACGCGTCTGGCCGACTCCTTCAACAGGTTGGAAAGCATTCTGAACCAAGGTCAGCTGCAGTGACCGGAGATTTCGCATGACCGCCTGGGCCCATTCCCTCATCCGCATCTCCAACTATGAGGTCGAGACGCTGCAGAAACGCCTGGCCGAGATCACCGCCCGCAAGGTGACCGCCGAGATGCGGCTGGCTGTTCTGGACGCCGAGGTCGAGGTCGAACGCGAGCGTGCCCGCACCGATACCGAGGCCTCAATGCTGCTGCAGGCCTATCTGGCC
This sequence comes from Caulobacteraceae bacterium, assembly GCA_019748095.1. Lineage (GTDB taxonomy): Bacteria > Pseudomonadota > Alphaproteobacteria > Caulobacterales > Caulobacteraceae > Brevundimonas. Next base: position 27,559 of record JAIEQA010000151.1, on the reverse strand, counting down.
GGCTGGAAGGCCCGCAAGGGCGCAGCCGAAAGCGACCTGATCACCCTCGACGCCGAGGAAGAAGGGGCCCGCGACGCCCTGACCGGTGCCTATTCCGAGCTCAAGAAGTTCGAACACGTCGCCGAGACCACCCGGCTGAACGCCCTGATCGCCGCCGGCAAACGCGAAACCGCCGCCTTCGACGAAATGGGCCTGAGACGGCGTGCCGGCTAAGGCACAGCCTCTCTCCCTCCCCTTTATGGGGAGGGACGACCGCGTAGCGGTCAGGGTGGGGCTGTGTGAAGCATCCCACAGCGCGACCTCCCAATGGACACCCCGACCCAGGCCGCTCGAGCGATGCGCAAGGCGCTCACCCCGCCCGAAGCGCGGATGTGGGCCTTCCTCAAGACCCTGCGCGCCGAAGGCTTCCACTTCCGTCGCCAGGTACCGTTCAGAGGCTATTTTCTGGACTTCGCGTGTCACGCGCAAAAGCTGGTCATCGAGGTCGACGGTTCCAGCCACCAGCACCGCGTCGAGCACGACCGGACGCGCGATGCGGTCTTGGCACGGGAAGGATACCGGACGATGCGCTTCTATAATGCCGATATCCGCGACAGCTTTGACGGCGTGATCGCAGTTGTCCGGTCAGCGCTGACGTCGGACAGCCCCATCCGGGCTTCGCTTCGCTGCGCCGTCCCTCCCCATGAAGGGGAGGGAGAAAACTGATGCACCGCCGCGCCCTCCTCGCCTCGACCCTGGCCCTCGCCGCCTGCGGCCAGACCGAGGCCGCCCCGACCCTGGCCGCCACACCCCTGAAATCCATCGCGCCGTTCCCGATCGGCACAGCCGCCATGGCGGGTCAGTTCAACGATCCCGCCTGGGTCGATCTGGCCCTGACCCACATCTCCCAGCTCACGCCCGAGTGGGAGATGAAGATGGAGTACATCCTCGACCGCCCGGGCCAGTTCCGCTGGGACGCGCCGGACCGTATCGCCGACTTCTGCACGACGCATGAGCTCCGCCTGCATGGCCACGCCCTGATCTGGTACTCGCAAGGTGCCGAACAGTTCGCCGGCCTCGACCGCGCAGCCTTCATCACCGGGTTCGACGGCTATATCGCCGCGGTCGCCGGCCGCTACCGGAGCCGACTGGTCGGCTGGGATGTGGTCAATGAGGCGGTGGCCGAGGACGGCAACGGCCTGCGCGACTGCCACTGGAGCGCCGTTCTCGGTCAAGACGGATATATCGCCCGCGCCTTCGAACAGGCGAAGGCCGCCGACCCTGACGCCGTCCTGTTCCTCAACGACTACAATCTGGAGAACAACCCGACCAAGGGCGCGACCTTCCTGCGGCTGGTCGAACGTCTGCTGAAGGCCGGCGTGCCCCTCGGCGGCATCGGCACCCAGTCCCATCTCGATATCGAGATTCCCGCCGGCCAGACCACCGCCTTCATTCGCGAGGCTGCGGCCTTCGGCCTGCCCATCCATGTCTCCGAGCTGGACGCGTCCCTGCGCTCCGAAGGCCGGATCGACACCCGCTCGCGCCAGACCCGTCTGAACCAGCAGACCGCCCGCGTCGCCGAACTGGCCGAGGCCTTCGTCGCCCTTCCCCCTGCCCAGCGCTTCGCCTTCACCGTCTGGGGCCTGCGCGACACCGACAGCTGGCTGCGCCGCGACGCCCGCGACGATGGCAAGGACAGCCCCCTGCTGTTCGATGCCGCGGGACGGCCGAACGCCATGTTCGGGGCGGTCGCGGAGGCGATCCGGAGCTGAAACGAAAACGCCCGCCGGTTTCCCGGCGGGCGTTGATCGTTTCTGGTCGTTTCTTCCCTGGAGATCTAGGCGGCGGCGCTGACCGAACCGGTGCTTTCCGACGGGTCGCGCAGGACATAGCCCCGGCCCCAGACGGTCTCGATATAGTGTTTGCCGCCGGCGGCCGTGGCCAGCTTCTTGCGCAGCTTGCAGATGAACACGTCGATGATCTTCAGCTCGGGCTCGTCCATGCCGCCGTACAGGTGGTTCAGGAACATTTCCTTGGTCAGGGTCGTGCCCTTGCGGAGCGAGAGCAGCTCCAGCATCTGGTATTCCTTGCCCGTCAGATGGACGCGGTGACCGTTCACCTCGACCGTCTTGCCGTCCAGGTTCACGGCGATCTCGCCGGTGTGGATGATGGCCTGGGCGTGACCCTTGGAGCGGCGGACCACGGCGTGGGTGCGCGCGATCAGCTCGTCCTTGTGGAAGGGCTTGGTCATGTAGTCGTCGGCCCCGCCGCCGAAGGTCTTGACCTTGGTCTCGATCTCCGTCGAACCCGACAGGATCATCACCGGCGTATTGACCTTGCCGACGCGCAGCTGGCGCAGGACTTCCAGACCGCTCATGTCCGGCAGGTTCAGATCCAGCAGAATGAGGTCGTAATCATAGATCTTGCCCAGATCGATGCCTTCCTCGCCCAGGTCCGTCGTATAGACATTGAAGCCTTCGGACTTGAGCATCAGTTCGATGCTTTGCGCCGTGGCGTGATCGTCTTCAATCAGCAGAACACGCATAGATGCCCCTCCAGGCAAAGCTTGACCATAGAACCCGACATGGACGTACGGGTAACCTTGTTCCGGAGTTAACCCCCGAAAACCTTAAGAACGGTTAACAGCACCCCGATGAGGCGAATCGTAGGCTGATTTGCGAATCGGCGTCGACCCGTTCGAGTCAACGATTCGAATTTTTCCGGGCCAGCGACATTTCACCGGGCGACAGCGCGCCGATACGACCGATTCTGACGTACCCGAGGAAGATATTCCTCCCCTGATCGGGCACGCGTGTGCCGGCGAGGAGGAACGCACCGTGAAGGAACCGTACCGTGTGCTCGTTTCGGCGGACGACCAGCGTCACGCCGGCCTGGTCATGCAGATGGTGGCGGTCCGGCTGAACACGCCGATCCGAATTCCGGCACCCGGCACCCGTCTGTCCGCCACGGCACTCCGGGCCCGGCGGGTATCGATCTATCTGGCCCACATCGCCCTGGGCTGGCCGCTGGAGCGGGTTGGCCATGCCTTCGGCGTCCATCGCCAGACCGCCTCCATCGCCTGCCGCCGCATTGAGGACGCCCGCGACGAGCCCAACCTGGACGCCCTGCTGGACCAGCTGGAAGAGGCCATCCGCGGTCTGTGTGAGGCCCCGCCGCCCGACCTTCCGGCCCTGCCGGATGTTCCGGAGGCCGCATGACGGGCGCGGTTTCCCGGGCCCGGGCCCTGCTGTCACGCTCCGACGGCTGGATCGACGCGGCAGGCCCCGGCGGCGTCTACCCCTTGAGGCTCGGCCCGGACCGGCGGGCGCGGATCGCCCTCACGCTGGATGAGGCGGCGGTCCGCGCCCTGATCGAGCAGCCGGGCCTGCGCGCCCGCCCCGGCGGAGGATGGGTCCTCCGGTCGTCACGGATCGAGCAACCCACGCCCTCTGCGGGCATACCGGGACATATCGAGGGTCAGCGCTGGGTCATGGAACCGGATGGCCGCACGACCGGTCATCGCGCCAATCTCGGGGAGAGTCCGGTGGCCTGGCTGGCCCGGCGCAGGGATGCCAACGGCCGCCCCTGGCTGGGTCCGGCCGAGGTCGCGGCGGCTGAGCGACTGCGCCTCGATGCAGAACGAGCCCGGTCCGGGTCATCGCTGACCATGAGATGGGACGCCCTGCCCCGTGCGGGCGGCGGATCGGCGGCGCGGGTGGAGCCGGGAGACCGGGTGCTCGCGGCCGGTCGACGTGTGGCCCGGGCCCTGGCCGCCTGCGATCCTGGCGCGCGCGCCTTCGTCCGCCACATCTGTCTCGACAGCCAGTCCCTCGCATTGGCCGAGCGGGCCTGCGGGCTCCAGCGACGGCGGGGCAAGGCGCTTCTGAAACGGGGGCTGGCCGATCTCGCGCGGCACTACGGCATCGGCTAGCCGCGCTCAGCCGACCTCCAGCGCCGCCTGGCGGATCCGCCCGACCATGGCGTTCAGCCCGTTCGCCCGCTGCCGGGTCAGGGCCTGGGGCAGGCCCAGCCGTTCCAGCGCGGCCTTCGCATCAAAGGCCAGGATGTCGTGGGCCGCCCGGCCGGAGTAGAGCCTGAGCAACAGGGCGACATTGCCCCTCGAGATGGCACTGTCGGAGTCAGCGCGAAACGAAAGCCGGTCGCCGTCCCGTTCGCTGGCCAGCCAGACCTGGGCGGCACAGCCCGACACCTTGTTGGCGTCTATGCGGTCCGTTTCCGGCAGGGGCGGCAGCGCCCTGCCCAGATCGATGACATAGGCGATGCGCTGCTCCCAGTCCTCCAGAACCTCGAAATCCTCGACCAGTTCGGCCAGGGCGTCGTCCATGCTCGCGTCAGCGTCCATCATGCACGGCAGATAGGCCCGGCGGCCATTAACAACAACCGCGGCGCTCGTCCCCAGACAACGGCAGGCGCTCCACGGACCAACAGTCGCCTTTTGCGGGAGCCCGCTTTGGGCGACTCGTCTGACGCGCTAATCTACGGGCGCGGGCCTTCTCCCTTGCCCGGACGTCGACGGCCGGTATCCCGCTTGAGCCCCACCCTGCCCCATTCGCCAGAGACGACGGCTGCCTCCCGCGAGACGGACGGCCTGCCTGCGCTCGCCGCCTGGCACGCGGCCTGGGCGGCCAGCGCCGGCGTTTTCGCGCTCGGGGCTCTCTGGCTGGCCGGCCTGCAGGGCCCCGCCGTATTCGGGGTTCTGGCCATGGTCACCCCCGGGCTCGCGGGGCTGTGCCTGCTGTGGCGCGATGGACCCGCCGAGCGTTCGCTCGTCCTCGGGGTCTGGGCCCTCGCCACCCTGGCGGCCACCATTCTCTCCGGGGGACTGGCCGGCCCCCTCGCGGGGTTTGCGGTCATGCCGTTCGTGGCCGGTCTGGCTCTGGGCGGCCCCAGGCACGGCGCGCGTCTCGGCCAGGCAGGGGCAGTAGGAGGTGCCCTGGCAGTCCTCGCCGGTCAGGTCTCGGCACTCATCATCGGTCCGCCGGCGGAAGAGGCCACTCTCGCCACCATCTCGGCCCTTGTCGCAGGGGGCGCGGCAACCTTCGCTGTGCGGCTCTCATGGCGGCTGCGCGAAGGTCGTCTGCTCGCAGCCGAGGGGGCGACGAGCCGCGTCGAGAGCCTGCTGGCGGCACAACCGGGACTGACCCTTGTGCTCGAGCCCTCCGGTCGCGTGCTCGCCGCCTATGGCTCGCCACCCCCATCCCTGGATGTCGAGGCCCTGTTCGAACAGGGCCTGATTGCCGCTGTCCACGCCCCCGACCGGTCGTCCATCCTGGCCGCCTTCGATCGCGCCCTCGCCGGACAGGAGGGCCAGGCCCTGTTCGCGCCGCGCCTCGCCCTCGATCGTCGTGTCAACCTGATCGTGCGCCGGATGGAGGACCACGACGGCACGGCCCGCCTGATCGCGCAGGCCTTCGACGCCACCCGCCAGTTCGCCACCGAGATCGGCCTTGAGGCCGCCCGCGCCGACGCCGAGGCCCGCAACCTCGGCAAGACCCGTTTCCTCGCCAACATGTCTCACGAACTGCGCACCCCCCTGAATGCGGTGCTCGGCTTCTCGGACATCATGCGCCAGCGCCTGTTCGGCCCCCTGCCGCAGAAGTATGCCGACTATGCCGACAGCATCCATCAGGCCGGCGGTCATCTGCTGGACCTGATCAACGACGTGCTCGACGTGTCCAAGATCGAGGCCGAGCGCTACGAACTCCTGCGCGAAACCTTCGATGCCCGCGAGGTGGTGTCGGCGGCGGTGGCTCTGGTGCGCGTCACGGCCACGGAAAAGGGCGTCAGCCTGTCCAGCCTGCTGCCGGACGAGCCGCTGGGGGTGGACGCCGATCGTCGTGCACTGAAACAGATCACGCTGAACCTGCTGTCGAATGCCATCAAATTCACCCCGTCCGGTGGTGCCGTGACCCTGACCCTCGAGACGATCGGGCCCTATCTGGAGCTGGTGGTTTCCGACACCGGCGTCGGTATTGCTGCGCGCGACCTCAAACGCCTCGGTCGCCCCTTCGAACAGGCCGGTGCCGCCGAGCAGAAGGCCCAGGGCACTGGCCTTGGCCTGTCACTGGTCCGCTCCCTGGCCGAACTGCATGGCGGACGCATGAGCCTCGACTCGACCCTCGGTGAAGGCACCGCCGTCACCATTCGGATGCCGGTGGCCCAGACCCTCAAGGCCGTCGTGCCCGAAGGCGGGGCCGAAATCATTCCGCTGAACGCCGGCGGCTAGAGACTTGCCCATCCTGGGCGGCCGGTCCATCGACAAGCTTGGCCGTAGGTCGAGCGGGGAACCATGAGCAAGCACAGCATCGACGTGTCGGCCGCAACGGACCTCTGGAGCCTCTGGCGCGCGGTCAAGACACTCTTCCCGACCTGGAGCCTGATCCCGTCGACCTTCTACACGCCGGGGGCATGGGGCTATCTGGGCGTGGATTTCGTCAGCGGCTTTCGCCGAAATCCATCGACCATCCGGACCTTCGATCTGCTGAAAGGCACCGACGACGCGACGTTCGACGCCCTGTCGGCCCTCGCCAGTCTGAACGCGCGGCGACACGACCAGATACTGCGGGTGGTCATCCTCGCCTACCTGACCGTGCCCCTGTCGATCGTGGCTGTGTTGGCCGAGATTGCGGGCGACGACCTCCTGGCGTTCGCCCTCGGCAACCAGCAGGCCATGATCTACCTGGTGCTCGTCGCAACCTTGACTTCGGCCGGCTACCTGATGGGGCACTGGCGCTCACGCCAGATCGTCAATGTGCTCGATCTCCTCCGGATCGAACGTGGACAGTCGCCGTTCACGGCGGTGGAACTGCGAGAGGACTAACCGGCGTCGCTAGAGCTTGATCGTTTGAGGTGGACCCACGTCGTGGGTCCGCCGAAAGCGTGAATCAAGCTCTCGCTCATCTCTGGAGCCTGATTCACGGCATCAGCGGAATCGCGAAGCGATTCCACTTCAGCCGATCAGGCTCTAGACCGGCCCCAGGGCCACAAACGCCCGGCCCGCGGCAAAATCCCCGGCCTCGAAGACCGCCGGAGCGACGCTGCCGTCGCGAAACAGGAACTCCAGCACAAAGGGCTCGCGCGGGTCCAGTCGGGACAGGGCCTCACCGACCGTCGCGGGAAAGGTCCAGACCTCCCCCTGTTTTCGGCCCATCGCCAGAAGCGTCTGCGCTGCGGGGGCTGTCCCGGCCGACAACATCTGCTGACGCGCGGAAACCGGCGGGAGCACGGCGCTGCCCGCCGCCGTCAGCCAGGGCCGCGCCGCCAGGTCCGGGTCGCGCATCACCAGACGCGCCGCATAGGGTCTGGGGCGTCCCACGAACGAGACCACTGCCGTCAGGCTCTCGCGACCGTCGGCGTCGGCGCTGATGCCGAACCGCACAGGCGAGCCGCCCGTCATTGACGGTTGGGCCAGACGCCAGGCCGAGGCCTCGCGTCGCACCCGGTCCGCCGTCCACGTCCCCCGCTCGCCGATGAAATCCATGCGGGGGGTGCGTTGCCAGCCGGCGAAGGCATGGGCGACCCGGTCACGCACTGTCGCCAGTTCCGGATCGGCGCAGGACACCTGCCGTGCCCGGGCCCGCGCCCGATCGGCGGTCGCCCTGACCGTCGCTTCCGGCGTCCCCGATCTCAGGGCCGCCCCGCGCGCCTGCAGCGTCGCCGCCGCCAGCGCTCCGGCCACCGGGGCCTGGAACAGGCGACATTTCTCATGCGCCGCCAGCACAAAGCTCCGGTCATAGTAGGTCCCGGTACCGTCGGCACGCGCACCCGCCGGCCCGGCCGCAAGCACGACGGCGATGACCAGGGCTCTGGTGAAGCGGGGGGAAAGGCCTATCCTCATCCCTCAACCGTAGCGCGACGGCCTTCCAGTCCCGTTTCCGATCAGGGTTAGCGAATTGCTTCTGAACTCAGACCTGTGGGTGGGTGCCCTGATCCGTCGGGCCCAGATCGAGGGGGCGAACGCAACAGTCGTCCGCAGGGGCGACGCCCGGGCGGGCACGGTGATCGTGAAGGCCTACAACACCTCGGACCGGACGGCCCGGGCCTGGTCCGAAGCGTTCGGCCCGGACGGCGATCGGCTCTGGATCCAGCCCGTGACCGGCACGGAGAGCGAGGTCGATGCCTGGATCGAACGCCAGCGGGGCTACGATCCGGACCTCTGGGTCGTCGAGATCGAGGACCGCCACGGTCGCCACTTCCTGACCGAGAAGGTCGAGGGTCAAGGGTCGAGGGTCGAGGACTAGGGCCGGAGACAAGGTCCCGTCGACCGGACCTCGACCCTGGACCCTCGACCCTCAGAGAAACTTAACCCCGTTCGGGAACGGAACCGAAAACCCGTTGGGCCTAGGGTCCGGGTGTCGGCGAATGGCGTCGGCGTGTAGGCGGGCGCTTCTCGATGCTGTTTCTCATGAACGACGTGGTGTTCGACCTGAACGAGGCCTCTCCGGTCACGTCGGCCGATGCCCGCCGGTTCGAGAAGCTGGGCTTCGACTATGTGATGGACCTGGGCTGCGAGCTTTTCGCCGAGGACCCGCTGCTGCATCGCAACGATCCGGAGCGCGCCCGTCGTCTGGCCTGGCTGATCCACGACCGCAGCCCCGAGATCAACGCCGCCCTGTTCGCGGCCCCCGAAGTCGCCTGCGATCCCGCCCTGGTCGAGCCGCGCTTCTGCGCCCTGCCGGATACGGTGATGCGCCAGCTGAAGGCCCGCGACGGCAAGGGCCGGCTCGACGCGGTCGCCGCCGATCGCGTCGTCTGGGGCCGGATGGCCGCCTGACCGGGCCCTGACGACCTGGGATCAGGGCGTTGAGGATCAGACCTACGCCCGAATGGCCCTCAAGTATCAGGACAAGACCTGGGATCAGCGAGATCACGGGATGAATGCCGCCTGTGCGCCATAACGGGGCTCGCGGGCGCAAAAACGATGGGCCGGTTCAGGCCATGCCATGGACGTTTCCGTCTTCCGGGCTCATGTCGGGAACATCTCACCAGGGCGAGGGTGGCTCCGAAGCCCCTTGGTGAAAAAGGCGTTCCATGCTCCCGTATCCCGCGCGTGACCTTGCGCGGATATCGTGAAACCCGGACCCCGAGAGGCTCAATGCGTATTCCGCCTGTTCTCGCCATTCTCACGGCGGTGTGCGTGCTCATCGCGCCCGCGTCCGCCTCGGCAGAGTGGCGCAGGGCCGAAAGCCCACAGTTCATCGTCTATTCCACCGGCAGCGAGCGCGCCCTGCGGGACTATGTCCAGAAGCTGGAAACCTTCGACAGGATCCTGCGCCAGCGGTTGAGACTGCGCCAGGGCGAGCCTGCCGTACGCAAGTTCCCGATCTACCTCGTTGAAGGACGGCGGGGGCTGGCCGAGGTCTTCCCCGGCCTGAACCGGGACATCGCGGGGATCTATTCGGCTGCAGAGGAGGACATCTTCGCCACCGCGATCCGGAATGGTGACGACGACATCATGCTGCACGAATACACGCATCACTTCATGTTCCAGAACGCACCGGGCTCTTATCCCGGGTGGCTGGTCGAGGGCTTCGCGGAGTACCACGCGACGGCTCGCATCTCTGAGGGCCGGGTCGAGATCGGCAGATACAGCGAGGCCCGTGCCAGCTGGCTGGTGAACTCCCCGTGGATCCCGCTTGAGGAATTGCTGTCCAAACGGCCGGGCGAGGTGCGGCGCGGGACCCACCAGTCCACCTACTACCCGGTGGCCTGGCTCCTGACCCACTGGTTCCTGAGCGACGCAGGACGTCGGACCCAGCTTCAGACCTATGTCGAAGCCGTGGCGGCGGGCGGCGACCCGGTCGAGGCCATGGAACAGTCGACGGGGCTGACCCTGGACCAGCTGCGCGGCGCGTTGCGGTCCTACATGCGCGAACGCATCCAGATCACCCGCTACACCGCCGAATTCCGGGAGGTCGAGATCACCGTCACCACCCTGCCGGCCTCGGCGGACGATCTCCTCCTGATCGGACAGAGGCTGAAGGTCGGCGTTCCGCAAGACCAGAGACTGGCCACCGCCGAAGAGGTCCGTCGCCTGGCGGCGCGTCACCCGGACGACCCCTTCGCCATGCTGCAACTGGGCCATGCCGAACTGCATTTCGGGGATCCGGACGCCGGCGAGGCGGTGCTAACCCGTCTGCTGGAACGCGAGCCGGAAAACGTCGAGGCCCTGCAGCTGCTGGCGACCCGCTTCATGAAACTGGCGACGGAGGCCCAGGACGCCCGCCCCCTCCTGAACCGCGCCCGGGGCTATCTGGCTCGGGCGAACGCCATCAACGACAGCGACTACTACACCCTGTTGCTGCTCGGCGAAACGCGCCGGGGGGCTTCGAACTATCCGAACGACAACGACATTGCGACCTGGGCCTTTGCCTTCGAGGCGGCCCCGCAGTTGGCGGCCACCCGCCTGGGCTACGCCAGCGTCCTGATGCTGGTCGATCGGTTCGATGACGCGATCACCCTGCTGCAGCCCCTCGCGACTTCACCACATGGAGGCGGGGCTGCCGATGCCGCCCAGACCATGCTGGAACTTGCCGAGAGCCGCCGCCCGCCATTGACCGAGGCCGAGATCGAGGCGGCCGTCGAGGCCGGCGAGGATCAACCCGAAGACGGCGAAGACACCGAGCAGACCCCGACCCCGCCTGCGTGACTTTTGGCGAGGGGCGCGCTACCTCCCGCCCCCATGTCGAAACTGACCCTCGAACAGGAGGCCCTGCGCCGCAGGACCTTCGCCATCATCGCGCACCCGGACGCCGGCAAGACCACGCTGACGGAGCATATCCTGCTGTCCGGGGGGGCCATCCGCGCCGCGGGTGCCGTGCGGGCGCGTGGGGAGAACCGGCGCACCCAGTCCGACTGGATGAAGATCGAGAAGGAGCGGGGCATCTCCGTCTCCGCCTCGGTCATGACCTTCGAACACACGCCTGCGGACGGCATGGCCCGGATGTTCAACCTGCTGGACACCCCGGGACACGAGGACTTCTCGGAAGACACCTACCGCACCCTGACCGCCGCCGACTGCGCCATCATGGTGCTGGATGCCGCCAAGGGCATCGAGCCCCAGACCCTGAAGCTGTTCGAGGTGTGCCGCCTGCGCGACATCCCGATCATCACCTTCATCAACAAGCTGGACCGCGAGGCCCTGGACCCGCTGGAACTGCTGGACGAGATCGCGTCCAAACTTCAGCTGGACCCCGCCCCCGTCTGGTGGCCGGCCCAGAGCGGCAACCGCCTGCGCGGCATGGTCGAGATGAACACCGGCCGGTTTCAGCCCTATGCCCGCAAGATCCCCGGCGCGACCGAGGACGCCGGCCATCCGCCGGCCCTGCCCCTGTCCGAGGCCGCGCACTATTTCGAGCCCGGGGAGCATCAGGAGCTGATCGAGGCGGCCGAACTGGTCACCGGCGGCTATCCCGCCTTTGACCGCCAGTCCTTCCTCGAGGGCCATATGACGCCCGTGCTGTGGGGCTCGGCCCTGCGCCATTTCGGCATCGACGAGCTGCTGGCCGCCATCGGCGAATGGGCTCCCCCGCCAAAAGTGATGCCGGCGCGCAAGGAAGCCCCGCCCGAGACCCGCAACGCCCCCGCGCCCGTCGAGCTTTCGATCCAGCCGGGGTCGGACGAGGTCACCGGCTTCGTCTTCAAGGTCCAGGCCAATATGGACCCCAACCACCGCGACCGGATCGCCATGTTCCGCATGGCCTCGGGCCGGTTCCAGCGCGGCATGAAGCTGAAGGTCCAGAACACCGGCAAGTCCCTGTCGGTCAACGCCCCCATCATGTTCTTCGCCAGCGATCGCGAACTGGCCGAGGACGCCTTCGCGGGCGACGTGATCGGCATCCCCAACCACGGCGTATTGCGCGTCGGCGACAGCCTGTCCGAAAGCGGCCTGATCCGCTTCGCCGGCCTGCCGAACTTCGCGCCCGAGATCCTGCAGCGCGTCCGGGTCAAGGATCCGCTCAAGGCCAAACACCTGAAGAAGGCCCTCGATGGTCTGGCCGAGGAAGGCGTGACCCAGCTGTTCCGCCCCGAAATCGGCGCCGACTTCATCGTCGGGGCCGTGGGCCAGCTGCAGTTCGAGGTCATGGCCGACCGTCTGGGCGAGGAATACGGCCTGGAGGTCATCTTCGAGCACAGCCCCTATGCCGAGGCCCGCTGGATCGACGGGGAGAAAGCCGACGTCGAGGACTTCATGTCCAAATACCGCGGCCAGATGGCCCGCGACATCGACCAGGCCCCGGTCTTCCTGGCCAAGTCGTCGTGGGAGACGGGCTATGTGATGGAGCGCTTCCCGAAGGTCGCCTTCACGAAGACGAAGGAGCGGGGCTGAACCCTGGTCGATCTGCCATCGTTCTGTCGCGGAGACATGGTGCAACACGGGTCATGACGCGATCATCGACAGCCTTCACGACGACCCTGGCCCTCGCGGGCAGCCTCGCCATTCTGGCCGGTCATGCCCTCGCCCAGACGGATGGACGGGCGACGACCCGGTCGCTGAACACCGGCCCGGCCCAGTCAGTCCTGAACCCCCGCCCCAACGCACAGTCTCCGCTGGCCGCACCCCGACAGGCCCGGCCCGCACCCGCACCATCGCGCACGCTCGAAGACCTGCTGGGTGAAACCCGAACCCCGGCCGAAGACACCGCCCCCGAAGGCGTCACCCTCGGCACCGGCCAGACCGAGCCCGACCCGATCCCGATGACCCTCGGCTACTATGTGCGCGGGGAGATGGCCTGCGATCAGGCCTGGCCGGGCCAGGGGGACCTCGCCTTCGCCACGCCGACCGCCTTCACCCTCGACTACGGCGGCTGCGAGCCCGGCCCCTGGCTGCAGACCGGCCCCAACAGCTGGCGCGAGGACCAGCGCTGCATCACCGAATCCGGCGGCGACGCCGGCGGCTACAGCGTCACCTATGAAGTCATCGGCCTGGACGTCGTTTTACGGACCGCACGCCTCGCCATCGACGACAGCCAGGAACAGGACCGGTGGCACCACTGCCGAGCCGAGGACCTGTCGGAAAACGCCCGGTTCATGTCCTGACCCGGGGGTGCGCGGCCGGGGCTCGCCCTCAGGCGGCCGTCTTCCTCCAGGCCGGTGAATAGCGGGGGTCAACCCCGGCTCCGTCCACCCGTTCGCCCGCATACAACCGGTCGATGGCCTCCGCGGGAACAGGCCGGCTGGCCAGATAACCCTGGAACTCGTTGCAGCCGGCGGCGGCCAGACGCAGCCACTGCTCCGGCGTCTCCACGCCTTCGGCGATGACCCGCATCTTCAGCGACCGGCCCAGTTGCACAATGGTCGAGACCAGCACGTCGGCCGAACTGGAATGCCCCATGTCGATCACGAACGACCGATCGATCTTGATCTTTCCGATCGGGAAACGGCTCAGGTAGGACAGGCTCGAATAGCCGGTGCTGAAATCGTCGATGGCCAGACAGAAGCCTGCATCCTTCAGGGCCTCCAGCCGCCGCGCGGACCCGTCGCCGCCGTCAATCAGGATCCCCTCGGTCAGTTCCAGTTCGACACCCGAAGGTTCGACACCGGTGTCCTTCGCGAGCGCGACAATACGGTCGGTGAAGCTCGGATCCCGCAGCTGCAGGGCGGAGACATTGACCGCCATCTTCAGCCCGGGCCAGCGCAGACTGTCCTCAAAGGCGCGCTTCAGGGTGAAGGCCCCCAGCGCCTCGATCATGCCGCTCTCCTCGGCCAGCGGCACAAAGACGGACGGTGACACCGGGCCGAACTCGTCCGACGTCCAGCGAACCAGCGCCTCGACCCCGATCAGGTTCAGATCGCGATCCACCTGGGGCTGGTAGACCATCGTGAGGGCTTCGGCATACAGGTCGCGACGCAGCGCATCCTGCAGCCCGCGACGCCGACGCATGCATTCGTCCATGCCGGGATCAAAGACCAGGGCCCGCGCACGGCCTTCACGCTTGGCCGAAACCAGGGCCAGGCCGGCCTTTCTCAGCACATCGCCCGCCGCCTCATCGGCCGGCTCCATCAGGCCGACGCCGAGGCTCGCGGTCAGCTGGAAACGGCCGATTGTCAGGGCAAACCGTTTCGCCAGGGTCTCAAGGATCCGTTCGGCAAGCGGACGGGCCTCTCCATCCTCGGTGATCCGCTGCAGCACGGCGAACTCGTCGCCGTCGAGCCGGAAACAGAGTCCCTGGCCCCCTGCGAGGCGCTGAAGCCGACGGGCCGCTGTCCGCAGCAGCTCATCCCCCACGGACGGCCCGCTTATATCATTGATTTCTTTAAAATTATCAAGGTCCACACAGTGCAACGCATAGCGTGCCCCTCCCGCGCGATAGGCCGTGACAAGCGCCTCCAGCCGCTCCTCCAGAGCGTGACGGTTGCCCAGACCGGTGAGGCCGTCGTGGTGCGCGATGTGAATGGCCCGCTGTTCACTGGCCAGAACGGCACGCGCTGCAGCATGGGCACGCCGGTAGCCCAGAAGCGCCACGGCCAGCATAACCACCAGCAGCGCAAGGATGATCGGCAGGACCTTGCCCAGCAGGCGGGCCCCCGGTTGCGGCGGGTTCCAGTCCAGCGTGGCCACCGCCCGGCCTGCGGAGTTGGCGATGACCACGTGGGCCCGCCCAGGCTCGAACTGCGTGTTCAGCAGATGCAGGTGGGCCTCGCGCAACATGTAGCGGTCACTGAAGGTACTGACCAGGGCCTGATCCACCCGCCGGCCTGTCACCACGACGGGGGCCCGCAGCCCCTTGATGCGCGCGGTACCGAAATCCGGCTGAACCAGGCTCGCCGAAACAATGAACAGATCCGCCCCGATGATCTCGATGGCGTTGGCGGCGATCAGGGGTCTGGGTGAATCCCAGATCCCGGTCTGCCCCCGCTCGGCCTCGGCCCTGCGGACCGCCTCGACGACAAGCGCCGCCGCCCCGCTGATGCGGGCGTAGTCGGCCGCAGGAACATCCTCGCCAGCGTTCATGCCGTAGGCGGGGCGGTCTTCACCATCCAGAACCCAGGCGAACTCGAAGCCGCCGGTCACATGGAGATAGGCACCGATATTGTCCCGGGCCCAGGCCAGGTTCATCCGGTTGTCCAGATTGAGGACGGCGTCATCCCAGGCCACCTGGGGTGCCACCTGGCGGCCGATCTCGTCGATGCGCGCGGCCATGCCGTTCTCGACGACGCTCTGTTCGTGCGCGGTCGCGCCCCGGTCGAAATCCGCAGCCATCCACTGCAGCGTGACGGCCAGCAAGGCAATCGCGACAACCCCGGCGGCCGCGACCACCCAGACCTGATCTTTTAACTTGGCGCGTTGTTCCAACGGCCTGTCCCCCGGCTTCAGCCAGCACCGTAAACAGCATGTCCTAACGTCGTTCTGCGACGCATGGTGAACGAGGCATGACCGGTGCCCGGCCCCGGAAAGCGGGACAGCCGCGCATCCTTCCCGCCTTTCGCCGACAGGATCCGGTTCAGGTCGGCGAGCGCGCCGGGCTGACCTCTGACCGCAGACGCCGCAGCAGCGCCTCGGCCTCCGCCGGGGTTTGGACCACATGGTGTTTCCGGTTAGGGAACTGGAAGTCCATCGACCGTGCCCAAAGCCCGAACGACGGATCGCGGGTGATGAAGACGGTATGGCTCGGGCTCGAGGGTCTTGCCGAGAACGATGTGGCCACACGGTCCACATCGTTGTTGTTCACATCGCCGCTGGCCTCGCGAAGATCGTGGACGAAATCATAGTCCATCAGCTCGCTTCGGCTTTCGGCGAGCTCGACGATGAAGCCCGAGACATGCGCCCCGGTGGTGGCACCATCCGCCCTGATCCAGACCTGACGGCGCTGGTCGTCGATGCGATGGGTGATAGCCACGGCGTCCTCCCGGCTGCGGAGAAACGATGACACACCCGGCACGGACGGGAAACCCGTCCGGACCCGGTGCGACGCCGAAGCCTGGGCCTCTGCCGTCTAGAGGGTTGGATAGTCCGTATAGCCCTCGGCACCACCGCCATAGAAGGTCGCCTTGTCGGGCGTGTTGAGCGGGGCGTCCTGCTTCCAGCGCTCGACCAGATCGGGATTGGCCAGGACCGGCACACCCACGCTGACGAGATCGGCCCGTCCGTCATCCAGCGCCTTCTGGGCGAGGGCCTTCGTCAGACCACCATTGAGCATCAGCGGTCCGCCGAACGCCTCCCGCATGCGCGCCGCGAGTTCGGGGGCACCGCCCTTGATCGACATGGGCGTGTCCGGCTCGCCCTCGATCAGGTGCAGATAGGCCAGGCCGAACGGCTTCAGGGCCGCCGCCACATGCAGGAAGATCGAGGCCGGATCGCTGTCCATCGTGTCATTGGCCCCGTTGGACGGCGACAGGCGCACACCGACCCGGTCTGCGCCCAGCACCGCGACCACGGCCGTCACCACCTCGAGCAGGAACCGGGCCCGGTTCTCGACCGACCCGCCGTAGCGGTCGTCGCGCTGATTGGAGCCGTCCTTCAGGAATTGATCGATCAGATAGCCGTTGGCGGCGTGGACCTCGACCCCGTCGAAGCCGGCCTTCCTCGCCATTTCGGCGGCGTGAACATAGTCCGCAACGATCCCCGGAATCTCCTCCAGCGTCAGGGCCCGCGGCGTCTCGAACGGAGTCATCGAGAAATCGGGTCGCATGGCGTTTCCGGTCGCTGCGATGGCCGAGGGGGCCACGGCCGGACCACCGTCAGGCTGGTAGGCGGAAATCGAGACCCGTCCGACGTGCCACAGTTGGGCGACGATCTTTCCGCCCTTGGCATGCACCGCCTCGGTGATCGGCTTCCAGCCCGCCACCTGGGCGTCTGTAAAAATGCCCGGCGTGTTCGGATATCCCTGACCCTGGCGACTGATCTGGGTCGCCTCCGAGATGATCAGCCCCGTCGAGGCGCGCTGGGCATAGTATTCGACCGCCAGCGGATTGGGGACCTCCCCCTCGACCGCCCGGCTCCGGGTCAGGGGGGCCATGACGATCCGGTTGCTGAGCACGATGGCACCGAGGTCAATGGGATCAAAGAGGGAGGTCATATGAAACACCTGATGTTGCTGAAAGGCTCAAATGGGTGGCCACCAAAACGTTCGCCAGTGCGGGACGTTCATTTAGGCCCGGGAGGACATCGGAACCCTCAAGCGGCGTCGGGTTTGCTAGGATGGGTTTCGAGACGCCCACACGGTCCCGAAGCGGGACAAGCGGAGATTTTCGACGTGGCCATGTTCGAGTTCGGCAAGGATCTGCGAAAGCTGTTTGTCCAGGCGCGCGAAAGCGAGGATCTGGGATGGCTGGAGCTGGTCAGCGTGGATCTTCTGGCGCGCGAGGCCCGCGACCTGACCACTGACGGGGGTCGGGTCTCCTGCGAGCGCCCCTCGCGGACCTGGCAACGGGCCTCGGTCATGTGGCGCGAACATGCGCGACGTAGCGGACAGGCAGACAGTATTGCCCGGGCCCTGACCACGGCGAACGACGCCCTGGCTGCAGCGCGCTCGGATGACGATCGGGTCCGCGCGGTCCTGGCGCGTTCAATGGCTCTCCTCACCCGGTTTGACCTGTTCGGGGATACGGACGCCCTGGCCGAGGCCGGCCAGGCAGCCCGGTCGGCCACGCCCCGCCGCCTGGCAACCCTGGCCTCCAGCGCCGGCGTCCATGCGCGGATCCGAGCGCGTCAGGCCCGCCTCAGCGACAAGGCGGCCGACCGCCTCGACGCCGCAGCCCTGACGGACTCGGCCCTTCACGCCCTCCAGCGACACAATCCCGGCGAAGCTGACGATCTGCGTCTGGAAGGCGCGGCCCTGGCGCTCGAGAGCGGCATTCTCCAGCGCGACGCCCGGATGCTGGATCAGGCCGGACGCGATCTCCAGGCGCTCGTGGTCGCCTGTTCGCCGGACACCCGCCCCCTGACCCGCGCCCGCGCCCTGACCCTCTGTGCCGCAGGACTGTCGGCCCTGGCGACCATGGCGGGCGACGCCGACGCGATGGAGGCGGGCCATGTCATGTTCGATGCGGCGGCCGACCAGTTCACCCCCGATCACAGCCCGCTGGACTGGGTCGCCATCCAGATTGCCCGCGCGGTTGACCCTGCGGCCCCCACCGGACCGCTGGTTCAGGCCGAGCGCCTGATCTCGGGCCGGGGAACGGTACTGGGTGGTCTGGCGCTTGACCTGCTGGTGTCACGTGAGGTCGCGGCCGCCGCCGGCGACGGGGATCTGATGACCCTCGCCCGCATCCAGACCCGCATCCGCCGCCGCCTCGCCGAACGGGCGGGCCCGCCCGCTGTCTTCGACTGGGCCGTCGACCAGATCGCCATGGCGCGGGTGATGATCGCCCGCAGCACGCTGATCGGGTCCTCGCCGGATCAGGCTGCCTTCATTCTCACCGAGGCCGCCGAGGCGGCACAACACCACGGCGTGCCCGTGCTGGCCGACCGGGCCCGCGGCCTGATAGCGAGCCTGTCGAGAGGCCCCGGGCCCTACCCGCCCAGCGCCACGAACGGTCCGTTCAGGAAGCCCGGCTTGGCGTAGAGCAGGGGCGAGCCGTCAGCGGCCAGAACGCGCCCGCCGGCGGCCTCGAGGACGGCCTGACCCGCCGCCGTATCCCACTCCGATGTCGGCCCCGTACGGGGATAGGCGTCGAACCGGCCTTCCGCGATCAGGCAGAATTTCAGCGACGAATCCGTCCCCTGCCAGCGGTTGCAGCCGTAGCGCGCGGCCAGCCGGGCCGCCTCCTCATCGGTCACGCTGTGGCTTAGCAGGGCCACACCGTCGTCCGGGCGGTTGCGGACGCGGATGGTGCGCCAGGCCTCGCCGAAACGGCGCATCTGGGCCCCGCCACCGGGGGCCGTGCGCCAGGTGGTCGCGGTCGCAGGGGCCGACACCACGCCGGCGACGGGCCTGCGCCCCTCGATCAGGGCGATGTTGACGGTGAAACTCTCCTTGCCCTGGACAAAACCTCGCGTGCCGTCCAGCGGATCGATCAGCCAGAAGCGCTCGGCGGCCTGGTCAGGCTTGCCCTCGGCCTCCGACTGTTCCTCGGCCACAGCCTGCACACCGGGATAGAGGGCCTCGAGCCGCGACAGGATCAACTGCTCGGCCGCCTGGTCCGCCAGGGTGACCGGGCTGTCATCCGCCTTGGTGAAAACGTCTCCGCCTGCCCGCCAATAGGGCAGGATCACATGGGAGGCCGCCTCGGCGATCTCCGAAAGGGCATCCAGCAAGGCACCCGAGGCGAGGTCGGCAGTCAGTTGTTCGGTCATCCGGCGGGGTCCAGGACAGGAGCGGCGGTCTTCATCCAGAATCACGCGCTTTCAGGAAACGGCGGCAATAGCCGATCGGAACCGGTTTCACGAAACAGCAAATCACCGCAACCTGTCGGATTGACCCGATCCCCGCCGGATACCTGTATGACCGACGCCGCCCTTGCCCTCGACCATCCGGCCGTCCAGCACATGGACGGGCCCGAGCTGGCCAGCCTGATCGCGGCCAAGCTCTGCCACGACTTCATCAGCCCCTCGGGCGCGATCGTGTCGGGTCTGGACCTCCTCAACGACCCCACCGCCCAGGACATGCGCGAGGACGCCCTGGCGCTGATCACCGACAGCGCCATGAAGATGGTGGCCCTGGTCCAGTTCTGCCGCGTCGCCTTCGGCGCAGCCGGCAGCAATGAGCGGTTCACGGCGGCCGAGGTCCAGGGCCTTGTGGAGGGTCTGTCGGGGGGTGGCCGCGCGACCCTCGCGTGGCGACTGGACGGCACCGACTATACCCGCTCGGAGGCCCGGGTCCTGCTCAACCTGTCGTATCTGACCGTTGCGGCCCTGCCCTCCGGCGGGACCGCAACCCTGTCCAGCCGGAGAGAAGACGCGACCCTGATGCTCGAGGGCGTCGCGGACGGGGCCCGGGCCCGGCTCAAGCCCGAGGCCGCGACCGGCCTTGCCGGCGAACGGCTGACCGAGGGCCTCGCAGGCCAGTGGATCCAGCCCTACTGGCTCTGGCTCACCGCGCGCGAGGCGGGCGGGCGACTGGACGTCAGGGTCGCCGACGGACAGGTCACATTGACCACGAGGCTGCCGACTTAATGCCGAATCCCAACGGGTCGTTAACCGCCTGACGACGATACTGGACAGCGAAGCAGCGACCGCGCCGGTCGCCGGGAGATCACCGAGATTGGATGTCCGGACCTGCCTCATCGTCGACGACAGTCGGATCATCCGCAAGGTTTCCCGGCGCATCGTCGAGGGCCTGGGGTTCGAAGTGGATGAAGCTGCCGATGGCGTCGAGGCCCTGTCCTATTGCAGCGGACTGATGCCCGATGTCGTGCTGCTGGACTGGAACATGCCGGTGATGGACGGTCTGACCTTTCTGCGTCGCCTGCGCGCCTCTCCGGGAGGGGACCGGCCGAAGGTCCTGTTCTGCACGATCGAGACGGCCCCGGAGCGGATCGCCGAAGCCCTGTCGGCCGGTGCCGACGAGTATGTCATGAAACCATTCGACAGCGAGATCCTGCACTCGAAGCTGTCAGAGGTCGGAGCCGTCTGAAGTCCGCCATGCCCCGTAAGCCGTCCCAGCCATGACCCAGGACGATTTTGATCGCTTGCAGGCCCTGATGGCCTCCCGCGCGGGCTTCCGGCTGGCTCGCGACCGGATTCACCTGGCCGAGCACCGCCTCGCACCGGTCGCACGACGGGAAGGGTTCGAGTCGGTCGAGGCCCTGCTTGCCACCCTCTGGGCCAAGCCTGTGGCCAGCCTGGGCTGGGCGGTGATCGAGGCCCTGCTGAACCCCGAGACCTGGTTCCGGCGCGACCGGGCCATCTTCGACACCTTCACCAACGAACTGCTGCCGGCCATTGGCCGGGCGCGTCCCGACGGCCAGGTGAAGGTCTGGTCCGCAGGCTGTTCGCATGGCCAGGAGGCTTATTCCCTCGCCATGGGCGCCCTCGACAGCGGTGCCCATGTCGAGATCGTCGCCACCGACCTGTCCCAGCGCGCGGTCGAGCGTGGGCGATCGGGTGTCTTCAGCGCCTTCGAGATCCAGCGCGGCCTTTCGGCCCACACCATGCTGCGCTGGTTCGATCGCGCCGACGATGCCTGGGTGGTCAAGCCCGCACTGCGCGACGCCGTCCGCTTCGCGCGGCACAATCTGATGGACGCGCCCACCGATGCGGCCCGCTTCGACGTCATCTTCTGCCGCAATGTTCTCAGCGACATGGAACCCCGGATGCGCGGACAGGTGGTCGACGGCCTTGAACGGCGACTGGTCGATGACGGGGTTCTGGTGCTCGGCGCCGATGAGCGGATCGAGGGCGACACCATCGCCTTCCGGCCCGTCAACGGTCGCCGGGGCCTGTTCGTCAAGGCCCCGTCAGCGCTCAGCCGCGCGGCCTGATCGCGGTCGACAGGGCGTGGCCGGGGCCCCTATGGTCGGCACGGGCGTCGGAGGGGAATCATGATGCGGTGGGGACTGTTTCTCGGCCCTCTGGCAGTCGCGCTGCTGATCGGCGTCTGGGCCCTGCAGGTGCCCGCCCCGCGCGGCCTCCAGACCCCGGCCGTCGACTTTTCCGCCGCCCGGGCCATGCAGGACGTTCAGGTCATCGGGGTTCGCCCCCACCCGGTCGGCTCTGCGGATCACACCCGGGTGCGCGACGCCCTGTTCGCCCGCATGTCCAGCCTCGGGCTCACCCCTGCCGAGCAGGCCGGAGCGCTGTCACCCGAGGCAGTGGCCAGACTGACCCGCTGGGGCGGTGATCCCGCGGCGGCGGGAAACCAGGCCGTGAACCTTGTGGGCGTCCTGCCCGGCCGGGACCGGACCGCGCCGGCGGTGCTGGTCATGGCGCACTACGACAGCAGTTGGGACTCACCGGGGGCCGCCGATGACGGGGCAGGAGTCGCCGCCATACTGGAAACGGTCCGTGCCATCCGGGCCCGGGGCCTGGCCGAACGCGATCTGGTGGTCCTGCTGACCGACGCCGAGGAACTGAACCTCGACGGTGCCCGGATCTTCTTTTCCGAACATCCCTTGCGCGACCGCGTCGGGGCCGTGGTGAATCTTGAGGCCCGCGGCGGTGGCGGCCGGGCCCTGATGTTCGAGACCGGACGGGGCAATGCCGAAACCATCCGGCTGTTCACCCGGGCGGCGGTCCGCGCCGACGGCGGGGCCACCTCCAACGCCCTGTCGATCTTCGTCTATGAGTCCATGCCCAACGGCACCGACTTCACCATCCCGAAGAACCGGGGCATCGGCGGGGTGAATTTCGCCTTCATCGGCCGCCCCTCCCAGTACCATTCGCCCTCATCGACGCCGGACAACCTCGATCAGGGTGCGCTCCAGCACCTCGGCTCCCAGGCCCTCGAAACGACCGATGCGCTCCTGCGCGCCCCGGCCCTTCCCGTCGCCGGCCCGAACCTCGTCTATGGCGACTATCTGGGCCGGGTCTTCATCACCCATTCCACTGGTCTGGGATGGACCCTGCTGGCACTCACCGCCGCCCTCGGAGCCTTCGCCGCCTGGGGTGCGCGTCATGCGACCCGGCTCGACGCCGCCGACGTCGGGCGCGGCCTGCTGTCCGGCCTGTGGCTGCTGGCCACAGGTATCGTGATCGCCCAGGGGGTCCGGGTCCTCGCCGGTCCCCTGTCCGCCCGGGCCGAGTCCGCCGAGGTCTACTACACCCTGCTCCGGCGTCTGCCGTGGATGGAGGCCGCGACGGTCCTGGCCGTTCTGGCCGTCGCCCTCGCCGCCCTCGCCGGCCGCGCCGCCCTCGGGTCGCGCCTGCTGGCCGGGGTCGTCCTCGTCGCCGTCGCGGCCAGCCTGCTGCTGGGCGGGTTCGACCCCGTCATTCTCGTCGCCGGAGCAGTGGCCCTCATCCTGTCGCTCTGGTCCCAGGCCGCGCCCCGCACGGTCTGGGGCGGCTGGCTGGGTCTGATCGCCCTGGTCTTCGTCCTCGGCTGCGCGGCCCAGGCAGCGGCCCCCGAAGCCGCCCTGGTCTTCCTCTGGCCAGGCCTGCTGGCCGCCCTCGCCGCCGCGGCCTGCGCCCTCACCGGAGCCCGGCTGGAGCACCCGCGATCCCTCGCCCCCGCCGCGATCGCCACGGTTCTGGGCGGCGCCTGGATCGTGACCCTGGCCCATCCGGTCTTCCTCGGTGTCGGCATGGACCTGCCCGGAGTTCTCGCCCTGATGGGCCTGCTGGTCCTGCTGTTCGCCCGCCCGCTCGCCCCGACCCACGCCCGTGCGACCCTGGCCGCCGGAGCCGCCGCCTGCCTGATCCTCGCGGTCGGTGTGTCCCTGACGGCCCGGTTCGCAGAGCCGCCACCGCCCCCCGCCGTCCTCGTCCAGGCCCCCGACGGCGGCCCGGTTCTGGCGGCAGCAAAGGCCGCCGCCTGACGCGACCTGCCCTACAGCAGGTCGGCAAGCTCGCGTCGGATCTCATGCAGGGTCGCCACACCATAGCCGTCCGGATCGCCAGGGCCGGCACGCCAGGCGGGGATCAGGCCTTCGATCGCTACCACGGCATCCAGCAGAGGCGTTCTTGAGCGTGGACGCCGATCCATCACGGCCAGGAAGGCCCCGAGCGCCGCCCCATAGGCCTGCAGGACGTCCCGGCCGACATTGTGCCCCCCGTCCGACACCCAGTGGCTCGAGGACAGCCTCATCGCGGCGTCGGCCGACTGCCGGGCGAAGATCAGGATGAGCCGGGGTCTGTGGCCGGCAAAGGCCCGCCCCAGACGCTGTTCGGACAGGACCCCGGCGACCTCGTCGACCGCTGCGGCCAGCCGGGGCGGGGGCGGGGCGTCCAGCAGGGCCGAGACCGCTTCCAGCGCGGACGGCCGGCGTCTTCCGAACAGACCGTCGAACACGCCCACGCCACCCTCGCCTGATTGACCGCTGATCACACGACGTCCAGCGAGCACATTACGTCGAACCCTGGTCCTGACGATAGCGTTGGGGCGTCCGCCCGGTGCGCGCGCTGAACGCCTTGTAGAACGTCGACCGGGAATTGAAGCCGGCGGCGATGGCGATGTCGAGGACCGACATGTCCGTCTCTTTCAGCCAGCGGATGGCGGTGTCGATGCGGCGGTCATTGACGTAGTCGAAGAAGGTTCGACCGAGGGTGTCGTTCAGCGTCTGGGACACCAGATTCGGTGCGGCACCGACACGCCGGGACAGCCTGGTCAGCGAAAGATTCGGATCGAGGTGTAGATCGTCATCGCTCATGGCCTTGTCGATGCGCCCGGCCAGCTGCAACGCATGGTCACGGGTCAGGGCGGACCGCGCATATTTGGCCAACCCGGGCTTCTCCGGATCTGACACGTCCGCTGCGCCCACCGGTTCGGTCGTCCGTCCCCTGAGCGAAAAGACCATGAGGAAAACAAGCAGAGCTCCCGTCATCAGCACCAGGATCCCGTCGATGCGGACGGGCGCCGCTGAGAGATTCTCATTGAGAAGGGCACCCGCCGCAGTCAGCCAGAGCAGGGTGACCAGACCCATGAAGCCCTCGACCCAGCGCATTTCCATCCGGTCGATGTTGGAGAACCGGTCCCTGAGCCGGGCGCGGTAGCGCGCCATAAGCCGGACGATGGCGACGACGTAGCCGCCTGCCACCACCGGCCAGACAAGAACCAGTGCGAAGGTCGCCAGGGCCAGGAGCGCCGGCAGCGGGCCAGGTGGCAGTTCGCCCTCGACGAACATGATCCGCCGCTGGGCGTCTGACAGAACCATGTATCCAGTCGCCGTCAGTACGCCCAACGCGGGAAGGAACAGATGCCGTCGGCGGAGCCGGGGGCCTATCGGCTCATCCGACACGCGCGCCAGAACGAAGGCATGAAACGTCGCCGGCGCAGCCAGCAGAACCGGCAGCAACCCGGGCAGAAGAACCGGGACCAGCCCGCCTGCCAGGGACGCCATCAAGGGTGGCGTGGCCAGCAGCGTCAGGACGGTAAAGACCGCGGCGAGCTCGATCCGCCCGGCCCTGACCGGTCCGGCCAGAGCGACCGCGACGCCGGCACCGCCCAGACCGATGGCCCAGGCCGCCAGGGCGACCATGGCCACGCTCGAACCCTCATCCCCCACCTGGCGCGATTCCCCCGTGTCCCTGCCAGAACAGGACATCTGTGCAGGGGGCGCAAGCGGCCCGGCTGTCCGTCCCGTCCCGTTCGGACGACAGGCCGCGATTTCTCCGACAGGTCAGGCCTTCACAGCGGGAGGAACAGATCGTGGAATTCATCATGGCGGCCCATGTCGCCCCGGGCGTGCTGGCGGTGCTGGCAGGTGCCACGGCCCTGGCCGCGCCGAAGGGGCGTTGGGGGCATGTCAACGCAGGCCGCGTCTTCATGGTCGCCATGGGCCTGTCGTCGGCGATCGGGGCCGGGCTCGGCCTTGTTCGGGCCGAGACCTTCTACATCACCTTCCACGCCGGCATTCTGGCCCTGTGCCTGATCGGGAGCGGGTGGCTGGCGGCGCGGGCGCGATCGGGCGCATTGCAGTGGGCCTCGGGCCTTGTCGCGGTGGTGAACCTGCTCAATGTCTCGGCGCTGCTCGTGATCGGGGTGTTCGCCGCCCGGTCCCAACAGCTTTTCCTCGGCTTTCCCGGGCAGGACTATCTGGTCCTCGCGGGCATGGGGCTTGTCGCCGCAGCGGGTGACGCCACCCTGTTGTGGCGCTCAAGGCTCAGCGAGCGCCATCGGATCGCCCGGCACCTGTGGCGGATGTGCTTCGGTTTCTTCATCGCCGCCGGATCCGCGTTCACGGGTCCGGGCGCCGCAGCATTCTCCGAGGCGGTGCGCCAGTCCGGCGTGCTGGCCCTGCCGGAACTCGCGATCCTGTTGCTCATGGTTTTCTGGCTGGCGCGCACGCTCCTCTCCCGACCTCGTCTGGACGCGAGGCCGTGAGCGAACCTCACCTGGTGGCGGCAGCGCACTTCTTCGTCGGGTGTGTCAGCATCATCGCCGGCTTCGTCGCCTTCGCGGCTCCGAAAGGTCGCCGAATCCACCGCGCGGCGGGCATTGTTTTCACAGGGAGCATGCTGATCCTGGCCGCGAGCGGTTTGTGGATGAGCCTGGCGCGAGGAATCCTGTTCACCGTCTTCCTGTCGTGGCTTGCGGCCCATGCGGTGATTTCGGGCTGGGCTGCAGCGAACGACGGTGCCATCGCGCGGTCGATCACCCGCCTCGCATCCTTTTCGTCTCTTGCGCTTGTCCTGAGCGCGCTGGTGGGCGGCGTCATGGCAGGCCAGGCGACGGGCGGGGCCCTCAATGGCTTGCCCCCGGCGGCGTTCTTCGGGCTTGCCGGCTTCGCCTCGCTCTTGGCGGTTTTCGATCTCGCCTTCTCAAGGGCGAAGGTCATCTCGAACGGGCACCGCCTCAGTCGGCATGCTGGACGTATGGGTCTGTCCATGTTTGTCGCCACCGGAATCTTCTTTTTCGGTAACAACCACGTCCTGCCTGAAGCCATGCGGACGGCACCGATCCTCTCAACGCCAGTCCTGCTCGTACTGGCGCTCACTCTCGTTCATGTCGTCCGCACGTCGATGGCAAGGAGTCGAGCCTGATCCTCGTGCCCGGGGGTGCGGCTCTCAAGGCCTGTGGCTCTATCCCCGGCGCTCCGGAAAAAAAGAACATATTGGCAACCGGAACAAAACGTGTACTGTGCGGTCTCACAGGGAGCGGGTCACGGTCATTGGGCCGAAGGCGGGCCTCTCCCCCAGCGTCCTCCGGGACAGGATCTCAACGGGAATCATGGCAAGGGAGAGTGGCAAGGTGGCATCGCAGGCGGCATTGAAACTGGTGGGCAAGGAAGACGGCGACAAGCAGCGCGCGCTGGAGGCGGCGATCGCCCAGATCGATCGCGCCTTCGGCAAGGGCTCGGTCATGAAACTGGGCAAGGGCGGGGTCGCCGATGTGATCCCCTCGGTGTCCACCGGCTCGCTGGGTCTGGACATGGCGCTGGGCATCGGCGGCCTGCCGCGCGGGCGGGTGATCGAGGTGTTCGGTCCGGAGTCCTCGGGCAAGACGACCCTGGCCCTGCATACGGTGGCCGAGATCCAGAAGGCCGGCGGCACCGCCGCCTTCGTCGACGCCGAACACGCGCTCGACCCCGGCTATGCCCAGAAGCTGGGCGTCAATCTCGATGACCTTCTGGTGTCCCAGCCCGACACGGGTGAACAGGCGCTCGAGATCGTCGACACCCTCGTGCGCTCCGGTGCCGTGGACATTGTCGTGGTCGACTCCGTCGCCGCCCTGACGCCGCGCGCCGAGATCGAGGGCGAGATGGGCGACAGCCTGCCGGGCCTTCAGGCCCGTCTGATGAGCCAGGCCCTGCGCAAGCTGACCGCCTCCATCTCCAAGTCCAACTGCATCGTCCTGTTCATCAACCAGATCCGTCACAAGATCGGCGTCATGTACGGCTCGCCCGAGACCACCACGGGCGGCAATGCGCTGAAATTCTACGCCTCGGTCCGTCTGGACATCCGCCGCACCGGCGCGATCAAGGACCGCGACGAGGTCGTGGGCAACACCACCCGGGTCAAGGTGGTCAAGAACAAGGTCGCCCCGCCGTTCCGCGAGGTCATCTTCGACATCATGTATGGCGA
>JAIEQA010000166.1 GCA_019748095.1 Caulobacteraceae bacterium | reverse complement strand
GTGCGTCGTCTGTCGGGGGCCACCGCCCATGACCGGGCGGTTCAGGCCGCGATCCGCGCCGGACTGGTGCGGCGGGGCTTCCTGAAGGGGATCGCGCGGGAACGGGGCTGCGGGCAGTCCTGACCCCCTGGCGGCAAGCCTGACATCGATCACCGGGCCCGACCCGATGCCGACATGACGCGCGGCACGAGCGCGTCGAGCCCAGGTTCATTCCCGGGGAACGTGATCGTTTCTGATCGGCAGCACGGGGCGCGTTGACCTCGCCCCCGGATTGAATGCAAGTCGCGCAAGGCTTGGCGATTTCCGCTCCGCCGGGGGAGAACCGAACATGAAGATGATGATTGGCGCAGCTGTCTGCGCCCTGACGATGCTGTCCGCAGGTGCGCCTGCCCTGGCACAGGACACGGATGGCGACAGCTACACCTTCACCATTTCGAACAGCTCGGAAATGGCGATCATCACCTTCCACCTGGCGTCCGAAAGCGACTCCAGCTGGAGCGAAGACCTGATCCCGGACACGATCATCGGGGCGGGTGAATCGCTCGACATGGAGTTCTCGGCTGATGCTGATGAATGCCGATATGCGACCTCCGTCGTGATGGAGGACGGCACCGAGTATGCCGCCCTCGTGGACTATTGCGATCTGACCGGCATCGACATCAGCGACGACCAGGGCCTGACCTACTACTGACTGCGATCCCCGGGGCGGCGATGCTGCCGCCCCGGGACGGGAGGCCGGTCCGGCCTCGGGGACGCGGGCGTGCTGCGGTTGCCGGCGTCCCCTGTCGAGCGTCCACTTTCCGGCAAGATGCCGAAGATCGATGCCGACCCGTTGCGGACATTCGGTTCGCATCATTGATGGCGGTAAGGATCGAGCCGACGCGCGAGATCAACCAGCGGATGGCATTCCGTCTTGACCCGATACGTCATATCAACCCGGTCGAGCTGGTCGGGCGGATATGGCACTGTCTGATAGTCACCGCCTTGATAGGTCCACCCAACAGCCGAGACGTTGGTGCCCACCAAATCCAGAGACATTCCGGCCTCGGCAGATCGATTCTTTAAGCGATCAATCCGGCTCTGGGCCAAGCTATAAGCCGGGCTACTGCTACTGTCGCCGTAAGGGAAATAGGCAGTCAAAGCGACCTCGACGAGTGGATCACCGGCAAGCGGAGCCAGCACGTCCGCAATCTGACGGCTGCTGTCCGCCGAGGGTTCATTCGACCCGGTGGGGAACCCGATCGTTGTGGTTCCGAGCTGCGCATATGGGGCAGAGCACGCCGCCAAAGCTAATGCCAAGATAGCAGCCATAGACATCTCAACTCCAATCCGACCAGCGATGCGCCATACGGCATCCATGTGCCGGTTGATCTGACTTTCCCACTTCATTGGGAGGAGTGCTATCGTCCCGATTATGGACGATCCGAAGCTGACCGGCCCTGACCATGATCCGCTAGCCGCTGGTGACCCCCGCGCGGGCATGACACCAAAGGAGGCCTACGACTGGGAGTGGCAAGCCCTCCCTCGCTGGGCCAAGGCTATCTCCCTTTTCGTCGGAGGTCCCGCCTTCGCAGTGTTGGTGTGGAGCGCATTCGACGACGAGGCGGTCGGTAGTCAAATCAAGGCCAACTGTTTCGCCCTGTTCGCGGTAGTCGCGCTGTTGCAAGTCTACTGCCTGACGAAAGTCATCCGTGGCGCGAAACGGCGAGAGCGGTGAGCAGGTGGCGATGTCCGGTCACCACCGATACCGTTGAAAAAGTCGGCCGGCTGACGGGAGCGACACGGCTATTCGGTCAGGCCGTGAAGTGATTGTGGGGTGCCGAGGTGCTCAGGCTGGCGCTGGGGTGACCTGGAGCGGGATCAACCGGGCCA
Organism: Caulobacteraceae bacterium; assembly: GCA_019748095.1. Classification (GTDB taxonomy): domain Bacteria; phylum Pseudomonadota; class Alphaproteobacteria; order Caulobacterales; family Caulobacteraceae; genus Brevundimonas. Next base: position 29,137 of record JAIEQA010000166.1, on the reverse strand, counting down.
TTTTGCGCAGGTTCTGGGCGGTGGCGGCGAGGAGGAACTCGTCGCGGGCACCGCAGGGACCGCGAAGGCGGAGCCGGTCCAGCCTGAGGATGCGTTTGAGGTGGGCGAACAGCATCTCGACCTTCTTCCGTTCGCGCCGCGAGACGACGTAGGCGTCGGTTCTGGCGATGTCGCGGGCGACGTCCCTGGCACCTTCATGGATGGAACGGGTGACCTTGCGGGCCGGTGTGTTGGGACAGCAGCGGTTCTTCAGCGCGCAGGCGTCACAATCCATTTTGCTGGCGCGATACCGATAGGTGTCATCCGGCGGGGTATCGGGGTGATCCGCGCGGAAGGCGCGCCGATATTGCCTCAGCTCCTTGCCGCCGGGACAGCGATAGAGGTCGGAGGCGGGGTCATAGGTGAAGTCCGCGCGCGAGAAGGTCCCGTCCTTCCGTTCGGATTTGTCGATGACCGGAATGTGGGGCTCGATCTGGCGCTGGTTGACCAGCCACTCCAGCATCCCGGCTGACCCGTAGGCCGTGTCGGCGGCCAGCCGCTTCGGCTGAAGATCGTGCTTGCTGTCGACCCGTGCGATCATCGTGCGTGCCGCGGTCACCTCGGCCTGACGCACGGCGGTCGAGGCCTCGACGTCGACGATGACCGCGTGGTCCAGGTCGATCAGGTAGTTGGTGGCATAGGCGAAGAAGGCCGGCCCCTTGTTGGCACCGGTCCAGCGCGCGGCCGGGTCCGCTGTCGAGATGAAGGGTGGTGTGACCGGCGTGGCCGCGCCGAACGCGGCGTCGTCCAGCACCGCCAGATACTCGTCGATGGCCCGGCTGGTGGCGTCGCCAGGAAGGCCCTTGTCGCCCCGAACGCCTCGCTCCCGGTTGGCTTCGGCCTTGATCAGGCTGGCGTCCACGGCGAAGCCCTCGCCGCCGACCAGACCCTCGGCGAGGCAGCGGCGCAGGACCGTGTCGAACAGTTCGCGCAACAGGTCGCTCTCGCGGAAGCGACCATGCCGGTTCTTGGAGAAGGTCGAGTGATCCGGCACGTCGCCGTCCAGACCCAGGCGGCAGAACCAGCGATAGGCCAGGTTCAGGTGCACCTCCTCGCACAGCCGCCGCTCGGACCGGATGCCGAAGCAGTAGCCGACCAGCAGCATCCGGATCAGCAGTTCCGGATCGATCGAGGGACGGCCCATGGCGCTGTAGAACGGAGCCAGATGCGCCCGGAGGCCCTCCAGCTCGACGAACCGGTCGATCGACCTCAAAAGGTGGTTCGCCGGGACGTGTCCTTCCAGCGAGAACTCATAGAACAGGGCCGCCTGATCGACCCGCCGCTCGCCCATCATCGCCCTGCCTCCGGCACCGATGACCAGAGTGAATCAGCCCCCACCACCCGTGGCAATTGCCGACTTTTTCAACAGTATCCACCCCACAGGGACATCGGTGACGTCCGCGCTCGGTATCCAGCGGAACGGCCCTGCACGACCCTCGGGCCGCCAGCTTGACCCCGCCGGCGTCGATGGCGCGGCGCATGGCGGGCCGGGCTTCGCGCGAAAGGGGGACGCGCACCCCTTGCCGGGAGGGTGCGCGTCCCCCTTCCCCGGGGCCTTTCCCGGGGTTGAGGCTACGGCTAAGCTGAGACCAAGGGGCCGGGTCCACATGAGGCGAAAGCGGCGGGTCTGAGCGACCGGCCGATCGGTCGTCCGGCCCGCAAGTCCCGGATCGTGCCTGCCCTGCCCCGCCACCCTGACACTGGATGCCGATGACCCCGTCAGCCACGGACCCCGATCGGATCGAGCCTGGTGCGGGAGGCGTTGCGGTGCGCCGTATCGGCCTCGGCCTCGGACTGGCAGCCTTTGCAGGGATGCAGGCTCTCGGGGCCCCGCAGGGTCTGGACGACAAGGCCTGGCAGGTCCTGAGTCTGCTGGCCCTGATGATCATCTGGTGGGTCAGTGAAGCGATTCCGGTCGCCGCCACGGCGCTTCTGCCGCTGGCGCTTCTGCCGGTGATGGGGGTCGTCAGGCCGATCGAGGCTGCGGCCCCCTATGCCGACCCGATCATCTTCCTGTTCATCGGGGGGTTCATGATCGCCGTGGCCATCGAACGCTCGGGACTGCACAGACGGATCGCGCTGGGCGTGCTGGGCGTCGTGGGATCCAGCCCGGCGGCCATCGTCGGCGGGTTCATGCTGGCCACGGTCCTGCTGTCGATGTGGATCTCGAACACCGCCACGGCCCTGATGATGACGCCGATCGCGATCGCGGTCTGCACTGCGGCCACCGGGCCGGGGCCGGATCAGCGCAAACTCATGGCGGCCTGTGTGCTGGGGGTGGCCTATTGCGCCTCGATCGGCGGCTTGGGGACGCCGATCGGGTCCCCGACCAATCTGATCGGGCTGCGGTGGCTGGAGGCCAATGGGGTGGGCTTGAGTTTTCCCCAGTGGATGATGATGGGGGTCTCGGTCATCGTGGTGCTGACACCCCTGGCCTGGCTGCTTCTGGCGCGGGTCTTCTTTCGACTGCCGCGCCATCTGGGCGACGCGGCGGCCCATGACGTCATCAAGGCGCAGCGCCGCAGTCTGGGGCCGATGCGCACGGCGGAGGTGCGGGTGGTCATCATTTTTCTGGGCGTCGCCCTGGCCTGGATGCTGCGCGAGCCCCTGACGAAGTTGCCGGGCCTGTCGGGCCTGACCGACATGGTGATCGCCATCATCGGGGCCTGCCTGTTGTTCATGGTCCCGGCCGGCAAGCCGGAAAAGCCAGGCAAGGCCCTGCTGGACTGGGAGTCCGCCGAGCGTATCCCGTGGGGGATCGCCATCCTTTTCGGCGGGGGTCTGTCGATGGCCGCCGCCATGGAGGCCACGGGGGTGACCCTCTATATCGGCAGCCAGATCGAGGGGGTCGGAGCCCTGCCGGTGATCCTGATCATCCTGGCGATCGCGGCAGCGACGGTGTTCGCGTCAGAGCTGGCGTCCAATGTCGCGACCCTGACGGCGATGCTGCCGGTCCTGACGGCGATCGTGGCGGCGACCGGGGCGGATCCGCTGCTGGTGGGGGCGGCGGCGACGTTCGCGGCCAGCCTCGGGTTCATGCTGCCCATCGCCACCGCAGCCAATGCCATCGCCTATGCGACCGGCGCGCCCCGACAGGGCGAGATGCTGCGGATCGGCTTTCTGCTGAACGTGCTCGGGATCGCTGCCATCGCGGTCGCTGTCGCGGTGCTGGGGCCCCTGCTGATCGAGCCCGAGGGCGTGACGGGCTGAGCGGGGACCGTTTCGCGGGAAGCCGGCAGCCGGAGCGAATGATCGGTCAGGCCGGACCCGGCTCCAGCCCATCGCTGAAGCCGTCGAGGCCTGAATGAGCACGACAGCCCTGTTGTGAGCGGGTCTGGCATTCCTCGTTCAAGCGCCTATGAGGAGCGACTTCATACGGTGGCGTTGCAGAATTTATGGCGGACCTCCAAGTCGGCGACGCGACCGGGAAACCGGCCCGCGATCGCATCGTGGTCAGTCGTTTTTCGACCGACCATCTTCCCCCGGAAGAGCGCTACACGGCGTGGCATCTGAGAGACTGGCCGCGCTCGGAGCCGATCTACAGGACCGAACCGAACGAGGCCTTCAACTGCCGATGGGCGTGGGCCCACCTCGGATCCGTGATGTTCGTCCACACCGAAATCACCGGCATGCGCTGGGAACGACGGCTGGACGACATCCGCAGGTCCGACTTTGATCCCCTGATCGTCAGCATGATGAAATCCGGGTTCGCACAGGGCGACTTCGATGGGCGCGCTTTTCAAGAGCCTGCCGGGACCTTTCACTTTCACGATCTGGGTCGGCCATCGATCCACATGTCCACGGCGAGCGAGACCTACAGCCTGGTGATCCCGCGCCCCCTCGCGAGAGAATGGTTCGGGCCGATTGACGATCTCCATGGTCTTGTGGCCGAGGGCCCGATCGCAGGGATCGTATTCGCCCAGGCCGAACAGGTGCTCAGCCTGCTACCGGTGGTCGATACCGAAGCTGGCGAACGGCTGGGGCGGGTATTTCTGGAGCTGCTGTCCGTCGTCCTGTCGTCGATCCGCCCGCCGACGGAGACCCCGGTGCCTGCAGAGGCGGCCCTCCGGAAACGCGCCATCGCCCTGATCGACGGGGAGATCGGCTTTCGGCAGTGGTCGGTCGACGATCTGTGTCGCGCGCTGGGGGTGTCGAGGGCCCGCCTGTTCGCCGCCTTCAAGGCCGACGGCGGGGTTCAGGCGTTTGCCATGACGCAACGCCTTGAACGCGTCCGGTCCGCCCTGGCAGAGCCGGGCCGCGACGAGCCGATCGGGACGATCGCCGATCGGCTGGGGTTCAGTGATCCCGGCCACCTCAGTCGGGCGTTTCGCCAGCGGTTCGGCATGACCCCGCGGGAGTATCGGCAGCTCCGGCAGGCTGACGCAGACCTGCTGGCCACCGGACAGGTGATCCCAACGGACATCCAAATCTAGAGAACGTACGTCCTAACGGCCGGGCCCGGCGTTGGCGTAGTGCAGCCGCTCAACGAGCGAATGAATGCTGGAGCTGCCGGGTGATCCTCAATTTCGAAACCGCGTCACAAACTGACGCATCCGGCTTCACCGCCGCGGACACCCTGTACTTCCCGACCGGCACCGCCTCGGCCCTGACAGTCAGTGTGATCAGTGCCGGAGCCAGCTCCGGCGTCGAGGTGACGCTGGGTGGCAAGACCCTGAGGTTTCCGACCGGCACGCTTGACGGTGCCAACGGCGTGATATTCGCTGACAACTCGGTGTTCGTGTACGGCGACGCCGGTGCCCAAACCGTCGTGGGCAGCGCGCTCCGCGACTATATGTTCGGCAATGGCGGCGCTGACGTCCTGTCGGGCGGCAACGGCAATGACATCCTCTTCGGTGGTGACGGCGACGACACCCTGAACGGCAACGACGGCAACGACTTCATCCAGGGCAACCAGGGTGCCGATGCGATCACCGGCGGTGCCGGTGCCGATACCCTGTACGGCGGCCAGGACAGCGACGTCGTCAGCGGCGATGACGGTGACGATTTCATCAACGGCAACCTCGGCAATGACACCATCAACGGTGGCAATGGCAATGATGCGCTTTACGGCGGACAGGGTGCCGACCGCGTCAACGGGGACAACGGCGACGACCTGATGTTCGGGGACCTCGGCAATGACACGGTGTTCGGCGGCAACGGTGCCGACACCCTCCAGGGCGGGCAGGGCGACGACGAGCTCGTCGGCGGTAACGGTGACGACATCGTCGAGGGCGGCCAGGGCGACGATCGGCTGTTCGGCGAGAACGGCAACGACTTCCTGCATGGTCGCCTGGGCAATGACACCCTGCAAGGCGGCGAAGGTGCCGACACCCTCTACGGCGGACAGGGCAACGATCAGCTGTTCGGGGAAGACGGCGATGACCTGGTCCTTGGTGACCTGGGCAATGACACCTTGGTCGGTGGTGCCGGAAACGACACCCTTTTTGGTGGTGCCGGCAACGATGAGGTCTTCGGCGATGACGGCAACGACATCCTCAACGGTGAAGACGGCAACGACACCCTCGTGGGCGGTAACGGCAACGACAGCATCACCGCCGGTTCTGGCAACGACAGCCTGTTCGGTGACTCCGGCGACGACACCCTCGTCGGCGGCGACGGCGACGACACCATTTCGGGCGGGGCCGGCAACGACCTGATCACCGGCGATGACGGCAACGACAACCTGCAGGGCAATGGCGGCAACGACACCATCACGGGCGGTGCCGGCAACGACAGCATCGCAGCCACGGCCGGTTCGAACGTCCTGTCGGGCGGTGAAGGTGCGGACACCATCACTGGCGGAGGCGATGCAGACACCATCAATGGCGACAACGGCAACGACAGCATCAACGCCGGCTCCGGCGACGACCTGATCAACGGCGGTGCCGGTGCTGACATCCTGAACGGTCAGGTCGGCAACGACACCCTGCACGGTGAAGACGGTGCCGACACCCTCACCGGTGGCGATGGCAACGACATCCTGAACGGCGGCAACGACGCCGACATCCTGAGCGGCAACAATGGCAACGACACGCTGAACGGAGATGCCGGTGCCGACACCCTCAACGGCGGCGACGGCAATGACATCCTGAACGGGGGTGCCGACAACGACGTGCTGAACGGCGATACCGGTGACGACGTCCTGAACGGCGGCGACGGTACCGACACCCTGAACGGCGGCGCTGGCAACGACTCGATCGTCGGCGGTGCGGGCAACGACATCATCGACGGCGGTGACAACAGCGACACCCTCGACGGTGGCGAAGGTGCCGACAGCATCCTCGGCGGCACGGGCACCGACTCCCTGATCGGTGGGGCCGGCAACGACACCCTGAACGGCGGTGCGGGAAACGACATACTCGGCGGCGGCGACGGCGATGACCGCATTATCGGCGGCGCGGGCGTCGACAGCCTGACCGGCGGCGCGGGCAACGACGTCTTCGTGTTCAACACAGGTGACGGCGGCGACGTGACCACGGACTACGACACGGTCTCCGACTTCACCGCCGACGACACCTTCGAGGTCAACGTATACGGCGCTGCCACCGGCTTCGCGACCACCACGGCCACAGCGGGTGCCAACACGGCCGCCAGCTACACCGCCGCCCTGGCTGCCGCCAACGCAACCTTCACCGGCAGCATCGGCATCGTTGCCGTGCAGGTGACCGGCGTGGGTGTGTGGGTGTTCATCGACAACAGCAGTGTCACTGCGGGTGCAGACCAGTCGTTCTTCCTGCCGGGCGTCACCAACGCCGCCCTCTCGGCCGCGACCTTCACGGTCTCGACCACAGGTGGCGAAGCGAATGACTTCATCGTCGGCACCTCGGGCAACGACAGCCTGAGCGGCTTCGGTGGCGACGACGTTATCCAGGGCGCGGCCGGCAACGACACCCTGAACGGCAATGACGGTAACGACCTGCTGGGCGGCAACGACGGCAACGACACACTGAACGGTGGTGCTGGTGATGACACCCTGACCGGCGGTGCCGGCAACGACACGCTGAACGGAGATGCCGGCAACGACATCCTCAACGGTGGTGCCGGCAATGACATCCTCAACGGCGGGGCCGGTAACGACACCATCGACGCCGGAACCGGTGCCGACACCATCACCGGTGGCACGGGTGCCGACTCGATCACCATCGCCGGTGGCGATGATCGCGTCGTGATCGCCAACGCCGACCTCGGCCTTGCCATAACGACCCAGGTAGACGTGATCACGGGCTGGACGGCGGGTGCGGTGTTCGACGTCCTCGGCACCGCGGCCATCTCGTACCGTGAAGACGCCACGATCAACTCCACCAGCTACTCGGCGGCTCTTAACCTCGCCAATGCCCACTTCGCTGGCAACGCCACGAACGTCTATGTGGTGCAGGTCGCGGCAGCCGGCGGTGTCGGCGGTGTCGCCGGGGCCTATGTGTTCCTCGACACCGACCCCACGGGCGTCGGTCCGACGGACGCAGACGGTGCCTTCTTCATCGTCGGCGGAACGGTCGCGGATCTGGCTGGCAGCAGCTTCAGCCGATGGTTCGACCCTTTCGGGACCTAGCACACCACAGAACAACCCCCACCAGGGATCGGGCCGCCCTTCGGGGTGGCCCTTTTCTTTTGGGCCAGACTGCGGGCACAGGGGCGAGCGCTTGTCGACTGGGCCGGGCACGACCGGCCCCAGCCTCGAAGCGCCGGTGTGGTAAGGGCTCTCAAGTCACGCTCCGGGGACCGAAGCCCCCTGCCCGGCCTCAGGCCGCCAGCTTGACCACGCCGGCGTCGATGTAGCGACGGGCGGCGCGCTGGGCTTCGGCGATTTCCTCGCGTTCCATCTCCTCGGACATCTCGCGACGATAGACCCGCGCCTCGACCGAGCCCTTCATTGCCGCAAGGTTGAAGATCATGTGGGCCGAGACCCGGTCCATCGGGCAGCCGCCCGAGCCGGACGAGTACATCATGCCCAGCCGGAACAGGGCGTCGCCGTCCATATCCGAGGTCGGCAGGGGCAGCATGGCCTCCCCGGCTTCCGTTTGCAGTTCCGGCGCGGTTTCTTGCGCGTTCATAACCGTATCCTCTGCGATGGCGAACGTCCGTTCTGGACCCGCCCTTCGAGACACGATCAAATACCCCCGGTTTGAAGTTAAAGTTAACAGCAATCGATGGCGCAAATTCTTTTCAGTAAAGGGGAAATGAATACTGCCGGGCCTGTTCACAGCTCGGAAATATACCATCAACGCCTGATTCATGCGGCGTATCCGGGAGGTTAACGCGCCCTCTGGCCAAACAGCACTTTGCGGGCCTCTTCCGCCGCCTTGCCCGAGGCCGCCAGATTGCTGCGCAGGGCCTCGCCCACCGCGCGTCCGGCCCTGACCGCTGGCCGGGCCCCGACCCGCTCCATCCAGGCGGCGAGATGGGGGAAATGGGCCAGGTCCTGTCCCTGATGTTCGGGCAGGACCCAGGGCCAGGCGGCCATGTCGGCGATGGAGTAGTCGCCAGCCAGATAGTCGCGATCCGCCAGACGACGATCCATGACCCCGTACAGGCGGTGGGTCTCGTCGGTGTAGCGGCGGACGCCATAGGCGATCTGGCGCTGGTCCCTGATGATCGCTGGAGCGTACTGGCGGAAATGATGGGTCTGGCCGGCCATGGGGCCAAGGCCGCCGACCTGCCAGAACAGCCACTGGTCGACCTCGGCGCGCTGGCGGAGATCGGTCGGATAGAAGCGGCCGGACTTGTTGCCCAGATACTGCAGGATGGCCCCGCTTTCAAAGATCGACAGGGGCTCGCCACCGGGGCCGTCCGGATCGACGATAGCGGGCATCCGGCCGTTGGGGCTGAGGGCCTGGAACTCCGGGGTGAACTGTTCGCCCGTGCCGATGTTCACGGGCCGGACCTCATAGACCAGACCCATTTCCTCCAGCGCGATGGAGACCTTCCAGCCGTTGGGGGTGGGCCAGTACCAGAGCTGGATCGGGGCGGTCATGGGCGGTCTCCGTCGGACGGGGGGCGGGGTCGGGCGTCTGATCTGGGCCACCGGGACCCGGGCCGCAAGGCGGCGGCCGGATCGGTGTCGTCAGATCCCGTCAGATCGCCCGGGCGGTCATTCAGCCGCCGTTCATGGTCAGAAGCCGAGCGTGACTGTGAGCCGCCGGGGTCCGGCGTGCGGGGAAGACGAGACATGAAATCGATGCTGACGGCCTTTGCCGCCCTGACCGCCCTGGCCCTTCCGGCCGGACTGCCGACGCTTGCCCTGGCCCAGGATGAGGTCCAGGCCGAACAGGCAACTCAGAATGATGTCGGCGCGCGCTTCCAGCGGAACGAGCCCTCCGCTTCGCCGGCGCAGAACTTTCGCCCGGAGCGGGCCGACGATCAGCCGGCCCAGGACCGGCGCGGCGGCGGGGATCGCGGCGGCGGCAGGGGTGATCGTGACGGCGGGCGGGGTGACGGCGGACGGGGTGACCGGGGTCAGGACCGCGGCGATCCGGGCGGTCGCTGGAACCGGGGCGACAATGGTGGCGGTAACGGCGGTGGCGGCCGCAACCGCCCGGATCAGCCGGCCGCCCCTCCTGTCCTGACCCTGCCCCCACCCGCGCCTCCGGCCCAGGACAACAGCGGGGGCGGTGGCTGGAACCGGGACGGCGACAACAATGGAAACAGGGGCCGGGACCGGAACCGTGGCGGCCAGGAGGGCCGTGCCGGCAACGGCGGACAGGACTGGACTCGCGGCAACGAAGGACGCGATCGCGACAGTGGCCGCAACGGCGGCCGTCAGGACGACACGAGGTCGCAGGGCGGTGCCCAGCGCGTCGCCCCTCGCGGCAGCTTCGCCGACAGTTGCGGCGGCTCCTATGTGAATCAGGGCCGGCTCTATGCCGACTGTCGCGACACGCGCGGCAATGTGCGCAGCACGTCCATCGAACTGGGCCGCTGCTCGTCCAGCGACATCGGAAACGATAACGGCCGGCTGGTCTGCCACAATGTTCGCGGCGACTTCGAGGGCCGCCGCGGCAACAATGGAGACCGGGACCGCGATCGCAACAACGGCGGGCGCAACTGGAACGATGACCGTCAGGACCGGCGCGACTATGGCGGCTTCCGCAACCGCTGGAACCAGAACGACTGGCGCCGCGACTGGAACCGGGGCCGCAGCAACGACTGGTGGCGCAATGACCGGAGCTTCCGCGGTTATACAGGATTCCGGAACGGCTTCTATTTCGCGCCCAACTACGGTTATTACGCCGTGCCCCGGAACTATTTCGGCCAGCGCTGGTATCAGGGCGACTATTTGCCGTCGATCTTCTGGCGCTACAGCCTGAACGACTATCGCACCTATGGCCTGGGCTATCCGCCGCCTGGCACCCAGTGGGTGGCCGTGGATACGACGATCTATCTGATCGACAGTTTCGACGGCTACATCATCGAGGTCATCCACGACGCCTGGCGCTGGTAGGGCCAGGCCGGCCGGAAGCCGGGCGCGATCCGCTGCAGTGGAACTGCAGCGGATCGCGAGCGCCCTGTCCCGTCCCGCTCAGCGCCGGCCGCGCCGCCACAGGGCGATGCCGGCCCAGATGAACAGGCCCTGCACCACGACCCTCACAGTGGTGGCAACCGGCGGTGCAAAGACCGGGTCCGGCCGGACATAGTTCCACAGGTGCAGAGGCAGGTAGCCGGCGCACAGAATGGCAAAGGCCAGCCCGCCCCAGGCCCGGGTTCGGGGCCAGAGGGCGGCAAGGCCGATGAGGATCTGCACCCCCCCTGCCCCAAGGATGACCGGTGTCGCCGGCAGGACGGGCGGCACGAGGGGCGCGAAGGCCTGCGGGGCGGCAAGGTGGGCCGCACCGCCCCCGATCATGACGAAGGCCACAAGCCCGACCAGCGCCCAGTCGACGACGGTCTTGCGGGTGAACGGTCCGGACGATCTAGCCATTCTGCACTTTCGTCGCGGCTGCGGACACGTCCTTCCACGCCTCCCATTCGGCGAGGCGACCCTGATAGACCGGGGGCACCATCATGGCCGGGATCGCACCGAGGAACAGACGCAAGGGCGGGGTCTCCGCGTCGACCAGCTTCAGAATGGCAGGGGCGACTGCGGCGGGCTCACCGATCAACTCCGGCGGCATCTGTCGGGCTCCCAGGGCGGCACGGACCGGCCCATAGGCCTCGATCGGCGTGGTGTGGACCGCTGAACAGCCGGCCCAGTCGGTGGCATAGGGCCCGGGCTCGACCAGGGTCACCTTGATGCCGAGGCCGGCGACCTCCTGGGCCAGGGAATCGGTCAGGCCCTCGACCGCCCATTTGGAGGCATGATAGCCGCCGAGGCTGGGGAAGGTCATCACGCCGCCCACGGTCGAAATTTGCACGATGTGGCCCGAGCCCTGGGCCCGGAGCACGGGCAGGACCGCCTGGGTCATGTGGAACAGACCGAAGAAATTGACCTCCATCTGGTCGCGCATCTGCTGTTCGGTCAGCTCCTCGACCATGCCGAACAGGCCGTAGCCGGCGTTGTTGATGACCACGTCCAGCCGGCCGAGGGCCCGGTTGGCCTGTTCAACCACGGCGAAACAGGCGGCGCGATCAGTCACGTCCAGTCTCAGCGGCACCACGGCATCGCCGAACCGGGCGACGAGATCAACGAGGCCGGAGACATCGCGGGCGGTCGCGGCCACGCGATCGCCCCGCTCCAGCGCGGCGGTGGCGAAGACGCGGCCCAGACCTCGGTTCGCCCCTGTGACAAGCCAGGTCTTCATGTCTGCAAACTCCTTGATACGACCAATCTGATCGACGATAAGATGCTCGTAACAGAAGAATTGAACACTGCATAGATGCAAGCGTCCTCGAGTTCGGCCAAGGCCGGCTATCACCACGGCAATCTGAAACCCGCGCTGGTCGAGGCGGCGGATGCGATCATCCGCGAAAAGGGGATCGAGGGCTTTTCCCTGCGCGAGGCCGCAAGGCGTGCCGGGGTCTCGATCGGGGCACCGGCGCATCATTTCGGGTCAGCGACCGGCCTGCTGACCGAGGTGGCACTGCTGGGCTACGACAGTCTGGGCGAGGCCCTGAACGCGGACGCAGCGAGCGACGATCCGGCCCACGACCTGCGCCGACTGGCCCTCGCCTATGTCCGGTTCGCCCTCGCCCACCCCGGCCGGTTCCGGCTGATGTTCCGGCCCGATCTGATCAACCGCGACGATCCCCGCTACGCCGAGGCCAGCACGCGCGCCCTGTCGGGCTTTGCCGGGGCCATAGGGCGGCGCGCCGGGTCGGGGACAGACCGGATGGCAGATCTCTTTGTCGTCTGGTCGTCCATCCATGGGATGGCGAACCTGATTCTGGACGGCAAGGCGAAGTACCTGTTCGGCGGCGCGACGCCCGACCATTTCGTCGAGGCGATCCTTCCGGACCTGCTGGCGACGGACTGGCCGTTCGGCAAGGCCTGAGCGAGCCCGGACACAGCCGTAAGGTCAGCCGCAGTCGACGCTGCGGATGATGCCGGTGGCCTCGTCGAAGCGGATGTTCAGCCGGTTGGGGCGGTAGTCCTCGGTCGCGGAACAGGTCGTGCAGACGAAGCGGACATCGGTCCCCTGGACAAAGCTGACGGCGGCCTGGTGACGGCCGATCAGGCTCTTCGAGGCCTCGGCATCGCAGCGGACCGGGCCCGCGGCCCCGTCCGGGCCGGGGATGGCGGTGGGAGCACAGGCCGACACGAGGGCGGCCGTGGCGACGACAAGGGCGGTCAGCCGCATCGAACCTGCTCCACGATCTGGGTCTCGGCATTGTAGAAGATGTTCAGCCGGTAGGGCGAATAGTCCATGGTCACCGGGCAGGTGGTGCAGGCCACACGGCGGTTCACGACCTCCACCGGGACGGGGATCTCGCTGCGCGGACGGCCGACCAGATATTGGAGTGCGCCCGCCTTGCACAGGTCGGTGTCGTTGGCCGGCATTCGGCTGCCGACCGGTTGATTGGCCTCGGCCCGTTCGACCGCTGCGGCTGCGGCCGTAGGCGGGGGGCTGGCTGTCGGGGGAGAGGCACAGGCCCCCAGCACGAGGACCGCGATCAGGCCGCCTTTTCCCACCGCCCCGCGTCCGACTGTTTCCAGTAGGCGAGATTGGCTCCCTGCCCTTTCAGCGCCTTCCAGCGCTCGCGCGCACGATGCAGCGCGGTCTCGTCGCGGCCGTCGAAGATGATGAAGCATCGCTCGAACTCCTCTGTGGGACTCATGTCTGACCCGTCGACGATGAACAGCGCCTGAGAGGCGTTCGGGTTCTCGTCACCCGCGGTCAGCAGGATGGGCTGGCGGTCGGCATGGGGCTGGTCCGACAGGCCGTGGGCGAGGAAACTGTCCTCGCGCCACGTCCAGAGGTGTTCGTCGATATCGGCCCGGGTGTCGGGATCGGCGATGCGCACACGGGCGCGCCAGCCGCGCTGGAGCGTGCGATCCAGAAGATCGGGCAGGACCTGATCCAGTGTGGATCGCTCCAGATGGTAGAACCAGATCTCGCCCGAGGGTTCGGCCATGGTCAGCTTTCGTATTTGTCGGCCACCATGCGGTCGAGCAGGCGCACGCCCCAGCCCACCGGGCCGTCGGGCACGGTCGGACGGGTAGACTTGGTCACCCATGCTGTGGGGGCGATGTCGATATGGGCCCAGGGCACGCCATTGGTGAAGCGCTGCAGGAACAGGCCGGCGGTGATGGAGCCGCCGTCGCGACCGGCCGAGTTCTTCACATCGGCGTTCACGCTGTCCATGATCTTGTCGTACTGGGGCGGCAGGGGCATGCGCCAGACGTTCTCGTTAACCTTGGGTCCGGCGGCCAGGATGGCGTCGGCCAGCGCGTCGGAGTTCGAGAAGACTCCGGCATAGTCCAGACCCAGGGCCACGATCATGGCTCCGGTCAGGGTGGCCAGATCGACCATGAATTTCGGCTTGAACCGGTCCTGGGTGTACCAGAGGGCGTCGGCGAGGACGAGGCGACCCTCGGCATCGGTGTTGATGATCTCGACCGTCTGACCCGACATCGAGGTAACGATGTCGCCGGGGCGCTGGGCATTGCCATCGGGCATGTTCTCGACGAGGCCGAGGACGCCGACGGCATTGACCTTGGCCTTGCGGCCGGCCAGCGCGTGCATCAGACCGGCGACCGCGGCCGCACCGCCCATGTCCCAGATCATGTCCTCCATGCCCTGGGCCGGCTTGATCGAAATACCGCCGGTGTCAAAACAGACGCCCTTGCCGACGAAGGCGATCGGCTGGTCACCGGGCTTGCCGCCGTTCCACTGGATCACCGCCAGCTGGCTCTCGCGCACCGAGCCCTGGCCGACGCCCAGCAGGACGTGCATGCCCAGCTTTTCCATCTCCTTCTCACCGAGAATCTCGACGGTCAGTCCGAGGCGCTCCAGTTCCTTGACCCGGCGGGCGAACTCGGCCGGATAAAGGACATTGGCGGGCTCGGCGACGAGGTCGCGCGAGAAGGTCACAGCCTCGGCGACGGCGTCCATCGGCTGGAACGCCGCCGTCGCGGCCGCCACGTCGGCCGTCACGATGTTGACCGTCTGGATCGAGGGGATTTTCTCGGGCTTATCCTTCGTGCGGTATCGGGCGAAGCGGTAGGCCGCCAGACGCACGGCAAAGGCAGCCCGGGCGGCTTGCGCAGCCGACAGATGCCCGAGATCGAGGGTGAGGGTCTCAGCCCCTGACAGCTTCACGGCATGGTAGGCGGCACCGGCGGCGGTCTCGAGCGCCAGATCGTCGAACTTGCCGCTGTCACCGGCTCCGACCAGAACCACCGTGTCGGCCTTGAGGCCAGAGGGGGCAGCAACGAGGAGGCTGGAGTTCGGGGCCCCGGTGAAGCGGCTGGCCGTCATGGCCCGGGTCAGGGTCCCGGAGGTCGCACTGTCGTGGTCGCCGCCTGCCCCGGGGAAGACGCGACCCTCATGAACCAGAACGGCGAGGGTCTGCGTGACACCGGCTTCGGTGACAAAGGCGATTTTCATGAACTCGAACTCCGGCCGGGATTCGTTCCCCGGTCATTGATACTGTGAAGGTGGGACGCGTGCCATTGTCTGCGGCGTGCCCGGGTGTGTATTAGATGCGCCGCATCGTCCGCGCCCGCAACCGGGTGATTTTGTCGCCCGCATGACCCTGATTCAACGTTATCTTTTTCGCCAGATCAGTCTGCCGGTTCTGGCGGCCTGCGGCTCGCTGGCCGGAATCGGCATCCTGAGCCAGACGCTGGATCAGCTGGAGGTCATCGTAGAGCGCGGCCAGAGCGTCTGGGTCATGCTGAAACTGACCCTGCTGGCAGTGCCGCAACTGTTCGCCGTCATCCTGCCGATCGGCCTGTTCGTCGGTGCCCTGATCGCCCTGACCCGGCTGCAGCGCGAGCAGGAACTGACGGCGGCCTCGGCCAGCGGGATGAGCCGCTGGCAGATGATCGAGCCGGCGGCACGGCTGGCGCTGGCGATCGCGGCCGTCGTTCTGGTCACCAATGTCGTGGTGCAGCCGTGGGCCCAGCGGACCTCCCGGGCCCAGGCCTTCGAGATCCGCACCGACCTCGCAGCCCTGCTGGTCGAGGAAGGCCGGTTCGTCCAGGGCCCCAACGGCCTGACCGTCTATGTCCAGCAGATCGAGCAGAACGGCCTGCTGAAAAACCTGTTCATCCATATCGAGGAAGGCGAGCGGGTGACCACCTGGGACGCAGCTGAGGCGCGCTTCGGGCGGGTCGACGGCCAGCCGGTTCTTTCGATGACGGAGGGGTCGTGGCAGCAGTACAGCGCCAGCGGCGTGCTGGAGCAGTTGTCGTTCGATGGCTGGGTGTTTTCGCTGGCCCCCTATGTCAGCGATGACCAGCGAATCCGCTACAAGACCGCCGATCTCTGGATGTCGGAACTGTTCAATCCGACACCCGAACTGATCCGCGATACCGCACCCCGCGCCGAAATGCTGGCCGAGGCCCATGCACGGCTGTCGTCGCCACTGTACGCCCTTGCGGCCATGGCCATGGCGCTGACGGCGATCCTCGGCGGCGGGTTCAGCCGGACCGGCTACGGTCTGCGCATCGCCAAGGCCTCGGCCGCCTTCCTGCTGGTCCGGATCGTCGGCTACGCCATCGTTGCGGCCAGTGCCTGGAACGGCTGGCTGAACCTGGTCCAGTATCTGCTGCCCGTGGCCGCAACGGCCTTTGCGCTGCGGCTGATGTTCCGGACCCTGAAGCCCCCGCGTGTATGGGGCGGGGCTCCGCTGGCCTGGTGGAGGGCCCGGTTCGCATGATCGCCCTCGGTTCCCTCGCCTCGGCCCCCCGCCACATCCTCAGCGCCCTGACGCTGGGCCGCATCGAACGCTATGTCCTCGCCCAACTGGCCCGGTCCCTTGGCGTCGCGCTCGCGGTCATCGCGGCCCTCGTCATGCTGATCGATTTCGTGGAGGTCTCGCGCGGTCTGGGATCGGACACGGATCTGTCGGGCGTGCGGATTCTGGGCCTGATGCTGCTGAAGTCCCCTGCAGTGATCCTGCAACTGTTGCCGTTCGTCTTCCTGTTCGGGACCCTGGCGGCCTTCGTCGGACTGAACCGGCGCAGCGAACTGGTCGCCATGCGGGCCGCCGGGGTCTCGGCCTGGCGTTTCGTCCTGCCGGCGGCCGGGGCGGCGTTCCTGGCCGGGATCCTGACCGTGACGGCCATCGGCCCGGTGGCGGCCTCGGCCGACGGCCTGTTCCAGCGCGAGCGGGCGCGGATTTCCGGCTCGGTCCGGGGCGCGGATGCGCAGGAGGCGATCTGGCTGCGCGAGGGCGAGGGGCAACGCCAGATGGTGATCCGCGCTGGTCGTCAGGACCGGGCCAACGCCCGCCTGCTGGACGTGACCTTCTTCATCTATACCACCGACCCCCAGGGCCGGCGGGCCTTCACCGAGCGGATCGATGCGCCGTCAGCCAGTCTGAGCGCCGGGCGCTGGCGGCTGTTTGATGCCGTAGGGGCCCAGACCGGCCAAAGGGCGGTGCGCTATGCCACCCTCGACCTGCCGTCCGCCCTCGCAGACGAGGAGGCCTTCGAGCGATTCGCCCGGCCCCAATCGACGCCGTTCTGGTCCCTGCCCGGCCAGATCCAGCGAATCGAGGATGCCGGCTTCTCGTCCACCGCCTACCGGCTGAGACTCCAGTCCCTGCTGTCGACGCCCCTGTCGTTCGCAGCCATGACCATCCTCGCGGCCGCCTTCTCGCTGCGGCTGATGCGGCTGGGCGATCTGGCGCGCATGTCCGGGGCGGCCGTGGTGCTGGGCTTCGCCTTCTTCTTTCTGAACCAGTTCTCGGCGGCCATGGGAGCGGCGGAGGTCGTGCCCCCCTTCGTGGCCGCCTGGCTTCCCGCCGTCCTGACGGCGCTCGCCGCCTTCACCTTGCTGTTCTATACCGAAGACGGCTAAGCGACCCCCCGGGCGGGGGGCCTGAAGGAACGGTTTGACGCATGGGGGCTGAAGCCGCCGTCTCACGGATACGCGCCCTGCGCCGCCGGCTACTGGCCGGGGCGGCTCTTCTGGCCGTCCTGCCCGGAGCGGCCCTGGCCCAGACGACGGTGCCCGTCGAGGTCCGGTCCCCGGCAACCCCGGTGACCGGGGACGACGGACTGTCGAGCGACGCCCTCTATATCGATGCGGAGACGGCCTCGCGCGAGGGCGACGTCATCACGGCCTCCGGTGCTGAAGACCGGCTCTACGCCCGGTTCCAGGGCCACACCTTGCGCGGCCGCAGCCTGACCTATGACCTGGCCCGTGGGGACGGGACCGCGAGTGGCGACGTCGAGTTGACAGACCCCGCGCGGAACACGGTGTTTGCCAGCCAGCTGGAGCTCGGTTCGGACCTGAGGGCGGGTGTGGCCGTCGATTTCGCGACCCGTCTGGCCAACGGGGCCAGTTTGATGGCCGCGACAGCGGTGCGTCGCTCTGAAAACGTCAATGAACTGAACTACGTCCTGTTCACGCCCTGCCCGATCTGCGACGCCGACGGAAATCCGAAACAGCCCAGCCTGTCGATCCAGGCCGAGAAGGTGGTGCAGGACGAGGAATTGCGGGCGGTATTGTACCGCAACGCGGTCTTCAAACTGGGCGGGGTGCCCGTTTTCTATACGCCGTTCTTCGCCCACCCCGACCCGACGGTCGACCGGGCCTCGGGCTTTCTGGTCCCCATCTTCAACTATGACGACGGTCGCGGCCTGTCGGTCGAGACCCCCTATCTGAGAGTGGTTTCGCCGTCCGAGGACTGGCTGATCAGCCCCCAATTCAACACACGGGTCGTGCCGTTCCTGAACCTGCAATGGCGGCGGCGGTTCGCCGACGGCACGGTGGTGGCGCGCGGCGGCTACACTTGGGCCCGCAATTTCGGCAATTTCGATCTGGACGGCGACGGCAACGCCGAGAGCAACGTCGATTTCGGCGACCGCACCAGTCGCAGCTATTTTCTCGCTCACGGCCGGTTCGATCCCTCGGGTCCCTGGCGCTGGGGTTTCACCGCCGAGCGCACCTCGGACAAGACCCTGTTCGATCGCTACGACGTCCAGGATCCCTATCAGGACAATGGTCTGTACTATGGCGACCAGCGGCGCCTGATCAGCCAGCTGTATGCCGAGCGCCAGACCGAACGGTCCTATCTGTCGATCGCGGCCTTCTCGATCCAGAGCCTGAGGGTCACAGAGTTCAACGACATCACCCCGGCCCTGAACGTGTTCGAACCGGACGGGGCCCTGCCGCTGGTGGCCCCGCTGATCGACGCACGATGGGAGCCCGCCCAGGCGATCCTGGGCGGACGGCTGCGGCTGAAGGGATCGGCCGTATCCCTGTACCGCGACGACTATTTCGGCAGTCCGGTGCTGCGGCCCGGTGTCATTCCCACGGGGTCTACCGCCGGATTGCCGGGCGTCGACAGCCGGCGCGTGACCGGCCAGTTCGACTGGCGGCGCAGCCTGACCTCCCCCGCCGGGATCCGGTACGACGTCTTCATCGACGGTCGTCTCGACGCCTATTCGGTGGCCGATCTGCCGCCGCTGCCCGGCCTGACCGATGAAACCATCACCCGACAGAGAGCCACGCTCGGGCTGGACCTCAGTTACCCGCTGATTCGCCGTCTCGGCGGCGGGGCCGACCTGATCCTGGAGCCCATGGGCCAGATCTCCCTGTCCACAGATCCGGATCTGGATGCCCGGATCCCGATCGAGGATGCCCAGACGCTGGAGCTGGATGAGTCGTCCCTGTTCCGGGTCGACCGCTTTCCCGGATACGACCTGCTGGAAGGCGGAGGGCGGATGACGGCCGGGCTGCGTACGACCCTGCGCTGGAGCGAGACGCGGTCCGCCAGCCTGTTTGTGGGTCGCAGCATGCGCGATTCGAAGCAGAGCGGTTTTCTGGTCGAGGTCCCCGACGATCCCGCCCGCCTCTATGACCCGACCGGTCTGGCCCGGCAGACGTCGGACTGGGTGGTCCAGGGCGACTTCCGACCCTCGGACCGCGTCCGGGGTTGGGGCCACGCCACGGTCGATGCGTCCGGCGATGTGCGCCGGGCCGAGGCAGCAGTCGACAGCCGCTGGGGCCGGCGCAATCTGGCGACCGTCAGCTACATCATCGACCGGTCCAATCCGGTGAATGGCCCGCTGAACCGGAACTATGAATTCGTCCAGCTGGCCGGCCAGCAGTTCGTCCACGGCAACTGGGGCGTGACCGTCGCCGGGATCGCGGATCTGGAGCGGGACCTGATCACGCGATCGGAAGTCGGTCTGCTGTTTGACGACGACTGTTTCCGCATTGAGGTCGGTTATCGCCGCGACAACACCCGGGTGCGGCCGACCGGACCGTCCGACGGCGTCTTCTTCCGTCTAAACCTCGCCACTTTTGGAGGGTCAGGCTATGGATCAAACGGCCTGCGTTAGGCATGACGCGTGAAGACGTGCGCCGACCCCCTCTCCGGATGGCGGAAGCAGGCTCGAAGGAACCAGGACTGACCATGGGTTTGATGCGTTTTACGACCGGAGTCGCCCTGGCCGCACTGATCGCGGGTTCGGCGATCGCCCAGACGGCCTCGACCAGCCCGACCGCCGGCATGCAGGATCCCGCTGCGGGATCGACGGGGCCTGTGGCCGCCGCTGCCGCCCGGCCCGAGTTCAAAATGGCCGACGGGATCGTGGCCACGGTCAATGATCAGGTGATCACCGGATTCGACCTCCGTCAGCGGATGCTGAGCGTGATCGCCATGAGCCAGGTCCAGCCGACCGAGGAAAATCTGCCCGCGATCCAGCAACAGGCGCTCCAGTCCCTGATCGAGGAGCGGCTGCAGGCCCAGGAGATCGCCAACTATGAAACGCTGGTGGTGTCCGACGAGGAGGTGAACCGCGAGATCGCCGAAATGGCCCGGGAGGCCGGGACCACGCCCGAGAACTACCTGGCGTTTCTGGAGCAGGGCGGGATCCGTCCGGCCGCATTGCGCGCCCAGCTGCGCACCGAGATCGGCTGGCGTGAGCTGGTTGGCGGGCGGTTCAATTCCCGCTCGCGGGTCAGCCGCGCCCAGGTCGAACAGGCCCTGCGCCAGTTGAACGAGGCGGCGGCCAAGCCCCAGTATCTGGTCGGCGAAATCTATCTGGAGGCCAACCGGGTCGGCGGCCAGCAGGCGGCGTTGAACGGGGCCGAACAACTGGTGCAACAGATGATCCAGGGCGCGCCGTTCCAGAACGTCGCGCGCCAGTTCTCCGCGGCGCCCTCTGCGACGCGGGGCGGCGATGCGGGCTGGATCGTCCAGGGCACAGTGCAGCCGGCCCTGCAGGCCGCGCTCGAGGTTCTGGAGGTGGGCCAGCTTTCGCGGCCGATCCCGGTCGAGGGCGGGGTCTATATTGTCTACATGCGCGACAAGCGCTCGGGGGCGGCCACCAGTCTGGTGTCGCTCAAACAGGCCATGATCGAGCTGCCCGAGGCGGCCAGCGAGGCGGAACTGGCTGCGGCCGCCGCCCGGCTGGAGACCCTGCGACCCGGCCTGACCTGCGACAATATCCTGCAGCGCGCCACGTCGGAGGCGGGTCTGCTGGGTTCGGATCTGGGCGAGAGTGATGTGGCCGATCTGGCCCCGCAGTTCCAGCAGGTGGCCCGTTCGGCCGAGGTCAACACCATCAGTAGCCCGGTAAGGACGCCGCTGGGCCTGCATCTGCTGGCCGTCTGCGGCAAGCGGGTCGGCGGGGCTGATGTGCCCTCCTATCGCGAGGTCGAAGGCCGGTTGCAGAACCAGAACCTGGCCATGCTGGCGCGGCGCTATATCCGCGACCTGCGCGCTGACGCCCTGATCGAAATGAAGTGATGCCGATGGCGGCGACCTTCGATTCGAAGACGCCGCTGATCCTGACGCTGGGCGAGCCGGCCGGTGTCGGTCCGGAAATCATCGGCAAGGCCTGGGCGGCGACGTCCGGCGAAGCGCCCTTCGCAGTGATCGGCGACGCTCGCCTGCTGGCCGACCGGGGCGTTCCGGTGGTCGAGATCGGTGCGCCGTCCGACGCACCGGCTGTCTTCGCCCGCGGCCTGCCGGTCCTGCATCACCCCGCCCCCGCTCCGGTCGAGCCGGGCCGGCCGGATCCCCGCAACGCTCCGGTGGTCGCGGACTGGATCGAACGGGGCGTGGCCCTGGTTCTGGCGGGGGAAGGCTCGGCCCTCGTCACCGCCCCGATCGCCAAGGCCCCCCTCTATGCGGCCGGATTTCGTTTCCCCGGCCACACCGAGTTCATCGCCGAACTCACGGCCGATGCGCCGTATGCCGGCACGCGCGGGCCGGTGATGATGCTGACCGCACGGGACCTGCGGGCCTGTCTGGTCACCATCCATGTGGCGCTGGACCAGGTGCCGGAGCTGATCACGGCTGAGCGGGTCAGCCGGACCGCCCGCGTGGTCCACGAAACCCTCAGGCGCGATTTCGGCATCGCCCGGCCTCGGCTGGCGCTGGCGGCCCTGAATCCTCACGCCGGCGAGGGCGGGGCCATCGGCCTGCAGGAGATGACCATTCTCACGCCCGCAGCGGAGGCCCTGCGCGCTGAAGGAATCGACATCACCAATCCCCGGCCGGCCGACACGCTGTTCCATGACGCGGCCCGCGCGACCTATGACGCCGCCATCTGCCTGTATCACGATCAGGCCCTGATCCCGGTCAAGACGCTGGACTTCTGGGGCGGCGTCAATGCCACTCTCGGCCTGCCGATCATCCGCACATCCCCTGATCATGGCACCGGTTTCGACATCGCGGGCAAGGGCATGGCGCGGCCGGACAGTCTGATCGCGGCGATCCGTCTGGCGGCGACCATGGCGGCGGCGCGGGCGGCGGGCTAACAGGGGCGGTGACCGACCTTCCTCCCCTTCGTGAGTCGCTGGAGGCCCACGGCCTGCTGGCGAAGAAAAGCTTCGGCCAGCATTTCCTCCTGGACCTGAACATCACCCGCAAGATCGTGCGGCTGGCCGGCCCGTTCGAGGGGCGAGCCGTCATCGAGGTCGGGCCGGGGCCCGGTGGCCTGACCCGGGCGATCCTCGAGAGCGACGCCGGCAAGGTCGTCCTGATCGAGAAAGACGCCCGCTTCCTGCCGCTGCTGGCCGAACTGGACACCGGCGACGGACGCCTGACGGTGATCCAGGCCGACGCCCTGAAGGTCAATCAGGGGACACTGGTCGAGGGCCCTGCCCACGTCGTGTCCAACCTGCCCTACAACGTCGGGACGCCCCTGCTGATCGACTGGCTGACCGGGGCCTGGACGCCGGTGGCCATGACCCTGATGTTCCAGAAGGAGGTGGCCGAGCGGATCGTGGCGGCCCCCGGCGATGACGCCTATGGCCGGCTGGCCGTGATCGCCCAGGCCGTGGCCGAGGCGCGGATCGTGATGCATCTGCCCGCCGCGGCCTTCACCCCGCCGCCCAAGGTCGCCTCGGCCGTGGTGCACCTGATCCCCCGGGCCGACCGGCCCGCTGCGGCGACGCTGAAGCGGCTGGAGCGCGTGACGGCCGCCGCCTTCGGCCAGCGCCGGAAGATGCTGCGCTCCAGCCTGAAGACCCTGGGCGGGGGTGCGCTGTGCGAGGCGGCGGGCATCGACCCGGACGCCCGCGCCGAGACCATCGATATCGCCGGCTTCCTGAGGCTGGCCGAGGCCCTGACGACATGAGCCCTGACATCGTGAATACCGAGATCGAGCCCTTTCACGCCATCACCATCAGCCGGCTGGCCCACGCCCTGAAGGCCGAGGGACGCTCGGTGATCCATATGGAGTTCGGCCAGCCCTCGACCGGGGCCCCGCCCGCCGCGATCGCCGAGGCGCATCGCGTGCTGGATGTGGACGGCATGGGCTATTGGGAAAGCGCGCTGCTTAAGGAACGGATCGTCCAACTTTACCGGGACCGATATGACGTCCCGATCACGGTGGACCGCCTGTTGCTGACCTGCGGGGCCTCACCGGCGCTGGTTCTGGCCCTGTCGTCGGCGTTCGCGCCCGGGGACCGGATCGCCATGGCCCGGCCCGGCTATGTCGCCTACCGGAACACCGTGAAGGCGCTTCGGATGATGCCGGTCGAGATCGCCTGCGGTCCGGACGAACATTATCAGCTAACGGCGGCCGCATTGGCGGGCCTCAACCCGGCCCCGGCGGCGGTGATCATCGCCAGTCCGGCCAATCCGACCGGATCGGTCATCGCCCCCGACGAACTGGCCGCCATCGCAGAGGTCTGCCGCCGCCGGAACATCACCATCGTCTCGGACGAGATCTATCACGGCCTGTCCTGGGTGGGACCACAGCCGTCGCTGCTGCAGTTCGCGCCCGACGCCATGATCATCAACAGCTTCTCCAAATACTGGAGCATGGCCGGCTGGCGACTGGGCTGGCTGCTGGTGCCGCCGGACCATGTCGAGCGGGCCCGGGCCTATATCGGCAACCTGTTCCTGACCCCGCCGTCACTGAGCCAGCATGCCGGACTGGTGGCCATGGACGAGCACGATGTGCTCGAGGGCCATATCGAGGTCTATCGCCGCAACCGGACCCTGATGCTGGAGGCCCTGCCCGGCCTCGGCCTGAAGTCGATCGCCCCGCCCGACGGGGCCTTCTACATCTGGGCCGACATCGGCCATCTGACGCAGGACAGCGTGGCGTTCTGCGAGCAGTTGCTGCGCGACACCGGCGTGGCCACGGCTCCGGGCGTCGACTTCGATCCCGTCGACGGCCATCGCTTCATGCGCTTCAGCTTCGCCGTCTCGACCCCCGAAATCGAGGAGGCCCTGCGGCGGCTGGAGCCATGGTTCTCCGCGCGTCAGGTCGAGGCGGCGGGCGCGTCGCGCTGATCAGTGCAGTCGCCCGTGGTGAAGGCCAGCTTGCCGCCCTCTTCCGTCTGCAGGGTCAGAGCGCGCGTCGCGGGCACATAGGCGACGATCTCACCGACCACCCCGGCACAGGCCAGGCGGCTGCCGACGGCCCAGTCGAGCGGACGGACCTGGGTGGCGCGGCGATCCGCGAAGGTGCCGTCATCGAACGCGACCGCGATCACACCGTCACTGACGCCGGTGACCGACCCAGCCCAGTAGATGCCCGTCTCTTCCCATTCCGCCAGTACGCGTGCGCCCGCTGACGTGGGTGCGGCAGACCCGAGGGTGGCACAGCCACCGAGGGCCAGCACAGCGGCAAGACAGACGATCGATCGCACCATGGTCAGGAGTTCCGTTCGCCCTCAGCCCCCTCGGCCAGGCGATAGCTCCTGTCTAGGTTGAGCCGCCCCCCTTGTCAGCCGACGAACTCTGACGATCAGACGGCTTCGGCCAGCAGGGCGGCGCGCCAGCCATCGATCCAGGTGTTCCGGAACGTACGGGACCGCTCGGCGTGGTAGATGTGGGCCAGTTCGGCGTAGCTGCGGTCGAAATCGTCATTGACGAGGACATAGTCGAACGCCCGGCAATGCTCGATCTCGCCCTTGGCGTTCTGGATGCGGCGCTCGATGACATCATGCGCGTCCTGGGACCGCGTCACCAGGCGCCGGCGCAGTTCCTCAAGACTGGGCGGGAGGATGAAGACCCGGATCGCGTCACGGGGGCATTTGCGGGAGATCTGGTCCGCCCCCTGCCAGTCGATGTCGAACAGGACGTCGCGACCCTCGGCCAGGGCCCGGTCGATCGGACCGCGCGGACTGCCGTAGCGAGCCCCGTGGACATCGGCCCACTCAAGGAAAGCGTCGGCGTCGATGAGGCGCTGGAACTCTTCCGGCGAGACGAAATGATAGTCACGGTCCGCAACCTCGCCCGGCCGAATGGGACGGGTGGTCATGGACACAGACAGTTCGAGCCCCCCGTGATCGGCCATCAGACGGCGGCACAACGAGGTCTTGCCGGCCCCGGAGGGGCTGGCCACGATCAGCAGGACGCCCCGGCGGGGCGTGCGGTTACTCGACATTCTGGACTTGCTCTCGAAGCTGCTCAATCACCGCCTTCAGGTCGAGCCCGACGGCGGTAAGGGCTGTGGTCGCCGATTTTGAGCATAATGTGTTCGCCTCGCGCATGAACTCCTGCACGAGGAAGTCCAGCTTGCGGCCGGCGGGGGCCTGATCCAGCAACAGGCGGGCGGACGCGACATGGGCCGTCAGCCGGTCCAGTTCCTCGCGCACATCGGCTTTCGTCGCGAGGGCGGCGGCCTCCAGCACGATCCGGTCCTCAAGCCCGGGGGTATCGGGCACCAGTTCGGCCATGCGGCGGGCGAACCGGTCGCGCACCGCAGCCGTCTGGGCTCCGGCCTCGATCACAGAGAGGGCTGTCAGGGCCTCGATCCGGTCCACGAAGGCCACGATCACCGGGCGGAGCTGGTCGCCTTCCCGTTCCCGCGACAGCTTCAGCGCATCCAGCGCCTGTTCGACCGTGGCGGCCATGGCGGCCTCGACGGCGGCGCGGGCCTCGGGGTCATCGACCGCCTCCTCCAGATCCAGCACGCCCCGCAGACCCAGCAGGCCGTCGGCGGACGGCGGCGTGGCCCCCTCCTCCGCCAACTGGTTGGCCAGGGCCAGGTAGCGCGCGAGGACCGCCTCATTGACGCGGAGGGCGGACACGTCCCCCTCGGCGCGGCGCGCCTGAACCCCGAGGGTGACCTGGCCCCGGGCCAGACGGGTCTGGGCCGCCGCCTTGGCCAGCCGTTCCAGATTGTCGAAACCGTTGGGCCCGCGGAACCGCACTTCGAGGTTGCGGCCATTGACGCTGCGGGCCTCGACCGACCAGGTCCAGCCGTCGAGGGTGCCGTCCGCCCGGCCGAAGCCGGTCATGCCGGACAGCATGCTCACGGCCCGTTCGCCGGGGCAGGCGGGTTGGCAGGGGTCGCGGGTCGCAGAGCCCGCGAGGGGGTGACCGCGCCGGGGGCCTGCATGGTGATGACCGCCTCGCCGGTTGGCATGGGCGCGGCCGTCTCGTCGGCACCAGCGGCCGGTCCGGACGGATCCGGAACGACCGTACCCGGTGGCAGGGCCTCGGCCGGCGGGGCCTTGCCCGCCTCGATCGCCCGCCAGCGCGCGACGTTGCGACGATGCTCCTCATAGGTCCGGGCAAAGGCGTGACCGCCCGTGCCGTCGGCGACGAAGAACAGATCCTCGGTGCGCGGCGGATTGAGGACGGCCTCCAGAGCCTGCCGGCCCGGATTGGCGATCGGCGTCGGCGGCAGGCCGTCGATCAGATAGGTGTTCCAGCCCGTATCGCGGCGAAGCTCGGACAGGCGGATGCCGCGTCCCAGAGGCCGCCCCTGGGTGATGCCATAGATGATGGTCGGGTCGCTCTCCAGCCGCATGCCGAGGCGAATCCGGTTCGAAAACACGGCAGCCACGCGGGGGCGCTCGCTCGCGACCGCTGTCTCCTTCTCGACGATCGAGGCGAGGATCACGGCCTCCTCGGGCGTGCGGACGACGGTGGCGGGGCTGCGGGTCGCCCAGAGTTCCTCGAGGTTCTCGGCGGCGGCGCGCTGCATCCGGGCGATGACAGCGGCCCGGGTCTCGCCGCGCGCGACCTCATAGGTCTCGGCCCAAAGGGTGCCCTCCTCCGGCACCTCATCGATGGTCCCGGTCAGGATCGGTTCGGCATTGAGGATGTCGACCGCCTGGGCCGAGGACCAGCCCTCGGGAATGGTCACGAAATGGCGGACCACACGGCCGTCGGTCAGCAGCCGCAAGACCGACTTCAGGGAGGCCCCGGTCGGCACTTCATATTCGCCCGCCCGCAGGCGACGATCGGCCCCGGTCAGGGTGGCAGCGGCCTTGAACATGTCGGTCGAGCGAATCACCCCGGCACTCTTCAGCCGTGCCGCAATGACCGAGACCCCCGATCCGGACGGCAGGGTGACGATAGTAGAGTCGCCCTGACGGGCGGCCGGGCCCGGCGCGTAATAGACGCTCCACGCCCAGGCCAGCCCGGCGATCAGGAACAGGCTGACGGTCGCGGATGCCGCCAGAGCGGCGACCACCAGACCGGGCCGTTTGGTTGGTGCAGCCCCCCGGCGCCAGAACATCTAGTCGACCTTGCGGAAGATGATGGAGGCGTTGGTGCCCCCGAACCCGAAGCTGTTGGACATGGCCACGTCGATCTCCATCGGCTTGCCCCGGTGTGGCACGAGATCGATGGCGGTTTCATGCTCCGGATCGTCGAGATTGATAGTCGGCGGGGCGATCTGGTCGCGGATGGCCAGCACGCTGAACACCGCCTCGATCGCCCCGGCCGCGCCCAGCAGGTGGCCGGTCATGGACTTGGTCGAGGACATGGCGAGGTTCTTCGCATGGTCGCCCACCAGCCGTTCGACGGCCCGCAGCTCGATCCAGTCGGCCATGGTCGAGGTGCCGTGGGCATTGACGTAGTCGATATCCTCGATCGCGATCCCGGCCCGCTTCACCGCCGCCTTCATGGCCCGGTAGGCCCCGTCGCCGTCCTCGGACGGGGCGGTGATGTGGAAGGCGTCGCCCGACATGCCGTAGCCGATGACCTCGGCATAGATTTTCGCGCCGCGGGCCTTCGCGTGCTCGTATTCCTCGAGCACCAGAACACCGGCCCCCTCGCCCATGACGAAGCCGGCATGGCCCCGGTCATAGGGGCGCGAGGCCTTTTCCGGCGTGTCGTTGTAGGCCGTGCACAGGGCCTTGCAGGCGAGGAAGCCGGCGATCCCGATCGGCACGATCGAGCTTTCCGCCCCGCCGGCGACCATGACGTCGGCGTCGTCGAAGGCGATCATCCGGGCCGCATCGCCGATGGCATGGACGCCCGAGGCACAGGCTGTCACCACGGCGTGGTTGGGGCCCTTCAGCTGGTGGCGGATCGAGATCTGGCCGCTGACCAGATTGATCAGGGCCGAGGGGATGAAGAAGGGGCTGATGCGGCGCGGGCCGCTCTCGGCCAGAATCTGCGCGCTTTCGGCGATGGGGCCGAGGCCGCCGATGCCCGCGCCCATCATGACGCCGGTGCGTTCCTTGTCCTCGTCGGTCGCAGGGTGCCAGTTGGCATCGTTCAGCGCTTCATCCGCCGCCGCAATGCCGAACAGGATGAAGTCGTCGACGCGCTTGCGTTCCTTGGGCGACATGATCGCGTCGGGATCGAAGCTGCCGGGGACGCCTGGACCGCCGCCGCCGCGTCCGTCCACGCTGGGGACCTCACCGGCGATGGTGCAGCCGAATCCCTCGGTGTTGAAGGCCGTGATCTGGCGGATGCCCGAGCGGCCCTCGACGATCCCCGCCCAGCTGTGTTCGACACCCGTACCGAGGGGCGTGACGAGGCCGAGACCGGTAACGACGACGCGACGCATGATGTCGGGCTCCAGCTCCACGAATCCTGAATCCAAAACACTAATGGCCGCCGGGCCTCTCCGCTAGGAGGGCCGGGCGGCCATCAGCAGGTCGATGCTACGGCGACTGGATCAGCCGGCCGTCTTCTCGTCGATGAACTTGACCGCGTCGCCGACGGTCTGGATGTGTTCAGCGGCGTCGTCCGGGATCTCGATGTCGAATTCTTCCTCGAAAGCCATGACCAGTTCGACGTTGTCGAGCGAGTCAGCACCGAGGTCGTCGATGAAGCTGGCCTTTTCGGTGACCTTGTCCGGATCGGCGTCCAGGTGGTCGATGACGATCTT
>JAIEQA010000154.1 GCA_019748095.1 Caulobacteraceae bacterium | reverse complement strand
GGAGCCACGTCGTGGCCTGTCTGGCCATCCTGCGCGCCGGCGCGGTCTGGACCCCGCTGAACCCGCGCAACGGGGCCCGGCTGAACGGGGATTTTCAGGTCCGGGCCGGTCTGACCCTGACCCTGATCGACACGGCCTCCCGCGATGTTGCCGGCGCTTCGGTGAACGCCCTGCCGCTTGAGGAATGGTTGGTCACGCTCCGCCGCGGCTCACCATCGCAAATCGTCGACGCCCCGGACGCCCCGGTCGCCCTCAAATTCACCGGTGGATCGACCGGGGTGCCCAAAGGCGTGCTGCAGAGCCAGGCCAGTGCAACGGTCGCCCTGCGGTCCCTGTCGGCCTTCTACGGATTTACGCCCGGGGATGTGAACCTGGCCGCCGCGCCCCTGACGCACGGGTCCTCCCACTACATTCTGCCGGTCCTGGCCGCGGGCGGGGCCCATGTGCTCCTGGCCGAACCCGACCGGACCGCCATTCTGACGGAGCTAACGTCGCGGATCAGCGTGGCCTTCATGCCGCCGACCCTGATTACCCTGCTGATGAACGAGGCCACTTTCGGACCCGGCGACTTCCCGCGCCTGCGTCACCTGACCTATTCCGCCGCCCCCATGTCGCCGGACCGGATCGCGCAGACGATCGCCCGCTTTGGTCCGGTCCTCTCAACCCTCTACGGCCAGACCGAGGCCCCGATGACCATCGCGGGCCTGTCGCCCGCAGAGATGGCCGACCCCACCCTGGCCGCCTCGGTCGGCTTCCCCTTCGTCGATACGCCCGTCCGCCTTCTGACGGAGGATGGAGACGTCATCGAGCAGGGCGAGGGCGAGATTCTGGTCGGCGGAGACCTTGCCCGGACACAGTATCTCGACGCGCCGGAGCTGACGGCCGCGGCCCGGCACGACGGCTGGCTGAAGACCGGCGACATCGGCCGGATCGGCGACGACGGCCGGCTGTTCCTGATCGGCCGGTCGCGCGACCTGATCATCACCGGCGGCTACAACGTCTATCCCGGAGAGGTCGAGGCCGCCCTGAACCGGCATCCGGGGGTGCGCGAGGCCTGTGCCTTTTCGGAGCCGGACGAGGTCTGGGGCGAACGGCTGGAAGCCGCCGTCTCGGTCGATCCGGATGCCGACGCCGCCGCCATCATGGCCTTTGTCCGTGAACAGATCGGCCCGGTCCGCACCCCCAAGCGACTGCACCTGCTGGACGCCCTGCCCCGCAATCCGGTCGGCAAGGTGGTGCGCGACGACGTCCGCGCCCTGTGCCGCACCCTGTATCCTTCAACCCCGTCCCGACCGCTGGAGACCGCCCGATGATCGTGATCCCCAAGGACCGCATTCGCGAGATGAAGTCGAAGGGCTGGTGGGGCGACCAGACCCTGGATGACCTGTTCCTGAAACATGTCGCGGCCATGCCGGATGCCGAGGCCCTGATCGATCCGGTCAATGCCGCCGATGTGGTGGGTGGCCAGCCCGACCGTCTGACCTGGCGCCAGACCGCCCATGCGGTCGATCGTCTGGTCGCCGTCCTGGTCGCCCACGGGATCCGCAAGGACCAGGTCGTGGTCATCCAGCTGCCCAATATCGCCGAACTCAGCATCGCCTATCTGGCCTGTATGCGGCTGGGGGTGATCGCCAGCCCGGCCCCCGTCCAGTACCGCGAGAGCGAGCTGGCCTACATCATCGAACAGACCGACGCCGTCGCGGCCATCACGGCCGACCGGATCGGCAAACACGCTCATGGCGAAATGATCGTCGCGTTGAAAGCACGCTGCCCGACGCTGAAGTCCGTGTTCGTCCTGGGTGAGACCTGCCCGGCCGGGGCCTACGACCTCGAGCCCCTGATGGACGCGGTCACGGCCAAAGCCCACAAGGCCGGACAGAAGGCGGCAAAGGCCGCACAGGTCACCGCCGACGACATCTTCACCCTGTGCTGGACCTCGGGCACGGAGGCCCAGCCCAAGGGCGTGCCGCGCAGTCACAACGAGTGGATCATCATGGGGGCCGGGGTCGTGGACGCGGCCGACCTTCAGCCGGGTGCGCGGCTGCTGAACCCGTTCCCGATGGTCAATATGGCGGGCATCTCGACCGCCTTCGTGGGCTGGCTGTTGCTGGGCGGGGTCCTGATCCAGCACCAGCCGTTCGACCTCCAGATCCTGCTGCGCCAGATCCGGGAGGAGCGGATCGACTACACGGTGGCCCCGCCGGCCATCCTGAACCTGCTGCTGCAGAACGAGGCCCTGCTGGAGGGGATCGACTTCAAACGCCTCAAGTCCATCGGCTCCGGCTCGGCTCCCCTGTCCGAGTGGATGGTGCGGACCTTCCACGAAAAACACGGCGTCCAGATCGTCAACTATTTCGGCTCCAACGAGGGGGCATCCTTCCCCTCCAGCCTCAAGGACATTCCCGACCCGGCCGAGCGGGCCACCCTGTTCCCGCGCCTCGCCGAGGGCTACCGCTGGAACTCCATGCTGCAGGACCGGATACAGGGCCGGCTGGTCGACCCGGATACGGATCAGGAGATCACAGTGGCCGGTCAACCGGGCGAGCTGCGGATCAAGGGTGCCACGGTCTTTTCCGGCTACTGGCGCGCGCCGGACATGAATGCCCGCGCCTTCGATGCAGACGGCTGGTTCCGCACCGGTGACCTGTTTGAACTGTCGGGCGACCGGCTGCAGTACCTGAAGTTCGTCGGCCGCCTGAAGGACATCGTCATCCGGGGCGGGATGAACATCTCGTCCGAAGAGATCGAGGGCCATCTGGTGGCCCATCCGGCGGTGGCCGAGGCGGCCGTGGTCGGGGCGGCCGATCCGAACCTGGGTGAACGGCTCGCGGCCTTCGTCGTCTTCCGGCCCGGCCAGACGGCCGAATTGGGCGAGATCAACCGCTTCCTGACCACAGAGCGACAGGTCGCCGTCTACAAACAGATCGAACGGCTCGAGACCCTCGACGCCCTGCCCCGAAACCCGGTGGGCAAGGTGCTGAAACGCGACCTGCGCGCCCGCCTCAACCCGACCGGGACTGCATGACACCGCCTTTCGAGACCCTGCGCCTGCCCGTCTTCGCCGCGCCCATGTTTCTGGTGTCCGGGCCCGAGATGGTCATCGCCGCGTGCCGGGCCGGGATCGGCGGCGCCTTCCCGACCCCGAACTGTCGCACAGTCGAGGATCTCGACCGCTGGATGGATCAGATCACCGGGGCGCTTCAGCCCGGCGACGGGCCATGGATCGCCAATATGATCACCCATTCCACGAACACCCGACTGGCCGAGGACCTGCGGCTGGTGGCGCAGTACAGGCCACCGGTCGTGATCACCGCCCTGGGCTCACCCCGCCCGGTGATGGAGACGGTCAAGGCCTATGGCGGGCTGGTGTTCGCCGACGTCATCTCGATGAAGCTGGCGCGCAAGGCGGCCGAGGCGGGGGTCGATGGTCTCGCCTGCGTCAGCGCGGGGGCCGGCGGGCACACGGGCCATCTGTCGCCCTTCGCCTTCATCTCCGCCGTCCGCGACTTCTTCGACGGCTATATCGCGGTCGGTGGCGGGGTCGGGGATGGGGCCGGGATCGCCGGGGCGATCGCGGCCGGGGCGGACTTCGTCTATATGGGCACCCGCTTTCTGGCGACGACCGAAAGCTTGGCCCAGCCGGCCTACAAACAGATGGTGGTCGAGTCCGGACCGGATGACCTGGTCGTGTCGGCGGCGGTCACCGGCACGCCCGCGTCCTGGTTGAAGCCGTCCCTGCTCGCCGCCGGTCAGGACCCCGACAATCTGGGTGAGCCTGCCGAGCGCAGCTACGTCGCCGGCGGCGACAACAAGCGCTGGCGCGACATCTGGGCCGCCGGTCAGGGAATCGATGCTGTCAGGGCGATCGAGCCGGTCGGTGATGTCGTCGATCAACTTGAGCGGGAGTATTGGACCGCCCTGGACCGGCTCGCCGCCCGGACCGGCCGCCGCGCGTGGACGGCGTGAGCGCCCCCGTCCGGTTCCACCTCGACCCCGACCTGGACGGCCTCGAACTGCTGCGGCGCTGGATGGTGGCGGGCGTCGAGGCGGGAGGGTTTCCCGCTCGACTGGGCGCGTATCCGGTCGAGGCCCGTGAGGGCCTTGTCCGGGTGGCCTGTGACATCGACCCCGGCCACGCCAATCTTGTGGGGCTCGTGCACGGCGGCGTCACCGCATCCCTGATCGACATGGCCGGCGGGGCCGCGGTGATGACGCTCCTGAAACCGGGGCAGACCCTGGTCACCACCGACCTGACCCTGCGCTTCCTGAACGGGGCTCCGGGCGATACGGCGCGTCTCGAGGCGACCGGGACCGTCACCTGGCACGACGCGCGAAAGGCCGTCGTCTCGGCCGAGGTCCACACGGACACCGGACTGGTCGTGGCCCAAGGGACCGTCGGCGTCGCCATCCGTGCGGCGCGACCGTAGCCCGGGCGTACACGGACCTACTCCTGGCGCCGCACCCGCACCGACCGGGCACCGTTGACACTCAACAGATAGCTGCCGACCGCGCCCTGACGGACGCTTATGTCTGCCCCGGGGCGGGGCGACCGGCCCAGCGCATTGCTGTCGGTCTGCAGCCATACGGACCCGTCCTCCAGAACAAACAGCCATTTGCCTGAACTGCCCTGGCTGGCGCGCCGCAACGCGGACTGGATCGCCTCGATGGGCTCCTCGCTGGCACCCCGCGCGAACAACGGCAGGGGATTCACTGAAAAGCCAAACAGGGCCCGCCGGGCCTCGGTGATCTGGCCGCGCTCGACGACCACGACCTCGCCAGTGGCCTCGGCCTGATCCAGGGCCGCCACAAGCCGGTCGTAGCAGCCGAGCCGGTCCGCATCGGCAACGACCGTCCGGCAGGCGACAAGGTCGGTCACCGCCCTCGTCCTTGGCACCACGGTCTGACTATGGGCGGCAAACGCGAGGGTACAGGCCCCGACGGTCAGGCACGCGACAGTCGTTCGCAAAAACATGAAACCGATGATCCCAGACATGAAACCGATGGTCCCATCATCAAACCGATGATCCCACTGTGGCGGCTACGCGACAACAACCAAACATTATAGCGACAGCTTTGTGTTTGAACATGGACACCGGTGAGCCCGTCGATATGTTCGCGGCCAATGGGCCGTAATCCGGCATGGGCCCGAAGCCAAAATGGAGCACCCTATGAACTTCCGCCAAACGAAGCAGCGACTCAGGGCGTCGACGATTCTGATCAGCGCATCGCTTTTGACCCTCGGGGCCTTCCCGGCATTCGCCCAGGACGCGGATCAGGACGCCGCTGCCGCCGTCGACGACATCGTCGTCACCGGTTCGCGCATCCGTCAGCCGGGCTTTGAGGCCTCCAGCCCCGTGTCGTCGGTCGGTGCCGAAGAGATCGCCCTGGACCAGCCGTTCTCGGTTGAAGAGCTGATCAAGGATCTGCCGGTCGCGCTTCCGGCCATCGGCCCGGGCGTGAACAACGGTTCGGGCGGCGGTGCCACCATCGACCTGCGCGGTCTGGGCACCAACCGGACCCTCGTTCTGGTCAACGGACGTCGTGTCGTTCCCTTCAACCTCGCGGGCGTGGTCGACACCAACTCCATCCCCATCGCCCTGATCGAGCGCGTTGACCTCGTCACCGGCGGCGCATCGGCCGTTTACGGTGCCGACGCCATCGCCGGCGTCGTCAACTTCATCCTCAAGGACGACTTCGAGGGCGTCGAGTTCCAGAGCAGCTGGGGCATCTCGGAATTTGGTGACGCAGAGCGTCGCCGCAATGACCTGACGGTCGGTGGCAATTTCGCCGATGACCGCGGCAACGCCTTCGCCAGCATCGGCTGGACCGAGAACGGCCGCCTGAACCAGGACCGGCGCCCTTATGGCGTGCGCGCCATCGGCGCGATCAACGGCCTGCCGCAGGGGTCCGGAACGACCGTTCCGGCCTTCTTCCAGACCACAACTCTCGCCGGCGGGACGGCGCTTCCGAGCGGGACCGGCGTCGGCCAGGGCTCGGCCGAAATCAACCCGGTGACCGGTGCGCTCGTGCCGGCCAACGCCGCCGGCTTCAACTTCAATCCGGACAACCTCTACCAGACTCCGCTGGACCGCTACCAGCTGAACGCGGGCGCGACCTATGAGGTCAACTCGATGTTCGAGGCCTATCTGGACCTGATGTATGTCCGCAGCGACGTTGCAACGGACGCCGCTGCCTCGGGCACCTTCGGCAACACCTTCAGCGTGCCGATCGGCAACCCGCTGATCCCGACCACGATGCGCAACCAGCTCTGCGCTGCGCGCAACATCCCGGCCGCGCAGTGCGTCTCCGGTGCCCTCGGCACGACCATCGTTCCCCTGACGATCAACCGTCGCTTCACCGAACTGGGCCCTCGCTTCAGCGTGAACGAGAACAAGACCTTCCAGTTCACCGCCGGCTTCCGCGGCGATCTGAGCGAAACCTGAAACTATGACGTCTACATGTCGCGCGGCGAGACCGATCAGGTTCTGACGCGTCAGAACTGGGGTTCGCTGTCCAAGCTGCGGAACTCGCTCAACACCGTGTCGGCGACCTCCTGTCTTCCGTCGACGGGTACCGCTGTCGGCACGGCCGTCGCCGGCTGCGTGCCGCTGAACGTGTTCGGTGCCGAAGGCACGATCACCCAGGCGATGCTCAACTACATCAACCTGAGCTCCATCAACCTGACCTCGGTCGACCAGGAAGTGTATTCGGGTTCGGTTTCGGGCTCGCTGCCCGAGCGTTTCAGCAGCCCGTTCGCTGCCGATCCGATCGCGCTGGCCTTCGGTCTGGAATATCGCGCCAGCCGCGCCCAGACCCGCGCGGACGGTCCGTCGCAGATCCAGGGTGAAGTCCTGGGCACCGGCGCACCGTTCCCGGATCGCCAGGGCCGCTTCGAACTGACCGAAGGTTATGTCGAGGCCCTGATCCCGCTGCTCAGCGACCTGCCGCTGATTCAGTCCCTGAACATCGAGGCCGGATATCGCTATTCGGAGTTCGAAACCGCCGGCCGCGTGACCGACTACGGCAGCTACAAGATCGGCGGCGACTGGGTTCCGGTCGATGGTCTGCGCTTCCGCGGCATGTTCCAGCGTGCCGTTCGCGCCCCGAACATCGGTGAACTGTTCGCACCGCAGGTGACCGGTCTCGGCAACCTTGCCGCCGACCCCTGCCAGGGGACCCTGATCAATCCCGGCCAGGCCAACACCCCGGGCACGCTGTCCAACCTGTGCCGTCTGACCGGCGTTCCTACCGGCAACATCGGCGTCGTCCCGGTTCCGAGCGCAGGCCAGATCAACATCCTGACCGGTGGCAACCCGAACCTTCAGCCCGAAGAAGCGGACACCGTCACCCTGGGTGCTGTCTGGCAGCCGTCGTTCATCAACAACCTGACGCTGACGCTCGATTACTACGAGATCGAGGTCAACGGCTCGGTTTCCAGCCAGAGCTCCACGGACGTTCTGAACGGCTGTTACTCGACGGCGATCAACGCGGGCCTTACGTTCAACGCCCA
The DNA here is from genome assembly GCA_019748095.1 of Caulobacteraceae bacterium. Taxonomy (GTDB): domain Bacteria; phylum Pseudomonadota; class Alphaproteobacteria; order Caulobacterales; family Caulobacteraceae; genus Brevundimonas. Next base: position 23,050 of record JAIEQA010000154.1, on the reverse strand, counting down.
GTGCGCCCTGATCGGCCGGAACCCGAACAACGGCACGCTGAACGGGGTTGAGGCGACCGGTATCGCCCTGGTCTCCTCGAACCTCGGGGTCATCAAGACCAGCGGCTATGACTTCAACGCCAACTACCGGATGGACCTGGCCGACTTCGGGCTGAGCGACGACTGGGGCACGCTCAACCTGTCGTTCAGCGCCAACTATGTCGACACGAACGAGTTCCAGGCCACGCCGACCTCGATCAACCGCGACTGCAACGGCTACTATTCGGTGGCCTGCGTCCAGCCGAACTTCCAGATCAAGACCACGTCGCGCGCGACCTGGAACCTGGGCGACTTCGGCCTGTCGATGCAGTGGCGCTATCAGGACGACGTGATCGAGGAGCCGGGTGGCACCGTCTTCCCGGCCGCGGCCGCCTCGATCGACGCCTACAACTACTTCGACCTGACGGGGCGTTGGGATCTCAACGATGCGGTCCGTCTGACCGTGACGGTCTCCAACCTGACGGATGAGCAGCCGCCGGTCCTCGGCAGCGGCGTGGGCAACACCGCGTTCAACAACGGGAACACCTTCCCGCAGACCTATGACACCATCGGTCGTTACTACACGGGTGGCATCACCCTGCGCTTCTAGAGCCGGGCGATGTTGAAACGGGGGGGCGGGCTTTCGGGCTCGCCCCCCTTTTTTTTGCCCCCGTCGCAGACGGTGGTTTTCTGAAGAACAGCGCTCGTGTTCAGTGTGACCGATGTTCTTCGATCACCTGACCCCGGACTGGCCAAACCGAATCGCTGCCGCCCAGGCCGACCTGGGCCGTGGACGACCGGATCTGGCCCTGGCCAGGCTGCAGACGGCCGCCACAGACCCGGCGGCGGCACCCGAGGCCGTCCGGCTGTGCGCCAGCGCCCTGCGGCAACTCGGCCGCAACGCTGCCGCCGTCCCCCTGCTCGAACGGGTCGTGAGCGCGAATCCGGCCAGCGCAGTGGCCGAGCACAATCTGGCGGCGGCGCTCGGCGATCTCGGTAACGTCCTTGGAGCCGCCCAGGCCGCACAGCGGGCCATCGACAAGGGCGGAAAGGCTCCCGAGACCTGGCTTGTCCTGGGGCGGGCGCTTCAGGCTCTGGGTCGCCTGACCGACGCAGAGAGCGCCTATCGGGAATCGCTGCGCCTCCGCCCCGGCCAGATCGAGGCGCGCCGGGATCTGGCCCAGTTGATCTGGATGCGGACAGCCGACGCCACAGCGGCCATGCGCCCGTTCGACACTACAAACGTCCCGGCCGCGCTACACGAACCCCTGATCGCCCTCGGCGCTGCGGCGAGGCTTGATATGCAGGATGACCGGGCGTCCTACGACTGGCTGCTCGCGCATCTGGGGCCCGAAAGCGGTCCCCGACTGCATCTGGCCGCCGCCAGGGCTGCCGGCGGCTTCGATCCCCCTCTCGCCCTCACCCACGCCCGCGCAGCGCTCGAGGCGGCCCCCGAGGCCCCGGAGGCGAGGCTGGCGGTGGTTACCGCTCTGATGGGTTGCGGGCACGTCGCTGACGCCCTGCCCATGCTGGACGCCCACCTGCAGGACGTGCCGCTGGATCAATACGCCATCGCCCTGCGCTACACGGCCTGGCGCCTCCTGCACGATCCGCGCGCCCTGACCCCGGCCGACTACGAGACGCTGGTCGGGGGCTACACCGTGCCCACCCCCGAGCCGCGGACGGATCTGGCCCCCTGGATGGCCGAGGCGGGTGAGGCCCTGGGTCGATTACATGCCTTTCAGACCCATCCCTTTGACCAGTCGGTCCGCATGGGAACCCAGGCCCCGATCGATCCCCGATGGGCGGGGGACCCCGTGCTGGACGCTGTTTTTGCAGCCCTCGACGCCCCGGTCAGCGCCTATGTGGATGCGATGCAGGGCCAAACCGATCCCATGAGCCAGCGCCGCACGGCTGCGGGCTGGGAGATGAGCGGCGCATGGTCGATCCGCCTTCGCGAAGGGGGACGGCACACGGACCATATCCACCCGAAGGGTTGGGTCTCCTCGGCCCTGCACGTTGTCGTGCCCACGCCGACGCCGGACGCCCTCCGGGCGGGATGGTTACGGTTTGGCGCAGTCCGCCTCGGCGTCGGCCTCGACCTTCCCGCAGAGTATTGGGTTGAACCCCGCCCCGGCCGCGTCGTGCTGTTTCCCTCCTGGATGTGGCACGGGACGCAGCCCTTCACAGGCGAGGGCGAGCGACTGACGATCGCCTTCGACGTCCAGCCCCGATAGGGCCTAGATCGGCATCCGCATGATTTCCTGATAGGCAGAGATGACCTGGTCGCGCACAGCGATGACGGTCTCCAGCGAGGCCTCGGCGCTGGAAACGGCCGTGACCACATCGATCATGGACCCCTGTCCCTGAACGGTCTGGATCATCTGGCTTTCGGCCGCGCGGGTCTGTTGCGTCATATTGCTCATGACGTCCTGGACCAGCTGCGAGAACTCGGGCCCACCGCCGGCCACCGCCGCGCCGGCCGTCGCCCCGCCGGTTCCCTGGGTGGCCGCATAGGCCCGCGCCGCCATCAACGGATTCATCGGCTAGTCCCTATCGCTTGAGAATGTCGAGGGTGCGGCTTTCCATCGACCGCGCCGTCTCGATGACGTTCAGATTGGCCTCATAGGCCCGCTGGGCCTCTCGCATGTCCATGGCCTCGATCAGGGTGTCGACATTCGGTCGAAGGACATAGCCCTCAGGGTCGGCAGCGGGATGGGTCGGGTCATACTCACGGCGGAAATCGCTCTGGTCCGGCCGAACCTCGGCCAGGGAAACGCCGGTCGCTCCGTCGATACCGCGAGCCTCGAAGACCGGAATCTGGCGACGATAGGGATCGCCGCCGGGGGTCCGGGCCGTCGATTCCGCATTGGCGATGTTCTCGGCAATGATCCGCATGCGGGACTGCTGGGCGGTCAGGGCCGAGGCCGCCACCGCCATAGCGCGATTGCGCTGGGTGCCGCCGCGGCCGTCGATTGGATCAGACATCTACAGGTCTCCCAAAATCGTCACCGGCCCGGAACCTTGGCGGCCAGACGCAGCATGGCCATCGACTTGGTGTAGAGGCCGATGGCCGCGTCGTAGGCCATCCGGCTCTCGGCCATCTTCAACATCTGTTCCTCAACCACCACCGCATTGCCGTCGAGCGTGGTCTCGGAATCGGGCGAGGCCTGAGAGGTGAACCGGGCGACCGGCGTGCCGTTCGGCCCGCCGACCGGCATATGGCCCGCCGCCGTCTGGCGCATCTGCAATCCACCGCCGTTCCGCAACGCCGCCGCGAAGTCCGTCGGGGCCTTCAGATCGCGGGCCACATAGCCCGGCGTATCGGCGTTGGCGACATTCTGGGCGACCACGCGCTGGCGCTCGTCCAGCCAGGTCAGGCGGCCCTTGATCTGGTTCAGTAGCGAGACGTTGGTGACGCTCATGGTGATCGCCCTCGGAGGTTCAGGCCCTCTGTGGCCGGGGATCGGCAGAAAATGCCGCCTCCATGGTTAACGACACCTTATCTAAACGCGACGTTAACCACGATGGTTAAAGGTTGCCGGGTCTTGCCGAGGGCCTTTCAGAATGAACTTCCTCGATCTCGCCCGCGCCATCTTCGGCCTGGCGTTCACCCTCGGACTGATCGGCCTCGCCGCCTGGGCCGCCCGTCGCTATGCGCCGCAGATCATGGCCAGGCTCAATGCCGAGCGCGGGGAGCGCCGGCTCCGGGTCGTCGAGACCCTGGTGCTGGATCCGGCGCGACGACTGGTGCTGGTGCGCGTCGACGATGAGGAGCGACTGATCCTCCTCGGCGAGGGGCGTGAACTGATCGAGCCTCGGGGAGTCGGGAAGTGAACCGGACCCGACGGCTCTCGCCCGCGGTGCCGAAAGAGAAGTGGCTCGCGGTTCCCTCACGCGCCGAGTTCGGCCGCGCGCTGAAACTGTCCCTGCTGACAACCCTCATCTGCCTGGCCTGGCCACTGGCTGCACTGGCCCAGGACGCCGCCGCAGCGGGCGGGACCGGTGCGGCCATCAATGTGGACCTCGGCACCGGTGCCGGGCTGACCGAACGAGTGGTTCAGCTGGTCGGACTGATGACGGTGCTGTCCCTGGCCCCCTCGATCGTCATCATGACCACCAGCTTCGTACGGATCATCGTGGTGCTGAGTCTGCTGCGCACCGCGCTCGGCATGCAGCAGTCCCCGCCGAACGCGGTTCTGGTGTCCCTCGCCCTGTTCCTGAGCGCCATCGTGATGGCTCCGACCTGGCAGGACTCCTATGATTCGGGCATCCGTCCCCTGATGGATCAGCAGATGGAACTGCCCCAGGCGTTCGATCTGGCTTCCGAACCGGTGAAGACCTTCATGCTGGCCCAGGTGGACCAGGGAGACCTCGCCCTGTTCACCCGCCTGAGCCGGATCGAGCCCCCGGCGACGGCCGCTGAACTGCCCCTGCGGGTGATCATTCCCAGCTTCATGATCAGCGAGTTGAAGAAGGCCTTCACGATCGGATTTCTCCTTTTCGTTCCGTTCCTTGTCATCGATCTGGTGGTCGCCAGCGTCCTGATGTCCATGGGTATGATGATGCTGCCGCCGGTGGTGATCTCCCTGCCCTTCAAACTGATCTTCTTCGTACTGGTCGACGGCTGGAGACTGGTGGCCGGAAGCCTCGTCGAGAGCTTCCGGCAGGCGTCCGGAAGCGGCTGAATCCCCACCCTCAAAGGCTTTGCGCGTCGAAGTCCCTTGCCAAGTCCCCCAAAAGACGTGTTGATCCCTCCGTCGTCGCCCCGGGACTCGGGGCGAGCTTTTCGGGAAACGACCCATAATGACCACTCAAGCTGAACTCATCGCCGCCGTTGCCAAGGACGCCGGTGTCAGCCAGGCCGACGCCGGCCGCGTGCTGGAAGCCATCGTCAAGAACATCCACTCGTCGCTGATCGACGGCGGTGATGTGCGGATCTCAAACCTGGGCGTGTTCGACACCGCCGAGCGCGCCGCGCGCGAGGGTCGCAACCCCGCGACGGGCGCGACCATCAAGATCGCCGCATCCAAGGCTGTGCGCTTCCGCGTTTCCAAGCCGCTCAAGGACGCCGTCAACAAATAGGACGGTCAACCCTGGCCGGCCGCGCCTGTCGCGGCCGCCGGTGGCACGGGACGGGCGGGCGTCGCGGCAGCGCGATTCCCGCCCGTTCTTTCTCTCAGCTGTGTCTTCATCTGGGCGACCCAGCCGGTGAAGGTGTCCGCGCTGGCAGTCAGGCCGGCGAAGTCCTGGGCGCTCGCGGCCCCCTCCATTCCATTCAGACCATCCAGTGCGATTCGCAGCGCAGCCCCTGATCGGGCCCCGGCCTTGAACGGCTCGTAGTTGCGCGACAGCCGGGTCAGGGCAGTCGTGTCGCGCGCCAGCGAGTAGCCGACCCCGGCCCGGATCACCCGGCTTTCTTCATCGGCCGTGAGGGCCGTCGCCGTATCCCTGAACCGGTCCCCGAGACGGGCCTCATACAGCGTCGCGGCGGCTGCCCAGTCCTGCTGTTTCCACAGGATCTCTGCCCGCACCTGCTGCGCTTCCGGCGACCGGTCGTCGCCCAGCGTCTCCAGCGCGTGGTCGAACCGGCCCAGATCCATCAGCGCCCGTGCTTCCAGGGCACGCCGCTCTGCATTCAGCGCCGATGGCAGAAGCGTCGTCCGCGACCCCCACAGGGCCTGCAGCGCCGGTTCCGGCTGGCGGTCCATCAGCAGCACCGTCGCCAGGGTCGTCGCCACCTGGGCCTTGGCCACACCCTCCAGCCGGTTGTCCACCTGGTACTTCAGCAGCTCGGCCGCCTGATCCAGCAGATCCACATCGACCAGCCGCCGCGCCAGTCGGCGCACCATTTCGTCGCCGTCCGCTCCGACCGGCGTCAGATCGCGGAAGTCATAGAACAGCGCCAGCGCCTGGACCGGCTGAAGCCCGTCGGCCGCCCCGTCCAGGAACAGGGCCCGGAAGGCGTTCGAAAGGTCCGCCTGCAGCTCGCTGGCCCCGGGCAGGTCACCCATCCGCTTGCCGGCCCCCCGCAGCGTATCCAGCGCCTCCCGATAGCGGCCCTGGGACGTGTAGAGCCCGCCCAGGGTTCGGATGACGGACAGTTCGGTCGCATCCCCGCGCCAGCGCCACTTCAGCTGCTCCAGCTGGGCGGCGGCATCGACCGGCTTCAGCGTGCCCCTGGCCAGTTCGATGCGGATGACCCCCAGTTTGGCCGGGGTGGCGATCCCGTCCAGAGGCGCACGCCCCACGGCCTTGTAGACCGCCAGCGCCCGGTCGGTGGCCCCCTCGAGCTCGAACAACCGCGCCTGCACCAGCCGGGCCGTCAGCTGGTCGGCCGCCGGCGCGTCCTGCGAGAAACTGTAGGCCAGCAGGGCGCGGGCGGCGTTCAGATCGCCGGTCTCCAGCGCCGCCATGGCATGGGCCGCCCCGAACCGGGCCCGCCATTCGGGTGGAAAATCATCAATCGCGGCGGCCCCGGCGGCGAAGGCCTGACGCGCGCCCGCCCAGTCGCCCTGTTCGGTGGCCAGCCAGCCCTGCCAGACCCGGGTCGACGGATCCCCGGCCAGCGAACCGGCCGAGAAGTCGAGGGCCGCATCCTCCAGCCGTCCGATCGAGGCCCGGGCCGCCCCGCGCAGACCGCGCAGCTCCGGCTCGCCCTGCAGCGACGGCGTCTGGGCGAGCATGGCGTTGACCACGCCGATCGCTTCGAAGCCCAGACCGGACCCGACCAGGAACCGGATCAGGGCCAGACGGGCCTCGATGGGACTGCGCGGATTGTCCGAGGCTGCGATCGACTCCAGGGCCGCCGCATCCTGCAGTTTGCGGTGCCGGGCGAGGAAGCCTTCCTCGCCGGAGTGGGACCATTCAGGCAGGATCAGCGCCGGAAACTGCGCCTTGCGCGGGGTCTCGGGCGCGGCGACCTCGGCGGCCTCCAGCGCCATGGAGGGGGGCGAGAGGATCAGACCCTTGGGACGTGACAGTGTGACCAGATCACCCTCGGCCCGGATCATCAGATCGTCGGTGGCGGTCTCAACCGCCAGGCCGTGGGCCGTGGGCAGCAGGGTCAGGTCGACGCTGCGGCGCCGGTCGGCAAAGGCCTTGCCGGGGGCCAGGGCCGTGACCGCCGCGAACCGGTCACCGACCATGGGGTCGGTCAGCCACACCGTGCGCGTCGCCCCGGCCATCCGCGCCACCAGGGCGGTCTCGGCGCGGTCGTCACGATCGACAGCGATGCCCGAGGCCGCCGCCGACGGTCCGCCGATCGTCACCGTCCATTCGGCCCCTTCGGCCGAGGCCGACACCGCCAGCTCCGCCGGGGCCGAGATCCGCATGGCCGTATAGTCCGGCCCCACTGCCCAGCGTGCATCGGCCGCGGGGCCCAGGTCCCGGGCGGCCGCCATATTCATCCGGGCTGCCGTATCGAACACGATCCAGACCGCATCCCCGCGACGGAAGATCGCAGCCCCCACAGGGGCGGCCCAGCCAAAGGTCAGACTGACCCGATCGGCACCCTTGGTCGCGGTGACGGGCACGGTGCCGCCGGCGGGCACGGCGGCACCCGGCGCGGCGGCGACCACGGGGGGCGTTTCCCCGGCGGGATAGAGGTTCAGCCACACGGCGCCATCGGCAGTGCCCGACCGGACATCGCCCCCCTCGGCGAGGGTCAGGACCAGTTCGGTCGCATCGGTCACCGCGCGCGTCTCGACCTTCGCCACGCCCGGCGGCGGATCGACCTTCAGACGCGACACATCGGGGGCAGCCGTCGAACCGATCCGGACCACCACGGCCTGGCCCTCGCGGCGAATGCGTGAGCGGGCACCAACGACCCCGGCGAACTCGATCCGGGTGAAGCCGTCATTGGCTCCCACCCGGATGGTAATCGGATCCAGGGCGGCCTCGGCCTCCTGGGCCAGCACCGGGGCGACCGTCCCCGCGATCGGGGCGAACGCGATCGTCCCGGCAGCGCCCAGCGCCACCGTGGTTCGTCCGATTGCGGTCCTGGAGCGCGCGCGGGCCATGCGCGCGCACATTCGCGCGATCGGCCTTTCGGCCCGGTTAACGGGGTGTGACCGGGTCGGGCCTTGATGCGTTGAAGACAAAGGCCGATATCCACGGCGTCAGGAGCAGACATGACCCCCCCCGAACCCACCGCCTGGCCCCGCCTGTCGACCCTGTCGACCGGTCTGCGCTGCCGTTGCCCGCGCTGCGGTCAGGGGCCCCTGCTGAAGGGCTATCTGACCATCCGGGACGAATGCCCCGCCTGCGGCCTCGACTACAGCTTTGCCGACCCGGCCGACGGCCCGGCCTTCTTCGCCATGAGTGCCATCGGGGTCCTCGGCATGGTGGCCTTCATGGCCTTCGAGTTCACGGTGCGCCCCCCGATCTGGGTCCATTTCGCCTTCACCTTCCCCCTGATCGCCGGGGCCTGCCTGCTGGTGCTGCGGCCGTTCAAGGGCTGGCTGGTCTCGGAACAGTTCGTCCACAAGGCCGCGCCTCCCGAGTGGGAGAGCACGGGCGGCCACGGCGAAGGGTCGAAGTGGCGGTGACACCGGCACGGGGCCCCCGCGTGGCGACCGCCAGGACGTCGTCGCCGGCCCGATCAGTCACCGCTTGACCGATCGGGCCCTACCCCGCCCTTCGGCCCAGTCCGGCGACCTTGTCCAGCCAGCGCTGCAGCGCCACGTCGTCCAGCCCCTCGACGTTGCCGACAAGACTCGAACGCGTGGGGCCGATCCCGACGAAAGCGAGGATGTTCCGCCTGAGCGCCTCAAGCGAATGCGAAAGGTAGAACCCGCGGAAGAAGAGGGCGGGCATGCCCATGGTGACGATGATCCGTGCCGTTCGGCCCTTCATGCGACCGTCCCCGATCGAGCGCTCGCCCTGGCCGAACGCATAGCCCGGCCGGAACGTCTGTTCGAACAGGGCTTTCAGACGCGCGGGCATGCTGCCCAGCCAGAGCGGATAGACGATCACCAGATGCTGCGCCCAGGTGATGTCCTGCTGCACCGTCACGATGGCGGCCGGCACGGACGGGCCCTGCCAGTCATCGCGTCGGCTCAGGGTCGGAAAGTCGAGGTCGCACACCCGGATCCGGCGGACCTCATGTCCCCCTGCAATCGCCCCGGACGCATAGGCGTCCGCCAGCGCATGGCAGAATCGCGCCGGATCGGCATCGGGATGGCCGTCCAGGATGAGGATCCGGGTCATGATGATCTTCCTCGGCGTTCATCGGGCTGGGCAGGACGAGGATCGGGCCCCGCCTCGATCCTGGCGAGGGTTGGCGACGCAGGCATGACCGGCCTCCTGACCGCCCCCTTATCGCCAGCAGGACCGTCGGATGCCTTGACGGAAATCAAACCGCACAGACGCGTCGCAGCAGATCGACCCGCCCGGGGTAGTCAATGTGGATGGCGACCCCGGAGGGACTCGAACCCCCGACCTCTGCTTTAGGAAAGCCTTGCTCTATCCGGCTGAGCTACGGGGTCACGGACGCTGACCTAGCGGCTGACGGCCCGGCGGGGAAGTCTCTCCCGATCTCGTGATGATTTTTCGCCTGCAAACCCGGCCGCCGGGCAGCAGGGCGCCATGCCGCATCGGCCAGACCGCCGGCCGCAGGCCGAGGGCCTCGGTGATTGTGGTTAATCGCCGTTATGATACAATATCTTGGGGTGAACAGATCCCGAACCGGGCCGAGTCGCCGATTCGGTCCCGATTCGTTTCGCCCCTGTTCCGGTGCCCCGGTCTGCCCTGTTAAGCTCCCGTCCCAAGGAGCCGGTCATGACCCTCGAAACCCTGTTCAGCCTCGCCAACGCGATCGCCCTGCTGGGCTGGATCATCCTCGCCTTCGCCCCCCTGCGGCGCGACCTGACCGTGATCGCCGCGCGCGCCGTGGCGGTCGTCCTCGCCGCAGCCTACACCGTGCTTCTGGTCCGGACCCTGACCGGGGACGGGTTCAGCGGCGACCTGACCACCCTCGCCGGCCTGACCGAGGGCTTCAGCCGGCCTGAGGCAGTTCTGGTCGGCTGGGTCCACTATCTGGCCTTTGACCTGTGGGTCGGCAGCTGGGCGATCGAGGATGCGGGCAAGCGGGGCATCCCGCACTGGATGATGCTGCCGGTGCTGGTCCTGACCCTCATGGCCGGGCCCGTCGGCCTTCTGGCCTATCTGGCGATGCGAACCCTGTGGACACGCCATCGCGCCTCCTGATCTTGCTTCCCGGGCGGCAACCGGGAAAGGTCCTGCGTCAGAGGGCACGGGGGAATGGATGCGCTGCTGGACGTTCGTTCTCGTGATCCTTTTCGGCGGGCTGGCATGGTCAGCGTCAGCCCAGCCCTCTGCCGCCCCGTTACCCCGACCCGTCCAGACGGTGTGTGCAGTGGGCGTCTTCCTGAGCGATCTCCATGACATCGACACCCGGGCCGGCCGTTTCGGTGCCGACTTCTGGGCATGGAGTGTTTGCACCGGCGACAGGAATGCCCTGGAGACGGCGGAATGGCTGAATGCGGACGAACAGGTCCAGTCCCTCGAGTATGCCGATCCGACGCCGTTTGGCCTTTGGTCCCAGCGTAAGGTTGCGGGTGCCTACCGCCAGTCCTTCGACGTCCGGAACTACCCCTTTGACCGCCACACACTGCGGGTGGTCATGGAGGACACCAGGGACGACGCTACAACACTCCAGTATGTCGGGGACGACCGGCGCTCATCCATGGCGCGGGACCTGGAGGTTGATGGCTGGCGGGTCACCCGTTTCGTCGTCGGAGCCCGGGAACAGGTCTACGCCACCGCCTTCGGCGACCCCACCCTGCCAGACGACACCAAGACGATCTATCCGCATCTGGAGATCCTCATCGACATCCAGCGATCAGATCTCTGGACGTTCTGGAAGCTGGTGGCGCCGCTCTACATTGCGTCCCTCCTGACCCTGCTGACCTTCCTGATGCACGACGAGGAAGGCAGATATCTCAGCCCCAGGCTGGGACTGCTGGCGGGGACGCTTTTCGCAATCGTTCTGAACATGCGCTCCGTCGAGGATGTCGTGGGCGAGGGCTCGGGACTGGGCCTGATGGACAACATCCACCTGCTGGCCCTGCTGCTGGCCGTCCTCGCCATCGGGGCGGCGACGGCCTGGACGTTCGCCACGCGCAACGGCTGGGGTCCGGCCCGGGTGCGGAAATGGGACAAGCGGTTCTTTTTCGGCGGATCGGGCCTCTATGTCCTGGCCAATACCGCGATGATCGTGACCGCAATGCGCGCCGGTTGACCGGTGCGTCACGCTTGAGGAACCCCTACCGAATCGCCACCTTGTACCCATCATGAGTGACCGCGCCTCAGGCCAGGGCCCCTCCCGCGTCGTCGCGGTTCTGGGGCCGACCAACACCGGCAAGACCCATCTGGCGGTCGAGCGGATGCTGGGCCACGCCTCCGGCATGATCGGCCTGCCGCTGCGGCTGCTGGCGCGCGAGATCTATGAGCGGATCGTGCGGATGCGCGGGGCCAATGCCGTCGCCCTGATCACCGGCGAGGAAAAGATCATCCCGCCCCGGCCGCACTACTGGGTCTGCACGGTCGAGGCCATGCCGCTGGAGCGGGAGGTCGAGTTCCTCGCCATCGACGAGATCCAGCTGGCCGCCGATCCCGAGCGCGGTCACGTCTTCACCAGCCGGCTGCTGCACGCCCGGGGCCGGTTCGAGACCATGTTCTTGGGGGCCGCCACCATGGCCCCCCTGATGCGGCGGCTGATCCCGGATCTGGAGGTGGTCACGCGCGAGCGGCTGTCGCAGCTGACTTACGCGGGATCGAAGAAGCTGACCCGCCTGCCCCGCCGCAGCGCCATCGTCGCGTTCAGCACCGAGCAGGTCTACACCATCGCCGAACTGATCCGGCGCCAGCGCGGCGGCGCGGCGGTGGTGATGGGCAGCCTGTCGCCCCGGACCCGCAACGCCCAGGTGGCCCTGTTCCAGTCCGGCGAGGTGGACTTTCTGGTGGCCACCGACGCCATAGGCATGGGGCTGAACATGGACGTGGACCATGTCGCCTTCGCCGGGCTGCGCAAGTTCGACGGCCGCCGCACCCGCTGGCTGCACGCCCACGAGATCGCCCAGATCGCGGGCCGGGCCGGCCGTCACATTCGCGACGGCACATTCGGGGTCACGGGCGAGGCCGAGGATCTGGACGAGGATCTGGTCGAACAGGTGGTCGAGCACCGGTTCGATCCGGTTCAGGCCATCGAATGGCGCAACGCCCGGCTGGATTTCGACACCCTGCCCGACCTGCTGCGCTCGCTGGTCCAGACGCCGGGGGTGCCGGGCCTGAAACTGACCGGTCAGGCGCTGGACGAGACCCTGCTGCGCCGGGCCCTGCAGGACGAGGAGGTCAAGCGGATCGGGCGGTCGCGCGGGACCATCATGCGGCTGTGGGAAGCCTGCCAGCTGCCGGACTTCCAGAAGACGACGCTGGACGAGCATGCCCGGCTGTCGCGCGACGTCTTCCACGCCCTGACCGGCAAGCGCGGCCGTCTGACCGACGACTGGTTCGCGCCGCGCTTCGCCGAGGTCGATCGCGACGACGGCCAGATCGACCAGCTGTCGGCCCGCCTCGCCGGCGTGCGGACCCTGTCCTACATCGCCAACCGCCCCGACTGGCTGGACGGCAACAAGGGCTGGCGCGAACAGGCCCGGGCGCTGGAAGACCGGTTGTCGGATGTGCTGCACGAACGGCTGACGGCGCGGTTTGTGGATCGCAAGACCACCGCCCTGATGCGGTCGCTGCACGACCATGCCGAGACCATGGCCGAGGTCGCACCGGACGGCGTGGTCACCGTCGACGGTGAGGCGGTCGGTCATCTGGAGGGGGTGCGGTTCGCCGTTGCTTCCGGCGGCTCGGCCCTCGCCGACCGGACGCTGAAGATGGCCGCCCTGCGTGCCGTCGGGCCCGAGATCGCGCGACGGCTGGGGAAACTGGCCAGTGATGCCGACGAGGCCTTCTCCGTAACCCCGGAGGGCGAGGTGCTCTGGTCCGGCGCGCTGGCGGCGAAGATCGTCAACACCGATCCCTTCAGCCCCCGGGTCCGGTTGATCGGGGATCTGGGGCCGGCTGCCGCACGGGAACGGGCCCAGCGCCGGATCGAGGCCTGGCTGGCGGCCGAGGCCGGCCGGGCCCTGCGGGACCTGCGTCGCCTGAAGTCCGCCATCGAGAGCGGGGCCCTGAAGGGCCTGCCCCGCGGCATCGCCTTTCGTCTGCTGGAAGCCGGCGGTGTGATCGACCGGCGCGACGTCGAGCGGGATCTCGCCGCCCTCAGCCAGGTCGAGCGGCGCACGATCAAGACCTTCGCAATCCGGATCGGCACCCATTCGGTCTGGCTTCCCGGAGCCCTGAAGCCGCGCGCCCGCGCCATGGCCCAGGCCTTCACGGCGTCCGAGCCCTTCCGCGCGCGGCCGGACGGCCTGACCCCTCTGCCGGGCCCGCCCCCGTCGATGCGCGCCCTGTCCGCCTTCGGGGCCCGCGCCGCCGGCCCATGGGCGGTTTCGGTCGACGATCTGGAGCGGGCGGCTACGCTGCGACGCGACGGAAATGGCAGTCTGTCGCAAGAGGCGCTCGACACCCTCGGCTGGCCCTCCGATGCCGCCGGACCGATCTGGACCGCGCTCAAGTCCACCCGCGCACAGAGGCCGGATCGTGAGGGCAAGCCTGTGATGGCAAACAAGGATTCCCCCTTCGCCAAACTGGCCGAACTGACCGCCCCCCCACAGCCCGCGTGGCGCAGGCGACGGGCGCGCAAACAGGCGACGCCGTGAACCGGGGGCGTCGCAAATACCGACCCTGCGGCATCGGCGAGAATTCTGCGGTATTGGCGAATCCCGATTGGCGGTTTTCCATGGGCCGTTTTCACGTCCCGACGGGGCTGCGCCGAGGACCGCAATGACGGCCATTCGAGGCTCAGGGAACGGTCGAGCCCGCCGCGCACCGGTCTGGCGCGGATGAGCGAGGCGTCCGTCCATGTCGACCGCCGGGTGAGGCGCGCGCGCCGGAGTCCGACCGAGACCTTGCCGGGGCCCGCCCGATGGCGTTCTCACGCCGGATGAGCCCGTTCCATCATCTGCTGGCCAACAATCTGGTGGCCAATATCACCAACTTCACCGTCTGGTTCGCCCTGACCTTCTGGGTCTATCTGGAGACCCGCTCGGTCTTCGCCACAGGCATGATCGCCGGGATCTATCTGGTGCTGACGGCGGGGCTGGCCTTCTGGTTCGGCAGTCTGGTGGATCACCATCGCAAGAAGCGCGTGATGCTGGGGTCCAGCGTCGTCTCGGCCGGCTTCTATGGCGCGGCACTGACGATTCTGGCCTTCACGCCGGAGGCCGCCCTCAGGTCCGTGTCAGGACCGGTGCTCTGGATCTTCATCGCGGTGACCATGCTGGGGGTGATCGCCGGGAACATCCGCACCATCGCCCTGCCCACCCTTGTGACCGTGATGGTGGCCGAGGATCGCCGGGACCGCGCCAACGGGCTGGTGGGCATGGTCACGGGCATCGGCTTTCTGACGACCTCGGTGATCTCGGGCTTTCTGGTCGCCTGGGGCGGCATGGTCGCGGCCCTGGGCCTGGCACTGCCGGTCACGGCCCTGGCCTTCGCTCACCTGCTGATGGTGACCGTCGACGAGCCGCCGCCACCGACCGGGACCGACGGCAGCGCGACGCCGCGTCGTGTCGATCTGGCCGGGACCCTGAAGATCATCGGGGCCGTGCCCGGCCTGTTCGCCCTGATCCTGTTCGCCACCTTCAACAACTTCCTGGGTGGCGTCTTCATGGCGCTGATGGACGCCTACGGCCTGTCCATGATGCGGGTCCAGCACTGGGGCCTGCTGTGGGGCGGCGTATCGATCGCCTTCATCCTGTCGGGCCTCCTGATCTCGAGGATGGGGCTGGGCAACAACCCCCTGCGGACCCTGATGATCGTCAATCTGGTGGCCTGGTCGACCGCGGCCCTGTTCACGATCCAGCCCTCCATCGCCCTGCTGGCGGCGGGCTGTTTCCTCTGGATGTTCCTCGGCCCCTTCGCCGAGGCGGCGGAGCAGACGACGCTTCAGAAGGTCGTGCCGTTCGAGCGTCAGGGGCGGGTGTTCGGCTTTGCCCAGTCGGTGGAGCAGGCCGCCTCCCCGTTGACCGCCTTCCTGATCGGGCCGCTGACCCAGTTCGTGGTGATTCCCTTCATGACCGACGGCGCGGGGGCCGACGCCATCGGCGACTGGTTCGGCCGCGGACCGGCCCGCGGCATGGCGCTGGTCTTCACGGTGGCCGGCGTGATCGGGCTGATCGCGACCGTGATCGCCTTCAACTCCCCCCAGTACCGACGTCTGTCAGCCGCCTATGCGAAGTCCGGCGCATGACACCGGTCGGGTCTGTCCGCATCGACATCTGGCTGTGGCGCGCACGGTTCGCCAGAACCCGGTCGCTGGCGGCCGAACTGGTGGAGCGCGGTGCCGTCCGACTGACCCATCGGGGCAAACAGACCCGGCTCGACAAGCCCAGCCGGGTCGTCCACCCGGGCGATGAGATCGTTTTTGCCCGTGACGGCCGGGTCACGGTCGTCCGGGTCGAGGCCCTGGGCGAGCGGCGCGGCCCTCCGGCGGAGGCCCGCGCCCTCTACATCCCGCTGGGAGATGACCCCGGCTAGAGCTTGATCGTTTGAGGTGGACCCACGTCGTGGGTCCGCCGAAAGCGTGAATCAAGCTCTCGCTCATCTCTGGAGCCTGATTCACGGCATCAGCGGAATCGCGAAGCGATTCCACGTCAGCCGATCAGGCTCCAGGGGGCTTACTGGACGATGTTGAACTCGCCCTCGATGTGCAGCTTCACCTCGTCGGAGATGGCCGGCAGGGCATAGTTGATGCCGAACTCCGACCGCTTGATCGTGGCTTCGCCATCAAAGCCGGTCTTGTAGGACCCCATGGCGGTTCCGGCCTGGTTGAACGTGACCTCCATCGTGACCGGACGGGTCACGCCGCGCAGGGTCAGGTCGCCGACGACCGTGGCCTCATTGGCATTGGCCGCATCCACGGTCACCGAGCGCGACACGAAGGTGGCGGTCGGGTGGTTGGCCGTGTCGAAGAAGTCGGCGGTCTGCAGATGGGCTTTCAACTGGTCATCGTTGGGAGCCACGTCGGTCAGAGGAATGGTGGCGGTCAGCGTGCTGGCCGAGGGGTTGGCGGGGTTCAGCTTCAGGTCGGCCTTCACGTTCACGAACTGGCCGTAATAGGTCGAGAAGCCGAGGTGGTTGACCGACCAGGTGATCTTGCCGTGGCCGGAATCCAGCGCATAGTCGCCGGCGCGGACTTCGGCCGGGTTTTTCGTCAGGGCGGCCTGGGCGACGACACCGCCGGCCACGAGGGACAGGCCGAGCGCCCCGAAAAGAACATAGCGGCTGGGGCGAAGCTTGGACGAGGTCATGGGCAGTCTCCTTGGGTTGAGGTCTGGTCGTGTGGCGGACGATCCGCAATCGAACCTGTAACAGATAGGGACGGTCGGCGGCGCGACAAGTCACCGCTGCCCCGCTCCGGGCCGACGCGTCGGATCGGTTGACAGGCGGGGCCGGCCCGGCCATGTCCGGCGAGGTCCCTTCCGCCAGCCGACGAACTGCCCGCCCATGACCTACATCGTCACCGATGCCTGCGTGAAATGTAAGTTCATGGACTGCATCGAGGTGTGCCCCGTGGACTGCTTCTACGAAGGCGAAAACTTCCTCGCCATCGCCCCCGACGAATGCATCGACTGCGGCGTCTGCGAACCCGAATGCCCCGTCGACGCCATCAAGCCGGACACCGAGGACGAACCTGACGGCAAATGGCTGCAGATCAATGCGCAGTATGCGCGCGTCTGGCCCAACATAACTGTGAAGGGGACCCCTCCCGCAGACCGCGAGCAGTATGAGCGCGAGACGGGCAAGTTCGAAAAATACTTCAGCCCCGAACCCGGCAAGGGGTCCTGAACTCGGACCGGGCGAGGCTCGAACGACCTGTCATGTCATCGCTTCCGCACGCGACGTTTTGAAATTGCCTCGTTTTGTGATAGGTTCCTTCACATTGGGTCGGGCGGAGAGCGTTTCATGCGCGCCGCCCGCGTTTGCGACAGAACCCCGTCTGCTAGGGCGGGGTCGGCCAGAGGTAGAGTGATCCGTTCCCACGACTGACGATGAAGGTTTTCGACCGGTGCGCCTTTCGCCGGTCGGCGACGCAATTGTCAGCCGCGTGTTCGATGACCTGTCCGCTGCGTCCGGGAAAGGAATGACATGACGAACAAGACCGGTCTGGAATTCAAGGTTGGCGACGCTGTCGTCTACCCGGCGCACGGTGTGGGCAAGGTAGCTGCCGTCGAAACCCAGGAAGTCGCGGGCATGTCGCTGGAGGTCTATGTCGTGACCTTCGACCACGAGAAAATGACCCTGCGCGTCCCGACCAAGAAGGCCAAGACCGCCGGTCTGCGTTCGCTGGCTGCGGACGATGTGGTGACCAAGGCCCTGACCACGCTGAAGGGCCGCGCCCGCATCAAGCGCACCATGTGGAGCCGGCGCGCCCAGGAATATGAAGCCAAGATCAACTCGGGCGACCTCGTTTCCATCGCCGAAGTGGTGCGCGACCTGCACCGGGCCGACAGCCAGCCGGAACAGTCCTATTCGGAGCGTCAACTCTACGAGTCGGCGCTGGACCGGATGGCGCGCGAGGTGGCTGCGGCCAACCGCATCGACAAGGACGCCGCCGTCCAACTGCTGTCCAAGTCGCTGAGTGCCAAGAAGGCTGTCATTGCTGCCGCCGAGGCCGCTGAAGCCGAAGACGAGGCCGAAGCCGAAGCCGCCTGATCAAGGGCTGGCAGGAACAAGGAAGGGCCCGGTGGTATCACCGGGCCCTTTTCGTTTGTCTTTGGTGGCGGCAGTTTCGAAGCGATGAGGGGCGTCAGAAGTACTCGGCTCCGGCCGGGCAGACCTCAGCCAGTCGTCGTGCCGTTATGCTGGCCGGCAGATAGGGCGTGCCACGCGCCAGTTGGGCCCCGCCCGTGAAGCGGAAATTCTCCGTCTGATAGGTGCCGGCAAGCCGCACATTGACCCGACGACCGCGTCGATCGGTACAGGTACCCTCAAACCGCGCATTGCCGTTGCCGACCTCACGGGTGGGATAGACGCACTGCCAGCGACGGGTCGAGAGGCCGCCGAAGAAGCGGTTGATCTCGCTGGGCCGAACGCATTTCTGCTCCGTGTCGCGGATGCCCACGGCGCTGGTCGTGTATTCCCAGTATCCAGGCAGAACCTCTGACGTGGCCGCCTGGGCCTGTGACGGCGATGACGGTGCCGCCAAAAGGATCGCACCCGCCAGGGCCGGCGCGGCAATGGTCAGGGTGCGGGTCAGAACGGTAGGCAGGATCATTGCGTGATTGTCCCAGGGGCCAGTCCCCGAGCCTAACCATAGAAACGCGGCGATTGAACGACGCATGAACGCGCTCACGATCCGCGGTGAGGTTCGAGGTCCCGAACCCTTGACGGCAAGCGACACCTTCCTCTATACGGCCCCCTCTCGCGCGGGGGTCCACCCTCGCGCGGCTGTGTTTCATGCGCCTGCCACGCTGTCTTCTCAGGAATACTGCGGTCGGGTGCCACCTCAAGGATCAGACGATGTCGCGTCGTTGCGAACTCACCGGGATCGGCCCGATGGTCGGCCATTCGGTCAGCCACTCGAACATCAAGACCAAGCGTCGCTTCCTGCCGTCGTTGAAGAAGGTGAAGGTTGCATCCGAGGCTCTGGGTCAGTCATTCAGCCTGCGCATCTCCAATGCCGCGCTCCGCACCCTGGACTTCAAGGGTGGCCTCGATCCGTTTATCGTCAAGGCCAAGGACGAGCAGCTCTCGGTGACCGCCCAGCGCATCAAGCGTCAGATCAAGGCCAAGCTTGCCGAGCAAGCCGCCGCCTGATCCCGGCCGCAGCGCAGAACTTGCAAGAGGCCGGTGGAAACACCGGCCTCTTTTCTTGACGGTTTGCCGCGAGGACCCCGCGCAGTAGGCTGTAGCGACAGTCTCCGGGGGCCACCATGATCCGATTCTTTTGCGCCGTGTCCGCATCGGCCCTCCTGTCGGTGGGTCCGGCAAATGCCCAGAACGCCCCTGCCCGCGAGCCCACAGCCTTTACGCTTCAGACCGACCTGCCGCGCACCCCGGAGCAGGAGGCCGTCCGCTTCGACAAGGCCGACCTGTCGATCCAGGTGCTGCCCGAGGACAAATCCATCGCCGGTGTTGCCGTGCTGGATTTCACGGTTCTTGAACCCATACACCGTCTGGCCGTAGAGCTGGACACCCTGTTCGTCATCTCCGAGATCCAGCTGGATGGAACAGTCATGCCAGCGGATCTCTGGTCCAATCCGGAAGGCCGCCTGACGGTCGAGATCCCGGCCGGCCTTGCGACAGGCGATACACCCACCCTGACCATCGCTTACGCCGGTCAGCCCCGCGTGGCCCCACGCGCGCCCTGGAACGGCGGCTTCGTCTGGGCCACGGCCCCAACGGGCGAACCCTGGGTAGGCTCGGCAGTCCAGCTGAACGGATGCGATCTGGTCTGGCCCTGTATCGATAACTCCAATGCCGAGCCGGGCAGGCTGGATATGCACATCACGACCCCGGCCAATGTCTCCGCGCCCGGCCCGGGCGTCTTTCTCGGCATGACCGATAACACCGACGGCACCCGGACCTGGAGCTGGAGCATCGCCCGGCCCAACATCTATGCCGCCATGATCAATGTCGGACCGTATGAGGAGGTCACCGCACCGTACCGGAGCCGGTTCGGCAATACGATCCCGATGCACTATTGGCATCTGCGCTCCGACGACCCCGCCAAAGTAGCGCGGCTATTCGCGGAATTCGCACCGATGCTCGACTTCTTCGAATCGACCATCGGCCCCTACCCCTTCGGCGATGAGAAGATGGGGGTGGTCGAGACGCCCTATCTCGGTATGGAACACCAGACGATCAACGCCTACGGCAATGAGTACAGGGTCGACGGGCGCGGCTACGACTGGCTTCTGCAGCATGAGTTCGCCCACGAATGGTTCGCCAACCAGCTGACCAACCGCAACGCGGACGACATGTGGCTGCATGAAGGGCTGGGCAGCTATATGCAGCCGCTCTACGCTCGCTTCCTGCATGGCGAGCGCTATCTGCAGGCCGAACTCAAGGGTCTACGCGAAGGGCTGGTCAACGCCTTTCCGGTGGTCTCAGGCACCGATCGGACCGTCAACCAGGTCTATGGCGGCGGAGAGGGACCCGGCGGCGACATCTACGCCAAGGGTTCGCTGATCGCCCACACCCTGCGCATGACGATAGGCGATGAGGCCTTCTACGAAGTGATCCGCAGGCTGGTCTATGGCCGGCCAGACCCCCGTCCGGGCAATTTCGCGCCGCGTCTGGGTTCAACGCGGGAGATGAATGACATCGTCAATCAGGTGACCGGCGAGAACTATGACTGGTTTTTCAACGGCTATCTCTACCAAGCAGCCCTTCCGGTGCTCGAGCAGACGCGGGAAGGTGACCGGCTGACCCTGACCTGGACCACAGGCGACGGCGGGGCCTTCCCGATGCCGGTCGAGGTCGACGTTGATGGCAGGCTCCAGACCGTTCTGATGCCCGGCAACCGCGCCACGGTCACAGTCCCCGCCGGAGCGACGTTGCTGATCGACCCCGGGAACAAGCTGCTGCGTCAGCTGGACGTTATCGACACCCTGCAAGCCTACAATCGTACCGAGCGACAAAGGCTGGCGTCGGAGCGCGCTGCACGCTCAGCCAACTGAACCGGTCGCAGGCGACACGGCGAGGACTCAGGCTGCTTTGAGCGAGCCGTCGTCCCCGGCCGTAGCCGTGATCGACTGACGCACGAGGTCGCAGGTGCCCTGGGTGGACAGAAAGGCGATATCCGCCGCGTCCCGGCCGCAGGCAATGCGGACCAGGCCCTCGATCGGGGCGAGGCGCGTGGGATCCACCAGCCACCAGCCATTCGACAGCCAGACCTCGAAGATGGCGTGAAAGTCCGGTGGGTTCAGCTGGTGGGCAAAGGCACTGACCGCCCGCGCCGGAATCCCGGACGCCCGGCACAGGGTGATGCCCATATGGGTGAAGTCCCGGCAAACACCGGCACGATCGATGAACGTCCGCGCAGCGGTCGTTTCGCTGTCGGAAACCCCGCGCTCATAGTCGATGTTGGCGGTAATCCAGTCGAGGATGGCCAACACCCTCTCCCCTCCCATCGTCGACCCGAATTGCCGCTCGACGAACCGCCCGAATTGGTCGGACGGGCAATAGCGGCTGGGCCAGAGATAGGTGAGCACCTCGGCCGGCAGGTCGTTCCAGTCATGCTGGGTCACCCCCGGCGGCAACCCGAGCAGGGTGCCATTATCGACCAGTGCCTCATAGACGACCGCCACCT
The DNA here is from genome assembly GCA_019748095.1 of Caulobacteraceae bacterium. Lineage (GTDB taxonomy): Bacteria > Pseudomonadota > Alphaproteobacteria > Caulobacterales > Caulobacteraceae > Brevundimonas. Next base: position 1,578 of record JAIEQA010000154.1, on the reverse strand, counting down.
CACCCGCGAGCCGTGCCCGCAGGGTCCGTGCCCCAAAGTCGACATCCTCATCCTCATGGAACGCCTGGGATGGCGTCGTTGACAGGCGCTCCTCAAGAATCGTCTGCCCTGGCCAGTGCGCGACCTGGATCTTGTAGATCGCGTCGGTCGGGGGGTCGAAACGATAGACCAACTCGGCACGGACGCGGATTTTCATGGATGTCCTGAAGCTGAAAGGTGCGTCGGGAACGCGCTCTGCAAGGCAGCGTTCCGATCGTTCTCGCACCGCTTAGCATTTTCCTCCCGGGAGAACAGGCCGTAGCGACCGACAGAGCTGTCCCGGGCCACTCCAACAGCGCTCGATATCAATTTAATATCGATTTTTGGGAACGCACCCGCGGCCCCGGACCTTTCCCAAGGCAACCTTGGAAGGGACTGCTCATGATCAAACCAATCTTCGCTCTGGCGGCTGCGGCCGCCCTGCTGGCCGCCTGCGGCAACAGCGAAAACACCGGCCCGGTGGACGGCCCGGCCGTGGCCGGATCGGAAACGCCGCGCAACGACGCGATCGACACTACCGACACCTCACAGCAATCCACGCTGACGCCGGGTGCAAACTCGTTCACCGAGGCGCAGGCGCGCGAGGCGATTGCCAAGCAGGGATATACCAGCATCGGCACGCTGACCCAGGACCAGAGTGGCATCTGGTCGGCCCCCGCCACAATGGCCGGCACCCAGTCCACTGTATCGGTCGACTACAAGGGCGTCGTCACCGCGCAGTAGCACAGAGCGAGATGCCTAACCCACCCCACAGAAATCGAGGACTATCTCATGGCGACCGTTACCCGACTTTATGACACCCATACCCAGGCACTGAACGCAGTTTCCGATCTGGAGGCCGCTGGCGTCCGGGCCGATGACATCAGCATCGTGTCGAATAACACCGACAACTGGCATGCGGGCCACAAGCACAAATCGGACTCCCACTCCGGGCCACTCGGCGACCGGAATGGGGATGGTGAGAACGACGTCGCCGACGGTGCCGGCAAGGGCGCAGCAACCGGGGGCATGCTGGGTGCAGGTGCCGGTCTGCTGGCCGGCCTTGGCATGCTGGCCATTCCCGGCCTCGGCCCTGTGGTGGCCGCGGGTTGGCTCGCGTCGACCGCAGTGGGTGCAGCGGCGGGGGCCGCTGCAGGCGGTGCGACAGGCGGACTTCTCGGTGCGCTGAAAGAAGCCGGTCATTCCGATGAGGATGCCAATGTCTACGCCGAAGGTGTCCGTCGTGGCGGCACGCTCGTCAGCGTGAAGATCTCGGGTGACGACGAAGCACGGATCGAGAGCCTTATGGACGGTCGCCAAGGCTTTGATGCCGCAACACGCGGTCAAGCTTACCGTGAATCCGGCTGGTCTGCCTTCGATGTTGAGGCGAAACCGTACACCAGCGAGGACATTTCGCGCGAGAGGTCCCTTTACCGCTAGTCGGTTCCGACATGAATGCCCGTCAACCGCTGAGGTTGGCGGGCTTTTTTGTCAGGCAGCCCTTTTTCCTCCGAGGCTGGATACCCGGCTCTAGGGTTCGAGCTCGATGTCCCAGTAGAG
>JAIEQA010000110.1 GCA_019748095.1 Caulobacteraceae bacterium | reverse complement strand
CATCTCGACGGTCTGAACGTAATCACGGGCCGCTCCTCGACAGGGAAATCGACCCTGTCCGAGATCATCGAATATTGTATGGGGCGCTCGACCTTCAACATCCCGGAAGGCATCATCCGGGATCGGGTGAGCTGGTTCGCGGTGATCTACCAGTTCCCCGGTGAGCAGGTCCTGATCGCCAAGCCTTCGCCCGGCGCGGGCCGCGCCAGCTGCAGCACAGCCATGGTGCGCCGGGGCTCCGAGATCGACGTTCCCGAATTCAGCGATCTGCTCGTCAACGACGACGACAGCGGGGTGGAAACCCTGCTCTCGCGCATGCTCGGCATCCCCGACAACAGCACCTCGGTTCCCCTCGAGCACAGCCGGGAAAGCTACGACGCCAACATCAAGCACACGGTCTACTATCTGTTCCAGAAGCAGACGATCGTGGCCAACAAGGATCAGCTCTTCTACCGGCAGAACGAGCAGTTCCAACCGCAGGCGATCAAGGACACCCTGCCGATCTTGCTGGGGGTGTCGTCGCGCAATCGCTACGAGCTCGAGGCGCAGCTGCGCACCGTCCAGCGCGACCGGCGGCTGAACAGCAAACTGCTTGAGCAGGCGAGGGGCGCTGTCGAGACCTCGGAGGAACGCGCGCTCGGCCTGCTTTCCGAGGCCCGGAGCGTCGGCATCTTCGCCTCAGACCGCGGCGCCGGCGAGCCGGTGGTCGATTTACTGCGAAACGCCCTGGCATGGAGCCCGACCCCGGTTCCCGAAGACGACGGGCAAAGGGTTGCCGCCATCGAGACCGAGCTCTACGGACTGCGCGAGCGGCGCCGTGAAATCCAGCGCCGGATCGAGGCCGCGCTGCAGTTCGCCCAGAGATCCGAAGGCTTCCAGAGCGAGGCGAACGAGCAGCGCGATCGGCTGGCTTCGATCAAGGCCCTGCCCAAGAACCGGGAGACCGGCGAATGGCAGTGGCCGTTCGCCGAGGCCAACCTCGCCCTGTCGAGCCCGATCGCCGGCCTGTTGCTGGCAGAACTGGAATCTCTCGAGGGCGAGATGAATGCGGTGCGAGGGGAACGCCCGGCTCTGGACGCCTATCTCGTCGAACAGCGGACGGAGCTGCAGTCGGTCAGCGATCAGATCCGGACCAAGGAAATCGAGCTGTCGGCGGCCATTGCCTCCAACGAGATGATCGCCCAGATGGGCAACCGCAACAACGCCGCCTCGCGGGTGGTGGGCCGCGTCAGCCTGTTCCTGGAGAACCTCATTCCTGATGCTGAAATGGCCCGACTTGTGGCCGAAGAGCGCCGTCTCAAGGCCAAGGCGGACGACCTCGAGAGTGGAATCGGAGCGGACGATTCCGGCGAGCGCCTGGCCTCGACGCTGAACAACATCGCCATGCACATGTCGCGCTACATCACCGATCTCGGCGGCGAGTTCGGCCAGTACCCCGCGCGGCTGGATCTCCATAATCTGACCGTCGTCATCGACCGGCCCAGCCGACCGATCTATATGCCCCGCACCGGCGGCGGCGAGAACCATCTCGCCTACCATCTGGCGGCCCTGCTTGCCCTCCATCGGTTCGCTGTCGGCGCGCAGCAGCCCCTGCCGCGGTTCCTCCTGATCGACCAGCCGACCCAGGTCTATTTCCCCTCCGAAACCGTCTATGCGGCGGCAGGCGGATCCATCGAGAAGACCGAGAAGGACGCCGACCTCGAAGCGGTGCGCCGGCTGTTCGAGGTGTTGCGCCGCTTTGGTGAGACCGACGCCCCGGGCTTCCAGATCATCGTGACGGAACACGCCAATCTGCGTGACGACTGGTTCCAGAAGTCCTTGGTCGAACAGCCCTGGACCAAGCCGCCGGCCCTCGTGCCCGACGACTGGCCAGACGAGACCGACCCCGCCACGGCCTCCGCCGAACCGGGATAGGGAAACTCGTCCTGGCCAACAGATCCCAATCCGCAGGAAGGAAGGCCAGTCCGCCTGAGCGCCTTATCGTCCTCTCGGGCGGCGCCATGCACATCTGGATGAAGCTGCAGTGGGAGGCCAATCGGTTGAAGGCGGCCCGGGAGGCGCAGCCGTTCGATTTGGTTTCCACCATCTACGGGGCGCTGGATTTCGCGATCACAGCTCAGTCCCTGGAGGACTGGACGATCCGGGCCTTGACGCAGAGGGACCGCCGCTCGGGACTGAACGCCGGTGCCTACCGCAAGGCCATCGCCGCGGCGGTGCTGATGCAGCCGGCGTTCCGGGACATCGCCAACACCGCCAAACGCGGCGAGTACCGCGACGAACACTGGCTGGGGGGAACGGTGGAACTGGTTCACACGCCGGGCTTCACCGGGACAGCGCAGGAGTATGTCCTGATCTACCATAGCGAGGACGGAACGGCCCGCACGAGCCTGGAGGTGTTCGACCAGGCGACCTTGCAATGGCGCTTCTATCTGACGCGCGCCAATATCCCCGGGTTCGAGGGGCTCCCGCTGCCGCAGGAATGAGTGCGGCGTGATCGAGGACGTCAGAAGCGGACGTGGGCGCGGCTTGTCTGGCGCTTTTGCCTCTGCCCGTGCCGTGAGTCGGCTCTAGGATCGGCGGCGCGAGGGCAGGATGGCGAAACGCAGGGATGGAGCGCATGCGAAATACGGTTCGCCGTTCGCGAGCCTCGTGTGGGCGTTTCGCAAATCCGATGGGCGCACCGTCCACGTCCGCGAGGTCGAGAGCGGCTTCGACGAAGACCTTTTGTGTCCGGCGCCGGATTGCCGCTCGCCCCTGATCGCCCGGAAGGGCCCAAAGGGACGGGTCGAGCATTTCGCTCACCACCCGGGGGCGCGGGTTTGCGGGGCCTGGCAGGAGACGTCGGCCCATTACGAAGCCAAGGCGGCGCTTGCCGCAGCCCTTAGCCTGAACCTGCCGGCGGTCGTGGCCGAATACGGCGGCGTGGAACGCAAGGTATCGCCGGAAGGCCATCTGAACTTCGACACCGTCGAGGTCGAATACCGGATGGACGGGCTGACCCCCGATGTCGTCCTGAGGAAGGCCGGTGCGGCCGGCCAGGTCCACGAGCTGCTGGTCGAGATCAAGGTCACCCACGGTTGCGGGCCGGAGAAGATCGCCCGCATCCGGAAAGGGAGCCACGCCGCTATCGAGATCGATCTCGGGAAGTGGAAGCACCGCACCCTTGAGGCGATCCACGAGGCGGTGCTGCGCCAGGCGCCCCGGGTGTGGCTCTACAACGCCCGGCAGGAGCAGGAAGCCCTGGCCCTGAAGGCCGAGGCCGAAGCGCGGGCCGACGCCCTGGCGACGGCGATGGTTTCTGGTCTGGACGCCGGCAAGGCGCGCGCCTCCCACGCCGAAGGGCCCGCAGCCATCGCAGCCCTTTGGGCAATTGGAGAGGGACGGCTCTGTGCCGTCAAGGTCGGCGACGATGCGGTCTTTTCGGTTCCCACGGAGGAATGGCAGGCTGCTCTGGCCCATCGCTATGTTCTCGGAGATCAGATCGACGACTACTACATGCCGGGCTTCTCCCTCGTGACAGCGGCGACATGGATGCGGCGCAGCGGCTTGGTCCGCCCCGCCTTCCGGGAACCCTTGGAGGTCGAGACCCACCGAGCACTGATGCGCGCCCGCCCGGGATTCCGCAGCCCCCAGGCTCTGGTGAAGCAGTATCTTCAGGCCGTGACCAAGCTGGGACCGTTGCAACTGATGGATTCCGACCGCTGGGAACGGCGGCCGTCCTTCGGCGAGGCGGTCGAGGCGGCGCAGGCTCGTGAGCGGCTACGCGCCAAACAGCTCGCGCGGTCCAGGCGACGGCTCGAAGGCCTGCTGTCGACGGCGACCGAGGAAGAGCGGGCCGGCTTTGATCTGGCCCGGTGGGAGCGCTCGCCCATCCCCGGGTTTGGACGACCGCTGGAGCGCCTCTGCGGCGAGGAGGCGTACGACGCGTTCGACGACGTCCTCGACCTATTGCAGGCCGGCGTCGGCTGGAGCGGACGGTGGAGCGGCGAGGACTTCCTCGGCCTGCCCCTTCAGGGAGCGGTCCGGCGGGGCGTGGAGGCGCGAGAGGCCCGCGAGGCGGCGGCCGCCGCCGAGAAGGCGGAAGCCGAGCGACAGCGCCTCTTGCAACTGGTCGACCGGATCGCCGCGCATGCGGTCTATTTGATGGGGAGCCGCGAGGGGGCGGTGTGGATGGCGCCGCGGCGCGCCAGGCTTGAGGCGGATCCGGCCGAGCGCGACCGGGCTTGGCGGGATCTGGCTGAGATCGAGCGGCGATTGAAGGCTCAGGCCGCCTTGGACGATCTCGCGGCCGAGGTGCGGGCGGAACTGGAGAAAGCGGCCGAAGCCCGTCTTGGGGATTTGGCGGGCTGGTTCCTACACACCGGGAACAATCTCTGCGACGGGCGCCATCCGTGGGACTACACCGTGGATCGCCACACGCTCCGCGACGCCTTGCGGGCTGTCGAAATGGCACCCAGACCCGGACGCCGTCGCGCGTGATGACCATGCGGGCGCGCCCGCAGGCGGACTACAGGCAGCATTTCTTGAACTTTTGCCCGAACCACAAGGGCAGGGGTCGTTGCGGCCGACCTTATCGCTCCGGGGCGTCCGATCAGCGGGTACCGACATCGGCGCGAAGCGGTCGGGCAGGCCCGAAGGAATGGGCCGTTGGGGCGGCGGACCGTCACGTTTCAACTCGGCGATCAGCCTGGTCTGTTCGCGCAGCTCCTTCTGCTGCAAGGGCGGCAGGCCCGGGACATAGGGCTGCAGACGCGCCATTTCGCGGTCGGCCGCATCGAACGCCCGGCAGTAGGCGAGGACGACTGCGTAGTGAGACCGGACCGTCACCATATAGTCGGCCAGTTTGAATTGGGCGAGTTGCGGCAGAAGGGTCGATTCCATGAATTGGCGCGCGCCGGCGAAGTCATGATGCCAGACGAAGTTATCGACCAGATCCTGTCCAACCCGCAGCAGGGACTCGGCGGACTGGACGAGTTCGTCCGCCCAGCGGGCAGTTTTCTCGGCACGGTCGGAGAAAGATAGGCTTACACGCTCCGTTGGGGGTTGTGCGAAAGCTTTGGAACGCCACATCGCTGTCAAACCCTTGCTTTGTTCGCTTGAGGGCTGGGAAAGTGTCGTAAAGCGCGCGTTCATTGACTATTCAGGCATTGAGCGGGATAACGTCACTCTCCACTAGGTGTCGAAATGCCTCCTATCGGCAATTATAGCCTCGAAAACCGTCGGAACGAGAAGCAAGCGTCTCGCGATCGCGATGACGCGAATCTGCGTTCGGGCCTGGTGTCGCGCGCGGATCTCGTTCGCGAGAACGGCGTCTTCAGCGGTTTCGACATCCCCGGCGCGGTCATTCGCCGTCGTCGCTGAGACGACCTTCTAAATCTTGCTGCCTCCCGCAACCGTCTTCAAACTTGTCTCGATCCTGGGACTGGATGACAACGCCTTCGTCGTCGGCGGACAGGCCTTTAACATCTGGGCCGAACGCTATGCTGCAGGAGACGCAGCACTTAGCGAGTTCGGCCCCTTCACGTCCAAGGACCTCGACTACTTCGGGCATCTGCAGGCCGCCACTAAACTCGCGACGGCGCTTCAGGGCAAGGTCAACATCCCATCCCTCGATGATCACACGCCCCATGCGGCTCAGGTCGAGGCGGAGGTCGATGGCCTTTGGATCGAGGTCGACTTCATCACCAATGTGATCGGGGTCCGTACGGGCCTAGAGACGCTCGCCGTGGAGCTCCTGATCCCCTACCGGACGACGGAGGGGGAGGGCGTCCTGGAAGTCCCGGTTATGCACCCGCTCCACTGTTTCCAGAGCCGCGTCGCCAATGTCACCCGGCTGGGACGCACAGACGATACGGCCCTGCGTCAGGTGAACGCCGCGCCCATCATGCTGGGACATTATATCGACGAGCAACTTCGAGTTGGAGACACTCGCGAAGCCCAGCGCGTCCTTCGTCAGCTTGCTGACTTCCTGATGAAAGATCAGGACGGACGACGGGCGCATGAGGTCTGCCGCGTCGACCCCCTGGGCATAATCGACCGCGCAGAGAAGGATGATCGACTGGACGCCCGCTTCCGCAGCTTCAACCTGGCGGGACTGGCGCTCAGGATTAGGGCCGGACGAGAGTTGAGACGCGCCAGCGGACTCATCAGGCGACTAAAGCCTAAGGCGGTGCACCCTGCGGCGTCACCGGAGCGCAAGCCTGGCGGCTGAGGGGCAGCTTTGCTGAAAAAGATCGTCGTCTCCAAGACTGATGTGGCCTCACCCGGCCTGACGCCAGCCCATCACGTGCGAGGCGGCTCTTGCTGCAAGGACGCGTTCGCGGGCGCTAGCTCGTGCTCAGTAGGCGGCGTCTGGTTCGGACTTGCCGGATCTACCGGGTCCGCTGGCCTCACATCTGAAGCAGGCTTGGTTACCATCGGTTCGATAAAATGGGGATGTCCTCGCTGGCGCATCTCTTTCAAAAAGCGCCGCAAGAACTTGAAGACGTTAGGGTCTCCGCGCATTCGAGCGATTAACGCCCGTGCGCCGTCGTTCTTCGCAATGATCGACAGTGTATCTCGCAGGTAGTGTTCCAGAAGTTCTCGTGAAGCGCCGTGCACCGACCGGTCCTGATGGATTGCGCACGCGACCTCAAACATGTTCATCAGGTCGTGGAAGTTTCGATCCCGCCTTTTGGCATCCGGCTCGTCGAGAAACCGGTCCCAGCCGTGACGGAAAGCCTCGAAGAGCGAGACCAGCGTCCCGGCCGAAGTATTGCGATCCGAGCGACGCCAAGCGATCGAGGCGATCACCAAGGCTGCCACCGCTACAGCCAGGGACGCCGCGGCGATCCAGACCGAAACGAGATCGACCGCCGCGACCGGTGGCAGGGTCATTCGCCTTGGGGCGTCCGGACATCAGATGGCCCAGCTGAGGGCGCTGGCGCACTGTTTGGGGGACTGGCTGGTGTCGGCGCCGGCGGGCCCGGCTGCGACGTACCGAACTGCACCTCGGAAAGCGCGGTCGTCAGGTGACTGGTGGTCGCACTGTCGAAGACAGTGCGTTTTTCGCCGTCCTGTTTCATTCGATCATGCGCCTTCGTCAGACGAAGCAGGGGGTTCCGGCGCGGGCTCGGAAGGCGTCGGTTCGGGAGCGAAGTCGGGCATTTCGAGATGGGACGTCGTCAAAGACTTCCTGATAATCTCGTAGTCGTCTTCCCGGTCGAAAAAGTCGGACATTCTGGCCGTCCTCGTACTTGGGTGAACCGAAAGTTAAGAGTGATTCGGTCGCCAAGCCCAAGGTCGATTCGATAGGCCTGTCACGCCCCGTTTTAAACCTGCGTCCGAGGCCCCGATCGGCGGCTTAGACGTCGCTTTACGGCTCGTCGAGGGCGAGCACGACCGATCCTGACATGAGGGCGGATTAGGGTGCTGGATCAACAGACAGGTGCGGAAATCGGAGCTATCGTCCCGTGATGAATCGACCTCGTGGATCCTTGCTCTAGATGGCTCGTCTCAGCCAGAAGTACGCCGGTGCCTACTATACGCCCGATGATGTCGCGGCTTGCCTCGCGCGGTGGGCCGTCGGGTCCGGGTCTGACCGGATGCTCGATCCGTCGTGCGGCGACGGCTCGTTCATTGTTCAGCACCGCAACAGCGTGGGCATAGAGCAGGACCCCGTCTCGGCGCGTCAGGCTGTGGAGCGGGCACCATGGGCGCTCGTCCACGAGGGTGACTTCTTTCAGTGGGCTGCGCAGACCAAGGAGCGGTTCGAATGCGCCGCCGGCAACCCGCCTTTCATCCGCTACCAGACCTTCAAAGGCGAAGTGCGGGAGCGCGCGGTCGCGCTCTGTAATCGCCTCGGCGCGAGCTTCTCAGGTCTGGCCTCGGCCTGGGCCCCCTTCCTAGTCGCCACCGCCGGCGTGTTGAAGCCGGGCGGCCGCATGGCCTTCGTCGTGCCCGCTGAAATCGGCCACGCCCCCTATGCCGCTCCGCTTCTCGACTACCTCGTGGATCATTTCGCGCGCGTTCAGATCGTCGCCGTGCGCGACAAGCTCTTCCCGACCCTGTCCGAGGACTGCTGGCTTCTTTACGTCGAAGGGTTCGGAGGCCGCGCGACGACGATCGGCTTCTCGGCGGTCAAGACCTTCAAGCCGTCGGTTCGGCCGCCTAAGCCCGCCGAGGAGATCCCGGTAGGCGAGTGGCGTACGGTCTGGAACCGGCGGCTGCGGCCCTTCTTGGTGAGCGGCTCTGTGCGTGATCTCTATCGGATCGCTGCCGACCACCCGGACAGCGAGCGCTTCTCGGATTTGGCGTCGGTCGGCATCGGCTATGTCAGCGGCGCCAATGAGTTCTTCCATCTTCGCCCCAGTCAGGCGAGTCGGCTGAACATCCCCGGGCGCTTCCTCCATCCGACGGTCCGCAACGGAAGGGCCCTGCCGAACGGCGCGGTGACAGAAGCGACGGTGAGAGGGTGGAAGGCGGCGGATGATGCGGTCTTGCTGCTCAAGCTCCAGCGCGCCGATGAGCTGCCGACCTCGGTCAAACGCTATCTCGACAGCGCGGCAGGGAAGGCCGCGCGCGAGGGCTACAAATGCCGCAACCGGGCACCCTGGTACGCCGTCCCGGACGTTCAAGTGCCGGACCTCATCCTCAGCTACATGTCGGGGTTCACCCCCAATCTGGTGAAGAACACGGCGGGCTGCACCTGCACCAACTCGGTCCATAGCGTCCGTCTGAAGCCGAAGGCCGATGCCGGACGCATTCTGAAGGCCTGGTCCTCGCCGTTCGTGAAGCTGAGCGCCGAACTGGAAGGCCATGCCCTAGGCGGGGGGATGCTGAAGCTTGAACCCCGCGAGGCCGGCCGGATCCTGTTTCCGGCCGCCGACGCCGTGGCGCCAATCCGGAATGATGACGTCGAGTCCGCCCTGAGCGTGCTCCGGAGCTGGCGCCACTACGACGCCTGAGCCGTCGCGGGGAGCGGTGTGTCTTGGGGGGTGCCCCCACGCCAAAGTTTCGTCGTGTCAGGTCACCGGCAAGGTCGGTGCGGGAGAGGCGCGGCGGTGGCGCGCCTCCTTGTGCATGGTGACGGGCGTCGCGCCGAGAACGCGGGTGACCATCGCCCCCAGGAATCGCCCAGGCGCGAGGTCGTCAGGTGTCTTGTCCTGAAGGATTCTGACCTTCGGGAGGTGTTTAACCGCATCCAGAACGGTCGGGGCCGAGACCGCGAGAGGCAGGTCGTCGTCAGCGTCTTTGTCGGCGGGGCCTGGCTCAAGGATGCCCGGGTCAGCAGGCTCTGCTTCGCCGGCGGGAAGCGCCACGTCATCCCCGTATTCCATCAGGACGAGACAGGTGGCGTGATAGGCGTCGTCTTCCAGACCCAGCTTGACCAGCAGGTCGAAGATCCACTCGGCCGTGGCGGCTTCCTTCTGCAGGATGTCGGAGCGCAGGCCGAAGACGAAGCCGAGCGCCGCCAGTGGGTGGCGAAGTCTCAGGTTCTTGGCGTCGCCGTAGGATTCTTCGACGCGATTGGGAGCGTTCTTGCCGTAGGACGAGTCCATCCGCTTGGTGGAGACAAGCAACTCGGGTCCCGTCGACCAGTCGGTCATGATCACATCGACCTGCTTGATGTAGTTCTTACCGAGGATGTTTCCGGACGAGGTGGTCACGCCGGGGATCGAGGACGTCGTCGCGATACGCGCGGCAACCTCGGCGCGTAGCTTGGCGGGGAGAGACCGCGTCAGGGCGGCGACGGCCGGCGGTAAGACGCGCGGGTGACTGGGGCGGGGCCAGACCTGGTCGGCATCAAAGCCGGCTCTGCGAAATTCGTAGCTAAGCCAGACATCGAGCGCGAGAGCGGGCACGCCCGATTGGGTCGCGGCCTTCAAATGAAGCGGTACGCCCAACAGAAGCTCCAGTACGCGGTAATCTGGTTCGAACCTGAGCTGCCCGTCCTCGCGCCGAACCCAGGGGTTGCTGTGCTCTCCTCCAGGGGCGGCTTCGGCGACGATATGGTCGAAGATCGCCCATGCTTCGGCCTTGGACGACGGTTTGCCTGCCATGCGTCGGTTTCAACTCCGCCCCGCCGCCTGTTGCGACTCGCACAGATGCTAGGATGGGAGGGCGGGCGGCGCCAGAAGGCGCTGAGCTCGGAGTATTATGGGCGAGCCGCTCCGGCGGTTGAAGCCGGCCGCGCACGCAGACGTTCGGCTTCGGTGTCGAGCTCCGCGAGATGAAGCCTCACCCCCGATGCGGGGACGAAGCTGGTTGTGAAGCTGTTGCGGGCGAGGTGGAGGATGTCGGCAGGCGTCAGGTCACTGGCCTGGGCGAGCGCGATGTAGTTCTGCGTGATTGAGCCGAACTAGGCCGGATCGTCGGTATGCAGCGACGGTCGCATCCCGTCGGCCAGCATCTGTCGAACCGGATGCTCAGCGAGCGAGCGGACGACCCCCAGTTGGACTTCAGAACAGGGGCAGACGGTCACGGCGAGGCACGCCTCGGGAGCCGCCAAAGGCGTAAGACCGGAACACGAAGTTCCCGGGCTCAGACGGCATGGCTGAATGTTGCATTTCCACAGCTGATTGAATGACCGGTTCTGGCGCATGACCGACCTTCAGTGGGCCCTTGGTTCGCGTCCGAAGTGCTCAGCCAATATCCGACGTTGACTCATAGCTGACCTTCAGAAGGTCGACCTTTGAGGGCGGGCGTCGCGCTTGAGCGCGATACGTGGCCTCGGCGGAATGCGAGGCGGGCGTTCGTGAGTCACGGCATGGCCTCGAACGTTTGTCGATGATCATGGATTCTGGCTCTCAGCGCCTCGGGAGCGAGCACTTCGACTTGGTCGCCCCAGCAGTAGAGGTGCCAGCCCATCTCAAGATGTCCGGAGGCGCGGAAGCGGACTACGAGAGAGCCGTCCGCCTCGGTCTCGAGCGTCTGGGTCGGATGGAAGACGAAGCGGCGGGCGTGAGGGGCGGCTTGGGGGGTGAAGCGCCAGACCACTTCGCCAAAGTCGCTAGGGTTCTCATATGAACCGAAGCCGCGCTCGGCGTGTTTGCCGATGTTGAACTCCGGATCGAGGGCGAAGCTCTCGTCGAGCACCTCTGCCTCCGGAATCTCCTCGACCCGATAGTGCTGGAGAGGAGCACTGGCACCCTTGGCGCAGTCGCGCGCGACGAGGTAGCGGCGCACGCCGAGCAGAAGGCCATGGGGGGCGACGATGCGCTCTCTGGCCACGGACTCGCTGCGGGAGCGATAAAGGATTCGCAGCTGCCTGGGCCCCTTGAGCGCCTCGAAGATAGCGTCGTCGACCGCGGTGTTCATGACCGGCCTGGGCCCCGGTCGGGCGGCGTGGCCGAGGGCGAGGAGCAGGGCCTCCTCGTCTACCTCCAGCCGGGCGCCCGCCTGGGGCGGGATCAGCGCCCGGACCTTGCGTTCTAGAGACTGCAGGGTTCTAGCTTGGGGAAGAAGCCCCGCCGTGGTCAGCTCGCCGATGGCGGTGGTTAGGCTAGCCAGTTCGTCGGCGGTGGGGGTCAATAGGGGGGCGATGCTGCGGGCTGGCAGCTTCCAGTGCGCCCGACGGTCGTCGTCCATGTCCCGCGTGGTCTGGGGAAAGGTGGCCATGAGAGCTTGGGTCCAGCGCTGGGCCGACCGAGGTGAGCAGCCGACGACCTCGACAATCTCGTCGAGGGTCACGCCGTTGCGCCGCGCCGCCAGCATCGCGACGGCGACGAGATCCTGGGCTTTGGTCAGCGACATGCGGCCTCCACGACAAGTTTTGACACCCATCCCATGATATGAGTTTGGCGAACAGGGGTTTCCCATGCGCACCATTGACGGCGAAATCAGGCTTTCGGCTTCGGACCTCATGCGATTCAAGGGCTGCCGGCACGCGACCACCCTTGATCTTCGCCATATGGAGATCGGCGATCTGGAGCCCGCGGCCGATGGCGGCGAGGCCGAACTTCTCCAGAAGCAGGGCGACGACCACGAACTCGAATTCCTCGAGACGCTGAAAGCGGAGGGGCGGTCAATCGTGGACATTCCCAAGGAGGGGATGTCGCTGGAGGCGTCGGTCGAGGCGACCCGCCGGGCCATGGCCGAGGGGCCGCAGGTCATTTTCCAGGGTGCCTTCCTCGGCGGGGCCTGGGGCGGCTATTCCGACTTCCTTGAGCGGGTCGATCGGCCCTCGGCCCTCGGCGACTGGTCCTATGAGGTAGTGGACACCAAGCTGAAGCGGTCCCCGGATCCCAAGCACATCCTTCAGCTCTCGCTTTATTCCGATCTGCTGAACGAGGTTCAGGGCGCGGCGCCGGAGTCCGCCCACCTGCAACTCGGCGACGGAACCCGTTTCTCGGTCCGGCTGGACGACGTCTCGGCCTATGCCCGGCAGTCGCGTCGCGCCCTCGAGACCTTCATCGCCGAACGGCCGGCCACCCGCTCGGAGCCTTCAGGCGCCTGCACCCTCTGCCGCTGGCGGACGGTCTGTCGCGACGAATGGGAGGCCTCCGACGGCCTGCCGCTCATTGCCGGCGTCAGCCGGTCGCAGCGCACCAAGCTCGAAGCCGCGGGCGTCACCACCATGGGCGGGCTCGCGGCGCATGCGGGGCGCGTGCCCCAACTCGCCGCCGCGACCCAGGCCAGGCTTCAGGTCCAGGCCCGACTGCAGTCGGCGCGACGGGCGGGCGGGCCGCCGACGTTCGAGCTGCGTGAGCCTGAGGCAGGCAAGGGGTTAGGTCTCCTGCCCGAGCCGAACGATGGCGACCTCTTCTACGACATCGAGGGCGACCCCTATTTCCCGGGCGGGCTCGAATATCTGCACGGGGTCTGGTTCCGGTCCGGCGGCGAGTGGCTGTTCCGCGCCTTCTGGGCCCACGACCGTGACGCCGAGGGGCGGGCTGTGGCGGACCTCCTGGACTTCTTCGTCGACCACCTGCGTCGTCACCCCGACGCCCACATCTATCACTACGCCAACTATGAGATCGCGGCCCTGCGGCGACTGACGTCGAGCCACAGGATCGGCGAGGCGGCGATGGACCAGCTTCAGCGGGAACGCCGGTTCGTCGATCTGTATAAGGTGGTCTCGGGTGCCCTAATCGCGTCGGAGCCCGGCTATTCCATCAAGGACCTTGAAGTCTTCTACCGGGAGAAGCGCGAGGGAGAAGTGGCGACGGCCGGGGCCAGCGTGGTCTTCTATGAGCGCTGGCGGGACACGGGCGACGAGGCTATCCTGCAGGAGATCCACGCCTACAACAGGACGGACTGCATTTCGACCCAGGAGCTGCGGGACTGGCTTGTGTCGGAGGTCAGGCTGGCGGACATGCCCTGGCCGCGCCTCAACAGGTCGCCGGCGGAGGAGAGGCTGGCCAATCTCGAGGCCGAGGACGAGGCCCGGGCGGCGCAGAAGGCGCGCCTGGAGGCCGTGTCCGCCCGTCTGGGGCCGGACATCGCCGAACTGCTGCTGGACCTGTCGGACTTCCATGCGCGAGAGGACAAGCCCGCCTGGTGGGCCATCTTCGATCGTCTCGCCCAGGAGAGCGAAGTCCTGATCGAGGATCTGGACAGTTTGCAGGGCCTGGAGGCGACCGGCCCCGCCGTTCAGGTGACCGCCAAGTCTTGGGAGCGGACCTACAGCTATCCGCCGCAGGAGACCAAGCTGCGGGCAGGCAAGAAGCCCTGCGTGAAGCCGGCGGACATGCCCGAGGACATCGACCTGCGCGCGCTCGACCCGACGACGCGCACGGTTACCCTGCGCCGGACCTTGGCGCGCGGGGCCTTGCCCGACCAGCTGGACCTGATCCCGCCCAAGCCCCTGCAGAACAACACCCTTCGCAACGCCATCGCCGCGGTGATCAACGACCTGATCGCCGGCGGGGCCGGGCCGCGCGCCGTGGAAGCCCTGCTGACCCGTTCGCCCCCCGACTTCGCCACCGGTCCGCGTCCGGACCGCGTGATCGACCCGGCGGGGGACCTGCCGGCGCAGACCAGCGCGGCGATCCTCGACCTCGAGCATTCGACCCTCGCCATCCAGGGGCCGCCCGGAACGGGCAAGACGTATGTGAGCGCCTTGTCGATCGTCGATCTGGTTCGCGCGGGCCGGCGGGTGGCCGTGTCGTCCAACAGCCACAAGGCCATCACCAATCTGCTGGCGGCCGTGGCGGAACGGGCGCGAGCCGAGGGCGTCTCCTGCGACATCGTGCAGAAGACCTCCGACGACGGCGAGGGCGACATCCACCCCGACATCACCCTTGTCGAGGACAATGACGCCCCGGAGATCGGCGCGGCGGACGTGGTGGGCGCGACCGCCTGGCATTTCGCGCGCTACGACGCCGCGGCCTACGATCACCTGATCGTCGACGAAGCGGGCCAGGTCTCGCTCGCAAACATCCTGGCGATGTCGCGTGCCGCCAGGAACCTGGTGCTGGTCGGTGATCCGATGCAGCTGCCCCAGCCTCTCCAGGGCGCGCACCCGGGCCGGAGCGGCGAGTCCTGCCTGGAGTATCTGATCGACGGCCATCGGGTCGTGCCGGCCGAGCGGGGGGTGTTCATCCCCGTGAGCCGCCGCATGCATCCGGGGGTTTGCGACTACATCTCCCGAACGGTCTACGAGGGCCGGCTGGAAAGCGACGCCGGGGCCTCGGCCCAGACGCTCCTCGGGGCCGGCGGCGTCGATCTCACGGGCGCGGGGCTGCGACCGGTCGTCCACGTCGGCCGATCGCAGGTATCGCCGGAGGAGGTCGCGGCGATCCGTGACTCAATCGATGATCTGATCGGAACGCCCTATCGCGACCGGAACGGCGACGAGCGGGCGCTGAGCCTTTCCGACATGCTCGTCGTCGCGCCCTACAACGCTCAGGTCAACGCCCTGAGGGCCGCGCTTCCGGCAGCAGTCAGGGTCGGCACCGTCGATCGCTTCCAGGGCCAGGAGGCGCCGGTCTGCCTCGTCTCGATGACGACCTCCAGCGGAGATGAGATGCCCCGGGACATCGGCTTCCTGTTCTCGCTGAACCGCATCAACGTCGCTGTCTCACGGGCCCAGGTCCGCGCCGTGGTCTTCGCCAGCCCGCGCCTGCTCGAAACACCGTGCCGCACGGTGGAGGACATGATCCGGGTAAATGCGGTCTGCGCCCTGCGCGAGCATGGGGGTGACAGGTTTTGACGGGGGCGATCGCTAGGATCTGACCGTGACCGTTGCGGCGGGCGACGGCCGATCCGAGAGACCCCTTGATGAACTTTACCCATTACGACCTCGGGCACGTCGAGCGCGGCAGCGTCGTCGTCGTGACCCTGTCCGGCAGCGCGGCCAACGTCCGACTTATGGACGGCTCGAACCTGAGCAACTTCCGGTCCGGGCGTCGCCACACCTATCACGGAGGCCTGGCGAAGAGCTCGCCGATCCGGCTCGCCGTGCCGCATTCCGGTCGCTGGCACCTCACCGTCGACATGCAGGGGCTGCGCGGGACCGTCCGGTCGGGCGTCCAGGTCGTCCCGGGCTCGGCGCTGAGACCGCTCCCCACGCTTAACGAGGCGCCGCTGCGCAGCGTGCCGTCTCTGGTCCGGGAGCCGGCGAATGACGTCGCGCCGGCCGATGACGACATGGCGGATCCGCGGACCTTCGATGTCTTCATCTCCCACGCCTCGGAAGACAAGGCGGACGTGGTCCGGCCCCTGGCGGAGGCCCTGAAGGCCGGCGGCCTGTCCGTCTGGTACGACGAGTTCGAGCTCAGGATCGGCGACAGCCTTCGCCGCAAGATCGACCGGGGACTTGCCGGCAGCCGGTTTGGCATCGTCGTCCTCTCCCAGGCCTTCTTCGGTCGCGGTTGGCCCGAATACGAACTGGACGGCCTGGTGACCCGGGCCGTCTCCGGCGAGCAGATCCTGCTGCCGATCTGGCACAACGTCACCAAGCGCGAGGTGATCGGCTACTCGCCGTCCTTGGCTGACCGGCTCGCGCGCAGCACAGCAACCCACACCGTCGAGGACATCGCGGCCGAAATCATCGAGGTGGTCGGCGCCCGCGACCTCGCAGCCTGACATCCAGCATCGAAAGGAGACCGATCATGGCAAGATGCACGGCGCCCGTCGAAGGCCATCGCTCGTCCAGCGCGGCGGCGGCCTGTCCCGCGTGTCGGGGGCGCGGCTATCGCAGTTTCGGCGGCTACAGCGGCTATAGCTCCCCCTATTCGTCGCCGTCCTATTCCCTCGGCGGCGGCGCACGGCCCGGAGGCGGAGGTGGCGGCGGAGGCCGGGTCCGCGCCAGATGGTCCAAGGCGGGGTCGTCGGTGCTCTACACCGAGGCGCAGGTCCGGGCCCTGACCCCTATCCGGGCCAGCGTCGAAAACCGGGCCGTCCTGCCGGACCGACGCGACGTCTTCCTCTGCCACGCTTGGGACGATCGCGCCGGCGCGGCCAGACAGCTCCATGACCTGCTGGAGGCCCGAGGCGTCTCGGTCTGGTTCAGCGAGAAGGACGTCGCCCTCGGTACCTCTCTGCTGCGAGAGATCGACAAGGGCCTGGCGAGGTCCCGCGTGGGCATTGTGCTGGTAACCCCCGCCCTTCTGCGGCGGCTGACCCAGGAGGGGATCGCCGACAAGGAATTGTCGGCCTTGCTGGCGCGTGAGCTGCTCGTGCCGATCGTGCACGGCACGACCTATGAGGCGCTTCGCGAAATCAGCCCTCTTCTCGGATCGCGAAGTGGGCTGAGCACGGCCGAGGATCCCATGGGCGATGTGGCGGCCAAGCTCGCCGAGCTCGTCGCGGTCTGAGCAAGGAGAGGGCGATGACGCTTCAGGTGGACGACGATTGGGAAGGCTGGGATGGCGACACCATCGTCAAGCTTTCAAACGGTTCGGTGTGGCGGCAGGAGGAGTACCACTATGAATACGCCTACGCGTACCGACCTTATGTGACCCTCGCCGGCGATCTCATGCACGTTCAGGGCATGAGCCGCGCCATCCGTGTCCGCCGACTGGACTAGGAGGCACGACATGCAGTCTCAGGTTCAAGGTGCCTGGACGGGCTGGCAGGGCGATACCGTCGTCCAGCTCACGAACGGCTCGATCTGGCGGCAGACTCAATATTTCTACCAGTATCTCTACCGCTATCGGCCCAAGGTCATCGTTGACGGCAATATGATGTACGTCGATGGGATGAGACGCGCGGTCCGGGTGCAGAGGATCGCCTGATCTCGTCCAGCGTCCGATGACGAAACCGTCGCTCCCGCCAGCGACCGGCATAGACACGCTGTCGCTGGGACCTGATGGGGATGTCTGCTCTTCGGCATCCGTCAGATGTCCGCTTCTGGCGCTTGTCTGACATTAAGCGGGCGTTTGGTTCGAGTCACGATGCTCAGCCCAAGGGTCTTGCAGCTCAAGGTTTCCATCTGGTCGGTGCCAGTCTCTGAGATAGCGCGTGGAGAGCCGCAATGCGCCGCCGAGCGCTTCAGCGTTGTGTCTCGGTGTTTGTGTGAGGGTTTGAGGGGCGGCGCGCCAAGCCCTCCACCGCAGTTCGATCTGAGGCGTTTGATTTCTGAGCTATCCCATCGTTCCCGGGGGATGGGCCGTGCGGTGAGATGGCCTAAGCACGCGCGAGGATAAGGTCTGGGCGGTTGGCGGGCGACGACTTCGTAGCGGCGACGGCCTCAGGCCCCAAGAAGCTTGGGCGCGGCGGTCGATCCGGATCGGTAGGGAGGAGGTGGCCTTCATCTGGGTGTTGGCTTGAGACCGGGGAGCGGAAGCCGCGGCGTGCGGCTAGCCAAGATCGCCAAACGTCTCCCTGCGTCGCCCCAGTCCTTGCGCGGCCTCTCAATGGGCTTGATCTGGCCGATGCCCGGCCGACTTCCTCAACCGGTCGGGAGAGTTTCTTCCCCGGCCTTCGGCCTTCCTCGCGAAACAAGAAACTCCCCCTCGCCGGTCCTTCGCTGACGCTGCGGGGTCTCGCTGCACTCGCCCTGCGGGTCGTCCGGTCTCCGGCCTGTCGATCGCCATCGAGGCCGCGGCAGGCGTGGCTCGAAACCAGCAAGGAGAGACTAACATGGCCACCATCGGCACCTTCACCCAACAAGGCGACGGCTACACCGGCTCGATCAAGACCCTCACCCTCAACGTCAAGGCCGCGCAACTGCGTCCCAACGACAAGACGGACGAGAAGGCCCCTGACTACCGCATCTTCTCCGGCCAAACCGAGTTCGGCGCCGCCTGGAAGAAGACGAGCCGCGAAAGCCGCGAATACCTTTCGGTCAAGCTCGATGATCCCAGCTTCCCCGCGCCGATCTACGCCTCCCTGGTCGAGGTCGAGGGCGGGCACAGCCTGATCTGGTCCCGCTGATCGAACCTGCGGCGGCGCGCCCCGCGCGCCGCCGCCCTTCCTCCCTTTCATTCCATTTCGAGGAGGCCGCCATGACGCGCCCGAACGAACCCGCACGCCCCGATATCCACACCCGCATCACCAACCAGATACTCGCTCAGCTCGAAGCCGGGGTCCGCCCCTGGATCCAGCCCTGGACCTCAGCCGGCAATGTCAGCCGTCCGCTCCGGCACGACGGGACGCCATACAACGGCATCAACATCCTGCTCCTCTGGTCGGAGGCCGCCGTCCGGGGCTTCACCGCCCCGACTTGGATGACCTTCCGTCAGGCGCTCGCACTGGGAGGCCATGTTCGAAAGGGAGAACGCGGATCCACTGTCGTCTACGCCAACGCCTTGGTCCGCACGGAGACGTCAGATGCCGGCGAGGAAGCGACCAGCCGCATTCCGTTCCTCAAGGCCTATACGGTCTTCAACATCGACCAGATCGAGGGTCTGCCAGAACGGTATGCGCCGCAACCGCAGCCCGCGATCAATCCGGAGGTGCGGATCACCGAAGCCGAGGCCTTCTTCGCAGCCTGTCGAGCCGACATCCGCCATGGGGGCGGAATGGCCTTCTATGCGCCGGGGCCTGACATCGTGCAGATGCCGCCGTTCGAAAGCTTCCGCGACTCCGAGAGTTACTACGCCACCCTCGGTCACGAGATGACCCACTGGACCCGGCATTCCAGCCGCCTGGATCGCGACTTCGGTCGTCAGCGCCATGGTGACGAAGGATACGCGCGCGAAGAGCTGGTCGCCGAGCTCGGTGCCGCCTTCCTATGCGCCGACCTGGGTCTGGCGCTCGAGCCCCGGGAAGACCACGCCGCCTATCTGGCGTCGTGGCTGCAGGTGTTGCGCAACGACAAGCGCTTCATCGTCTCCGCCGCCGCCCATGCGCAAAGGGCGGTCGATCATCTCCACGGTCTGCAACCCGGAGCGGCGTGAGCCGTCAGGGGCGCGACGCTCAGGCGTCGCGCCCCTCATCCTCGCTGTCGCCGGCGACGAAGGCTTCGAAGAGCGCCGTGTATTCCGGATGCCAGCGCGAGAGTGGTGGCCGGTTGTTGATGATGTCGCCGGCCGCCCAGGCGATCCGCTTCTCGTCGAGTGCGCGGTCGACATCATTGTCCGGGCACAGGATGTAGAAGTCGCCAAGGGTCAGACGCGCCAGCATGAAGTCCACGGTCTGGTCGGCGCTCCAGGCGGCGGCCGGCTTCTCCGTCCGACCACCCGCCGTCAGCCCCGTGAAGACATAGCCGGGGATCAGCAGGTGCGCCGAGACCCGGCAGTCCGGCGTGTTGCGGAGCTGGTGTTCCAGTGCTTCGGTATAGGCCTTAACCCCGGCCTTGGAGACATTGTAGGCCGGGTTTCCGGGTGGGGTGGTGATTCCCTGTTTCGAGCCCGTGTTGATGATGAGGCCGGGTCTGCCACGCGCGATCATGTTCGGGGCGAAGACCTGGCTGCCGTCGATGACGCCCCACAGATTGATCGCCATCAGCCGACGCCAATCTTCGCCCGGACCTGGCGTCGGTCGCGATCTGGATGGCGGCGTTGTTCATCAGGACGTCGGTGCCGCCCAGACGGTCGGCCACGGTGCGCTCCAGATTTTCAAGCGCGGCGCGATCGGAAACGTCGGTCTCGATCGCCAGGACGTCCGCGTCCATGACGGCTTCGGACCGGATCGCGCGCACTGCCTGATCAAGCCGTTCTGCGCCCAGGTCAGCGATGCAGACGGTGAGACCGAGACCGGCGAACCGACGCGCTGCGGCAAGGCCGATGCCGGACGCGCCGCCCGTGATCGCGGCGATGGCGCCAGGCTGCAGGGCGGCGTGAGGCATGTCGGTCTCCTGAAGGTCGTGGGCGTCGTACCGATGATGGAGCCGCGGATTCGGAGCAAGCCGCCAAAGCTTTCCCGCCAGGCTGGGGCACCGTTGGGCGGCGGGCGAGCGGCCGGCTTCGGTCGCCGAGGGGAGGGCGGGTCGCACCGGAGGCATACGGGGCGAAGGGTGTGACGGTCTAGGGCAGGATAGGCTTTGCGCCGGCATTGTCAGACAAACGACCACCCTCATGGACCGCCTCACCGTTCGCCTCCCGCCCGACCTGGCCCGCCGTTTCGATGCGGCGGCGGCCGGTCACGGCGGTCGGTCCCGTCTGCTGCGTCGGCTGATCGAGGGCGCGGCGCAGGCCAGCCTTCCTGCGGCCGAGACGCCTTCTGTCAGCCCTTCAAGCGGCAAGCTGACCCTGAGGCTGGGCGTCGACGACCTGGCCGTGCTGGAGGCTGCCGCAGCCCATGCGGGCCTGTCTCGCACCCAGTGGGCGGTCGCTTTGATCCGACGTCGGCTCCATGGTCGGCCCCAGCTGGCGCCGTCCGACGCGGTCGCCTTCATCGGCGTCCAGCGCGAGCTTCGGCGGATCGGGGTCAACGTCAACCAGATCGCCCGCGCCCTGAACACTGCCGTTTTGGAGGGGCGGGTTCTCGACCTTGAGCTCGTACAGCTCGACGCCTTCGTGACGGAAATCCGTGGCCACCTTTCCGGGCTCCAAGCCGCCTTCCGAGGCAACCTCGACTACTGGTCGGATCGCTGATGGCGGACTTCATCCAGGTCCGGGGGTTCGAGGAGGCGATCCGTCCGCCCGTCCGGCCCAAGCGCGCGAGGATCACCGATCATGGGACCGTGACCTCGCGATCGTGCGCAGACATGGCCCCGCGAGCGCGTCTGGATCGGATCGCGCGTCGGGTCCCGGAGGTGATGGTCAAGATCACGGGTCGGACGAAAGACGGCGGTCATCTCGCGGCCCATCTGGCCTACATCTCTCGCAACTCCGCCCTCCCACTCGAGGGCCCTGACGGAGAACGGCTCGAGACACGCGCCGCGGTGAAAGTGTTGGCGACGGACTGGATGGCGGAGGTGGAGGCCGTTCCCAAGAGGCGGAAGGATGCGTCCGTGAGTCTGTCGATCGTGCTCAGCATGCCGCCGGGAACCGATCCATTCCGGATGCATGATGCGTCCCGGGCGTTCGCGGCGCGGACCTTCGGCGAAACCCATCCTTACGTCTTCGCCTTCCACACCGACGAACGTCATCCGCATGTCCATTTGACGGTTCGCACGCTTGGCCACGACGGACACAAACTGAACCCGAGAAAGGCGGATCTGGAGCAAGGGCGCCAGACCTTCGCGGCCGTGCTCCGCGATCGCGGCGTCGAAGCGGAGGCGACGCCGCGACGGGCGCGGGGCGTGGTTCGCAAGGCGGAGGTCGGGGCCGTGCGGCGGATGCGGGATCGTTTCGACACGGGGCAGGGCGCTCCCTCAAAGACGGACCTTGGCGCAGTAAGAGCGGCGCTCGATCAAGCGCGCCGGCAGCCATGGCTCGCGCCGACACGGGAGCGGCAGGTGGCGGTGCGGAAATATTTCGTCGCCCAGGCCGTGGCGCTATCGCGATCGCCGGACGCCGAGGATCAGCGCCTGGCCAGGGTGCTCGAGGCCTTCGTCAAGACAATGCCGCCGGTGGAGACCAGACGGGAGGCGTTGGCCAAGGCGATCGAAGGCAGAGCTGCCAAAGCGACGATCAAAGACCACGAACCGGCCCGCCGCCGGTGAGGGTGCGGCAGAGTCTGACGAGCGCATTTTCGCTGCTGACATCAACTTGGCAGAGCTGAGGGGACTGACTAAGGCCGCCGCAACTGTCTGCAATGCGCCAGTAACGGACGTTGAATATTCGCCCGAAAGCAGACGCTCAGAACGGGATTTCACATCGGCATCCGCGCGCTGATCAAGTTGAACTCCATCGTCAGCATCCAGATGGCCATGGTGATCATCATCAGGTTTTCGGTCAGGGACAGGAAGCCCAGCGGCACATTGCTGTCGCCGCCGACGCAGGCGCATTTCAGTTCGCGCTTGTCGACATAGACGGCCTTGAACACGGAGACTGCGCCGATACCGCCGATGAGCAGGGCGACGGGCGCCGACAGCCAGGTCAGCACGCCTGCCACCATCAGAGCGCCCGCCCCGAACTCCGCGAAGGGGTAGACCTTGCCGTATGGGACCCAGCGTTTGGCCAAGAGGTCGTAGTTCAGGAACATGGATGAGAAGCTCTCTATGTTCTGTAGTTTCAGCATCCCCAGCACCATCATCGACAGCGCGATGAACCACTCGCCCGCCCGCACGGTTAGCGGCGTGCCAAAGACGACAAGGCTCAGCATCGCGGCCATGACGGCAGTCGTCAGGAAGACGACCAGCACCGGCGTGTAGGTGGTCGCCTTAGGGTCGCGGACCTTGAGGCCGAGGAAGCGACGCAGGTCGTCGTGGCCGCCGATGCGTTGTCCATCGATGAAGACCTGGGGCGTGGTCTTCACGCCGTGCTCGGCCTTGAAAGCGTCGGTCTGTTCTCGGGTGGTCAGCCAATGATCCTCCACCTGGTAGCCCCGGCTTTTGAGCAGGTGACGGGCCTTCAGCCCCCAGGGGCAGGTGTGGTCGGGCATCACCATGCGATGGATGATGGCGGTCTTGGTCATGTCAGCCTCCGTTGTTTTCAAATCCGAGGCGCAGACCTTAAGTTCCGTATCACGATACGGAGTCAAGCATGAGTGTGAGAACCATCGCAGGCCTGGCGCGAGAGGGTGGCGTCGGCGTGGAGACGATCCGCTTCTATCAGCGGCGCGGCCTTATGCCGACGCCGGAGCGATGGTCGCGCGACGGCATTGGCGCGGGCATTCGCCGTTACGGCGAAGAGGACGTGCGCCGGCTCAAGTTCATCCGCTCGGCCCAGACGGCCGGATTCACCCTGGAGCAGATCAAGGAACTGCTGTCACTGGACGCCGGCGAGGACAGGGCGCGGGCCCGCGTTCTGGCGGCCGAGCGTCTGGCCGCGCTGGACCGGACCATCGCCGATCTGGAAGACGCGAGAGCGGCCCTGAGACGACTGGCGAGCACCTGTGCCGCCAAGGACAGTGGGCCCTGTCCGATCATCGCCGCCTTCCAGGGGGAGGCGGCGTGAGGCTCACGCGCCGTTATGACGGCCAAAGACGGTGGCCTGGCCCCTGCGGTCGATCAGCAGGGTGACGTAGGGCTCGCGTCCCGCCGCCTCCATGCCGGGCGACCCGGCGGGCATGCCCGGCGCGGCGAGCGCCACGGCCTGTGGCCGCTCACGCAGCAGAAGGGCGACATCGGCAGCCGGCACATGACCTTCGATGGCGTAGGGGCCGACCACGGCAGTGTGGCATCCGGCATAGCGGTCCGGCACGCCGTGTCGAGCGCGGATCGGGGCCAGGTCCTGGCGCTCCATGACCTCGACGGTCCAGCCCGCGCCGCGCATATGGGCAACCCAGCCGTCGCAACACCCGCACCACGGTGTCTTGTAGGCGGTCATGCGACGGTCCTGCGCCATCGCCGTGCCGGTCGAGGCGAGCGCGACAGCGCCGCCCAACACCAGGCGACGGTTCAATGGGACCGTCATCAGTGAACCATGAAACGAACGGTGCCCGTCATCTCGTGACCGTCCGCGCCTTCAGCGGTCCATTTCAGCACGTAGTTGCCGGGTGCCAGCGTGGGCAGATCGGCGGACACGCGCGTCGTCGCAGCGGCGGCCGCGACGGGGACTTCAACGGCAGCCTGACCCTCGGCGGTTACGGTAACGGCCTTCAGCGTCATGGCGTGAGGGAAGGTGGCGGTGAACCAGTCGGGCGAACCATCGGTCATGTCGCCGTCCGCCGGGCTGGTGACGACGCCGTGGGCGGCATGGTCGCCGGATGCGGCCTGGCCGTGACCTGCGTGGGCATCGTGCGCTCCATGCCCTGCGTAAACGTCCTGGGCCACGGCGGGCGCGGCGATGCACAGGCCGGCGGCGACAATCGGAAGCAGATGGCGCATGTCTTTACTCCTCAGAACCAGGCCTTCAGGCCAATGACGAAACGGGTGTGCTCGGGCTCTCCGCCCAGCGCTCGGGTGAAGTCGGCGGTGCCGCCGAGTTCGCGGCTCCATTCCACGCCGACATAGGGAGCGAACTCCTTGGCGATTTCATAGCGCAGCCGCAGGCCCGCCTCCACGTGGCTCAGGCCCGATCCCAGCCCCAGTTCAGGAACGTCGGAGGCCGAAGCCCCCACCTCGACGCGCGGCTGGAGGATCAGGCGCTGGGTGATGCGCTGGTCGTATTCAGCCTCAACGCGCGCAGTCAGATCGCCCGCGCTCGACAGGAAGGCGGCCGCATCGACTTCCCACCAGTACGGGGCCAGCCCTTGGAGCCCGAGCACCAGATGCGTCGGGTCTTCGCCGTCCTCGCGGAAATCCTGACGGACGCCCGCCTGCACGTCCCAGAAGGGCGAGATGGCGCGGCTGTAGAGGGCATGGACCTCGCCCTCGATCTCACCATCGAAGTCTCCCTCCGCCTCAGACTTCCACCAGAAGCGGTTGATGTCTCCGCCGGTCCAGCCCGCGACGTCCCAGGTCCAGCCCTCTTCGCCATCGCCGAAGCCGACCTCCAGCCGATCGACGATGACGGCGGTGGCGCGCACGTCGCCGTTCTCGCGCCTCAGGCCTTCGCGAGCGCCGGTCATCCGGTCCGCCCCCCAGATGGCGTCAGCGGCATGGGCCGGACCCGCCAGGGCGGCGGGCGGCAGGGGCGGTTGGCGCGGACGGCCTTCGTCGTCTGCGCTGGTCGGCACGTCGGGCGGACCGCCAGCAGACTGGCCGCCCATGTCGTGGCCCGCGTGAGGAGCCGCTTGGGCGGGCATCACATGACCCGCGTGAGGATCAGCAGCCTGAGACGCCGCGCCCATGTCGTGCCCGGCGTGCGGGCCGGCGGTTGGCGTCGGCGAGGGCATGGCGTGTCCCGCATGCGGGTCGGCCACCGGGGCCTGCTCCGGCGGGCTGACGGGCGTCGCATGCTGGCTGTGATCCTGCGCGGCGGCGGCTTCTGCGGCCAACAGCAAAGGGACTAACGCGGCCATCATCCGGATCATGACGCCGCTCCATCCAGAGGGCGGACGGTGACGACGTTGAACATGCCCGCGTGCATGTGCATCAGCATGTGGCAGTGGAAGGCCCAGTCGCCGGCCGCGTCGGCGGTCAGGTCGAAGGTCACCTTGGACCCCGGCGCGACATTGACCGTGTGCTTCAACGGCTGATGTCCGGCCGGACCGCCCGTCACCAGCTCGAAGAAGTGGCCGTGCAGGTGGATCGGGTGAGCCATCATGGTGTCGTTGACCAAGGTCACCCGCACCCGCTCGTGCCGCTCGAAGCGGATCGGCTCGACGATCTCGGAGAACTTCCTGCCGTCAAAGCCCCACATGAACCGTTCCATGTTTCCGGTCAGGTGGATTTCCAGCGCGCGGGACGGCGGCCTCTGGTCCTTGTTGGGGGCCAACGACACGAGGTCCGTGTAGACCAGCACCCGGTGGGGGACGTCTTCCAGCCCCATGGGCCGTTCGCCCAGTCGGTTGCCTGGGTCCGAGGAGATCATGTCGACCCCGACGCCAACCGCCATGCCGGCGGGGGCGTTGTCCGGGTTGCGCATGTCGTGGTCCATGCCCCCGTGACCCATGGCGGAATGATCCATCGGCGCGGCGGCGGGCTCCCCGTGACCCATCGCGGAGTGATCCATGTCGCCGTGACCCATGGCCGAGTGGTCCATGCCCGCCATGCCGCCCATGCCCATGTCGCGCATGGTCAGGGTCGGCACCTCGCGCAGCGGCGGAACCTCTGCCGTCATCCCGAGACGGGGCGCCAGCGTCGCCCGCGCCATGCCGGAGCGATCCACGGACTCGGCCACCAAGCTGTATGCGCGGTCCTCGGTCGGTCGGACGACCACGTCATAGGTCTCGGCCACGGAAATCTGGAACTCGTCGGTCTCGACGGGTCGCACGTTCTCGCCGTCGGCGTTGACCACCGTCATCGCCAAGCCAGGTATCCGCACGTTGAAGATCGACATGGCCGAGGCGTTGATGACGCGCAGCCGCACCCGCTCGCCGGGTCGGAACAGGCCGGTCCAGTTCTCGGCCGGGCCATGGCCGTTGACCAGATAGGTGTAGGTCGTCCCGTTGACGTCGGCGATGTCGCGCGGGTCCATCCGCATCTGGCCCCACATCTGTCGGTCGGCCAGCGACACGCCGTCCTCGCCAGACAGCAGGCCGGACAGGGTCGTGCGCGACTGGTTGAAGTAGCCGGGGCTCTTCTTGAGCCGGTCCAGAATCTCGTGAGGGTGCAGGAAGCTCCAGTCCGACAGGACGATCACGTGCTCGCGATCGTAGGCGACCGGATCGGCTCCGGCAGGGTCGATGACCAATGGCCCGTAGTGACCCATCGCCTCCTGGAGGTTGGAGTGGCTGTGATACCAGAAGGTCCCCGACTGGATGACCGGGAACTCATACTGGAACGTCTCGCCCGGCCCGATGCCGGGGAAGCTGACGCCCGGCACCCCGTCCATGTGAAACGGCAGCAGGACGCCATGCCAGTGGATCGAAGTGTCCTCTTCCAGGGTGTTGGTCACAGACAGCCGAGCCATCTGGCCTTCGCGCAGGCGGATCAGCGGCGCAGGCAGGGTCCCGTTGACCGTGATGGCGTGCCCGGTCCGTCCGCCGACTGTGAACGGCGAATGGCCGACGCTGAGCCGAACGTTCGGGCCTTCCAGAGTGGGTAGATCGGCTCGCAGCCCCGCTGACCCACTCTGGGCCCAGGCGGGCAGCAGCCCTTGCGCGGCTAGAAGCCCCGTGCCGCCCGCGAAGCCGCGCAGCAAGGCGCGGCGGTCTGTCTGGATCGATCTCATGCGTCAGTCTTGGCCCATATATCTGACAGGCCTTACGCCAGAACCGCGCACGCCCCTCGCGACGGCTGGTCGCAGGAGCTCATTCGGATGGGCCGAGGCGATCCAACAAGGCCTTGCGGGCGCGGGCAATCCGCAGTTCGACCGCCTTGGATGACAGCCCCAAAATAGCTCCGATCTCGGCATGGGAACGGCCCTCCAGCGCCGCGAGCAGAAGCGGCGCGCGTTGGCCGTCGGGAAGATCACGCAGGGCGCGGGTCAGACCCTCCACCCGCCGCCGATCATCCGCCCGATCCTCGGCGCCGGGCGCCGGGTCGCCGACCGTCATGGCTTCCGGCGCATCCAGGCCCATGACGCCCCGGACCAGCCGACGCACGCGACGGCGGCGGCTCCAGTCGCGGCATTTGTTCAGGGCGATGGTGCGCAGCCAGGCGCCGAACGGTCGGTTGGGATCGTAACGCCGGATCGACAGCCAGGCGGCGGCGTAGGTCTCCTGAGTCAGGTCCAGCGCTTCCTCTGGGTCGCCAACGTAGCGGGTGATGAGGCGATGCAGGTCGCCCTTCGTCGCGATCATCAGGCGCGAGAACGCCGCCCGGTCTCCCTGGGCGGCCTGGCCTTCGTCGGTGTCGCCAGCCCCCACCCCCGCGTCAGTCGGCGTCGGCGCGCAGGGTCTCGACCACGGCGCGATCGAATTCTTCCGCCTGCTCGGGCGTCAGCACGGCGCGCATCTCGAACACATGGCGGATCGTCGCCATCTGGAGATCGCCCATGGCGCCGTGGAAATGCTCGACGGCGGCCTGCACCTCGGGCGTGTCGCCCCGGCTTTGGGCGATGGCGGCGGACAGTTCCTGGTTCGCCGCGCGGACTTCCGCTTCCAGCGGTCTGCGCTTCGCCGCGAAGGCGGCCTCGATCTGGTCCAACCGACGGTCCTGCTCAGGAGTGAGGTCCAGCCGCTCGTGAACAATATGGTGCAGGTCAGCGGGCTGATCCTGGCGCGCCGACCATGTCATAGCTCCCCAGGCGGCGGCCGCGCCCACGACAGCGGCCAGGACGGCGGTGACGAGCGTGGACTTCAGGCCGCTCATCCCAGGACGCTCCGCATATCCAGCGGCGTCGCCGCCATCCTGGGGCTGAACACGGTCAGCTCGCTCTGGCCCCGCTCTACCGCCGGGGAGGACACGCCGCCGGCCACTCCCCCGATGCCAGCCGCGACGCAGATAGCGGCGACCCGCAGTTTCCGGGCGCGCGCCCGCGCCTGCGTCTGCGCCACCCGTCTCCAGACGCCATCCTCCAGGCCGTCCAGAACCTCCGCTCGAGACGATTGCGTTTGTGCGATCAGAGTATCCAAGTCGATCATGCCGATCGTCTCCATGTGTCTCGCCCCTCTACGCGCTGGTCCAGCCACCCCCTCGCGAGGGGCGCTTGGCCGTCGGCGTAAATGAAGCATAGTCCTGAACCAGCCTCTCAAAGAGCCATCGATGAAGCGCCTGATCCTCGCCGTTGCTCTCGCCGTTTCGGTGCCCGCCGCGATGGCTCATGAGCCGGCTGCCGCACCTGCGTCGGCTCAGGTCGTCGATGAAGCTGCGGCCCCGGCCATTGCGGTCGTGGACGCCTTTCACGACGCCCTAGGCTCGGGCGAGCGCGACGCGGTCCTCGCACTGCTGACCGAGGACGTCATGGTGCTTGAAGAGGGCGGCGCTGAGCGCTCGCGTGAGGAATACGCGGGCCATCACCTGCCCGCCGACATGGCCTATGCCGCCGCGACCGAGACCGAGATCACCCGTCGCGCAGCCTCGGTGGCGGGCGACATCGCCTGGCTTCTGACCGAGGGCCGCGCCAGCGGCACGTTCAACGGCCGGCCCGTCGATCGCCTGACCGCCGAGACCATGATCCTGCACCGCCAGGCCGGTGGATGGCGCATCCCCCTCATCCACTGGTCGTCGCGCGCGCCGACCTGAGACTCACATCGAGACGGGCGGCATCTGCACGCCCATCGCCGCGACCAGGCCGAGCAGGACAACCCCCGCCAGCATCTCCAAACCAATGCTGATCCTTAGTCGCCGCACCACGCGGTCGGTGTCAGCTTGCACCCCGACCGCGTGCGACAGCGCGGGCGTCAGGGTGAAGCGGTTGTGCGCCGCCAGTCCAACCATCACGGCGAACAGCGCTAGCTTTGCGATCAGCAAAAGGCCCCAGGTCGAGCCTGTAATGCGGCCGAGGCCTTCGGCGCCGATGAGGAAGGCCGCGTTGATCAGACCGGTTATCATGAGGACGGCGACCGTGACCATCCCGATGGACGCGAACCCCGCCAGAGCCCGCGCAGTAAGGACGGCCTCTGGCGCCACCGGGCGGATCAGCAGCAGACAGAAGCCCGCTAGAGCGCCAATCCAGACGCAAGCGGAAAGCGCGTGGGCGATGTCGGCTGCCAAGTGCAACAGGCCGAGGGAGCCCTCACTGGCAGCGCCATGCCCGCTCCAGGCGAAACTGGCGACGGCCCCAGCGAAGGCGAGGATCGCAATCAACTCACCTGCTCTCCATCCCCGACTCAGGACCAGGGCGGCGACACCCAGCAGAGCCAGAACGGCCCGCACCACATGCGCGATTCCCAAGCTCGTGGACTGAACGACATAGCCCAATGCCGCCGTGTCCAGTCCCGCCGCCCAACCTCCCGCCATCATGGCCGTCTGGGCCATAAGGCCGCCCAAGGCCGCGACCGCAAAGACAAGGCCCGCGATGATAGCCGCGCGTCTGGCGGATTGCGGACCGGGTTCGCCCAAGCCCAAAGCCTGGAACAGCGGCAGGCCGAGAGCCAGGACCGCTGCCGCGAACTGAAGCCAGCGAAGACCAACAACGGTCAGATCGATCGGCACGTCAGCGGACGGTGAAGACGTAGGTCCCGGTCATCCGATGCCCATCGGCGGCGGCGATGGCCCAAGTCACCCGATAGGCCCCGGCCGTCAACGGCGCGGCGTACGTCCCACCCAGGGTCTTGCCGTCTTCTGACACGGTTTTCGTCAAACTGATCGCACGGCCCCGACTGTCCTCGACCTCAACGGTGGAAAAAGGCGCAGCGAACCGCTCGCTGAAGGTCAGGCTGATCGTCCGGGGGGCGGTCACGGAGCTGCCGTTGCCGGGGGTAGCGGACACCAGTCGAGCATGGGCCAGCGCGGAAGATGCGCTGAGAACCATGGCAGAGGCGGCTGCAAACGCTAGAATCCGATTCA
>JAIEQA010000007.1 GCA_019748095.1 Caulobacteraceae bacterium | reverse complement strand
GAGGCCGAGCCCGGTCGTGCGGAGCCGCTTTTCGGGCGGTCCCCGGGCTTGTGCGCCCTCGGGGCTTGACTGGGGCGGGGCTTCTTGTCGTTGTCTTCGGGATGGCGGGCCATGATGAGCGGTTCATGCGCATGGCACTGGACCTTGCGCAAGCGGCGGCGAACGCCGGAGAGGTCCCCGTGGGTGCGATCGTGGTCGATGAATCGACCGGTGAGGTCGTTTCGGGCGGGGCCAACGGCCCGATCGGGGCCCATGATCCCACGGCCCACGCCGAGATTGTGGCCCTGCGCGCGGCAGCGCTCGCAAGGGGCAACTACCGCCTGACCGGCCTGACCCTGTATGTGACGTTGGAGCCGTGCGCCATGTGCGCGGGGGCCATCAGCCACGCCCGAATCGGCCGCGTGGTCTGGGCCGCCGACGATCCCAAGGGCGGCGCGGTGGTGCACGGCCCCCGCCTGTTCGACCAGCCCACGCTCCATTCGCGCCCGAAGATCGAGGGGGGATTGCTGGCCGACGAGGCCACCGCCCTGCTGCGCAGCTTCTTCCGGGAACGCCGGACCCGCCCGCCCGTTAGCCAAGCCTGACCGTAGGCCGGAGTCCCTGATGCGTACCCTGTCCCCCGTCCTGCTGAGTCTGACCTTTGTGGCGTCCGCCTGCGGACAGCAGCCGGCACCCCCTTCGACCGACGGGGATGCCGTCCGCGACCGCGCCATCGTCACCCAGACCGCACAGCACCGCACCGGCGCCGAGCTTCAGGACAGCGCCCTGAACCGTGTCATCCGCACCGTCTACCTGTGCCAGAATGGCGATCGCCTGTCGGTCGACTTCGACAACCCCCGCCAGATGGCGACGGTTCGCAACTCAAGCGGCGAGGCCGTGGACCTGTTTCAGGAACGGGCGGCGGACGGCATCTGGTATCGCGCCAGCGGGCATGAACTGCGCGGCGTCGGCCGCCTCGCCACCTGGTCCGCCACGGGCCGCCCGCCGACCGAATGTCGCGCGATCGACTAGGCCCTATGATGTCAGGCCGCGCCCTCTTCCCGCAGGAAGGCCAGAACCGGGGCCGGGTCCGCGACCTTCAGGGTGAAGGCGTCTCCGATGGCGCGGACCAGAATCAGGGTCAGGGCCCCGCCCTCCGCCTTCTTGTCCCCCGCCATCCGCCCCAGCAGGGCCTCGGCCGAAAACTCGCCCGCCTGCACCAGCCGCGTTGGCAGGCCCGCGGCCGCCACCACCGCCTCGACCCGCGCGGCCTCCGGAGCGGCGCACAGGCCCTGTCGCACCGAGAACCGGAAGGCCATACAGCAGCCCAGCGCCACGGCCTCGCCATGCGCCAGCGCGGCCTCCTCAAAGCCCAGCTCTGCCTCGATGGCGTGCCCGAAGGTGTGGCCCAGGTTCAGCAGCGCCCGCCGGCCCGCCTCCTTCTCATCCTCGCCCACGATGGCCGACTTGATCTCGACCGACCGGATCACTGCCCGCTCCAGCGCGGCCGGATCGCCCGTCGCGCCCGCTGCCCCGTCCGTGGCCAGCCAGTCGAAGAAAGGCGCATCGCAGATCAGCCCGTGCTTCAGCACCTCGGCCCAGCCGGAGCGCAGCTGGACGGCCGGCAGGGTGGCCAACACATCGACGTCGGCCAGCACCAGACGCGGCTGATGGAACGCCCCGACCAGGTTCTTGCCCCGCGGCGTGTCGATCGCGGTCTTGCCCCCGACCGAGGAATCCACCTGGGCCAGCAGGGTCGTCGGCACCTGGACGAAGTCGATGCCGCGCATGTAGAGGGCCGCCGCCAGCCCGGCCAGATCGCCCACGACCCCGCCGCCCAGCGCCACGATGACATCCTTGCGGTCCAGCCCTGCTGCCAGAAGCCGGTCCATCAGCCGCTCCAGCTCGGCGAAGGATTTGGAGCCCTCTCCCGGCGGTACGGCGATGATTTCCGCGCGGATCCCGGCGGCCGCGAGGGAGGCTTGAAGCGCTGCCCCATGCAGGGCCGCAACCGTCCCGTCGCTGACGATCACGGTCCTGCCCCGGGCCAGCGGCGCGATCCGCGCACCGGCACTGGCCAGCAGCCCTCGCCCGACCACGACGTCATAGGCTCGAAAGCCGTCGCCCCCGACCTGAAGGATGGTCATGCCGCAGGCTCCCGGTTCCAGTACTCCGTCAGGGCAGCGAGGATCGCGTCTACAGCCTGGCCATGCGCGCCGGCACCCACGTCGACCGTCACATCGGCGGTCGCATAGAGCGGGTAACGCACCTCGGCCATGGCAGTCAGGGCGACCAGCGGGTCCTTGCCACGCAGCAGGGGCCGCGTGTCGCGCCGCTGTACCCGCGCGGCCACCACGCTCAGGTCTGCCCGCAGCCAGACCGAAGTTGCCTGCGCTTTCATCAGGGCCCGGGTCTCCGGGTTCAGGACCGCTCCCCCGCCCGTGGCCAGCACGATCGGGGGACCTTCCAGCAGGCGGCGCATGACCCGCGCCTCCCCCGCCCGGAACTCGTCCTCGCCCAGTTGGGCGAAGATGTCCGAGACGGTCATCCGGGCTGCGGCCTCGATCGCGTCGTCCCCGTCGACGAACGGCAGGTCGACCCTGTGCGCCAGTCGTCGACCAACAGTGGATTTTCCCACGCCCATCAGCCCGACCAGAGCTATGGTGCGCACCGGTCGGGGAATCGCGAGCCTCTGCGCTCGCGACGGGGTCGGATCAGGGTCAGCGGCGGTCACCGGACACCTGGACGGCAAGAGGAAGTACGGCAGGCCATGGTCGGTCCAGTCTCTACACCAAGCGTCGCGGGTCGCCAGCGTCCGCTGCAGGCGATTGTCTGATGACGCCCCAGGTCGAGGCCTTTCTGGAGATGATGGCGGTCGAGCGGGACGCCTCGCCCCACACCCTCTCCGCCTATGCGCGCGATCTGGCAGACGCAGAGGCCACCATCGGCGCAGGGGGGCTGACCGGTGCCGACCCGGCGGAGATCGAGGCCTGGTTCGCCGGCCTGTCCGCACGCGGCCTGTCCGCCGCCACCGCCGCCCGTCGCCGGTCGGCTGTGCGCCAATTCTATCGGTTCGCGCTCGGCGAGGGGTGGCGAACCGACGACCCCTCCCGGCGTCTGGAGGCCCCGAAACAGGGCCGCCCCCTCCCTCGCACCCTGACACGCGATGAGGTCCTGCGGCTGCTAACCGCCGCCGCCGCCCGCGACGGGGCGGCCGGAGTGCGCCTGATCGCGCTCGTCGAACTGGCCTACGCTTCGGGACTGCGGGTGTCAGAGCTTCTGGCCCTGCGCGTCGAGGCCGTTCGCCGCGACCCCGCATGGCTGATCGTGCGTGGCAAGGGCGGCAAGGAACGGCTGGCCCCGCTGAACAGCTCGGCGCGCGAGGCGGTCAAGGTCTGGCTCGGGGTCCGCGATGCCGCCCGCCCGGACAAGGCCCCGGACAGCCCGTGGCTGTTCCCGTCCGGTGCCGTTTCCGGCCATCTGACGACGCGCCGGTTCGCCCAGTTGCTGGACCAGTCCGCCATCGACGCCGGCATCGATCCCGCCCGCGTCAGCCCCCACGTCCTGCGCCACGCCTTCGCCACCCACCTGCTGGAGGGTGGCGCGGACCTGCGCGTCGTCCAGACCCTGCTGGGCCATACCGACATCGCCACGACCCAGATCTACACCCACGTCGCCACGGACCGCCTCACCCAGGTCGTCACCCGGCATCATCCCCTCGCGTCCGATGAGTGAACCCCCGCTTGCCCCCTCGCCCCGACCTCTCTAGGTTCCCCCGCCTTGTGACAGGGCCAGTTTGCCCCTCCTCCCGGACGCCTCATGGCCACCCACTATCTCGAGTTTGAAAAGCCGATCGCCGAACTGGAGGCCAAGATCGACGAGCTCGGCCTGCTGGCCGCGACCTCCGGCTCGTTCGAAACCGAGATCGACGGCCTGAAGCGAAAAGCCGATCAGCTGCGCCGCAAGACCTATGCGGGACTGGACCCGTGGCAGAAGACCCAGGTCGCGCGCCACCCGCAGCGGCCGCATTTCATTGACTATCTCGACGCCCTGTTCACCGACTATGTCGAGCTGCGTGGCGACCGCCAGTTCGGCGACGATCAGGCCATCCTCGGCGGTCTCGCGCGCTTCCGGGGGCAGGCCGTGGTCGTTATGGGCCATGAAAAGGGTCACGACACAGCCACCCGGCTGACCCACAATTTCGGCATGGCCCGCCCGGAGGGCTATCGCAAGGCGGTACGCCTGATGGATCTGGCCGACCGGTTCGGCCTGCCGGTCCTGACCTTCGTGGACACGGCCGGGGCCTATCCGGGCCTCGGTGCCGAGGAACGCGGCCAGGCCGAGGCCATTGCCCGCTCGACCGAGCGCGGCCTGATCCTGAACACCCCGATGATCGCAACAGTAACGGGCGAAGGTGGTTCAGGCGGGGCGATCGCCCTCGCCGCCGCCAACCGGGTGCTGATGCTGGAGCATTCGATCTATTCGGTGATCTCGCCTGAGGGTGCCGCCGGCATCCTGTGGCGCGACGGCGCACGCGCGAAGGACGCCGCCATGGCCATGAAGATCACCGGTCCCGATCTGATGGCGATGAAGATCGTCGACCGCGTCATCCCTGAACCCGTCGGCGGAGCCCATGCGGACCCTGCGGCTGCGATGCGGGCCGTAGGCGACGCCGTCTGGGAAGAGCTTCAGACACTGATCCCGCTCTCCCCCGTCCAGCTTCGCAAGCAGCGCGCTGACCGCTTCTACGCGATCGGGCGTCCCTGACCCCACACGCCGGACCGCCGCCCTTCAGTCGCGGACCGAGCGCTTGCGCGCGAGGATGGCAGCAGTCCCGTCGAGAACCTGACGGCGCTGGTCGTGCGCCTCGGCCGGCAGGCTCAACACCAGCACCATGGCCCGCGCAAAAACGCTTGGGACGCGCCAGTCGAAGGCCCTGTCAGGCGAAACGTCCCTGACGAGGTCGCACAGGCGGGACGCGACCGTGCAGACGTCATCAAGGCCAAACGGACTGGCGCAATCAATGATCGCCGTCGCGAGACCATGGACCTCTTCGAGCGCTTCGGGCGAGGCATGCGCTCCCGTCCGATCGAGAGCTTCGAGGGCTGCGATATGCTGGTCCACGAGTCCCAGGGCCGGCTCGCGGAACGGCTCGAGATTCGCTTCCGCACGGCGCAGGGCAACCGCCACCGTCAAACCGCCCGGCGTGTCGATCAGTTGTGACAGCCGCGAGGGTTCCTGCCTGAATCTCACCGAGCCCGTCACAGGACTCCCCCCGGCAGCTGTGGAGCCTGAACACTGTGTCCCCGGGAGTCCCGCCGGTCGGGGCCCGCGAGGGGCTGGTTCTTCACACGGCGGTCGGGGCCAAAATAGTCATTCGCTTCGAGGAAAGGACGGGCGTCGCGGGCCGCCCAGACAATACGCTCCAGAAGGGCGAGGGCGCTGAACGGTTTGACGATGACCAGGCTCGCGCCGGAGTCTCGCGCTCGAGCGAGGCCGGACGGGCTGATATGTGCCGCCGTCATGATCACGGGCACACAGGCATTGGACTCCAGGCCCGACCGCCTCAGCCATCTCACCAGTTCATAGCCGCCGACCCCGGGGAGGTCGCAGTTTACGAGGATCAGGTCGACCTGCTTTTCGGCAAGGATTGCCTTCGCCTGTTCCGGCTCCTGACAGACAAAGCGGCTGCGGATACCGAATCCGGCGAGGGCGCTCGAGGTCAATTCGAGGACGAAGGGCGAGTCCTCGACGATCATGGTGACCGCTTCGGTCAGGTTCACGGTCGCGCTTTCGCGCAGGGTGCTGCTGAACTGGATCGACACACATCACCATCTTAGCTGGCACAGGCGCACACGAATCGAGTGTAGCCGATTTCATCATCAGGTGGTATGGTAGCGCTTGCCGCAGCCGGGAGTGGATGAGGCCTCGGCCTCACTCCTGAAGAGAGCCGGCCTCAAGGCCCGTGCGGGCACCGCGCGTCTGCTTGCGCCACAGGGCAGCGTACTCCCCGCCGACCCTCGCCACCAGTTCATGGTGCGCGCCTCGCTCGACGATCCGGCCAGCCTTCAGGACGAGTATCTGCTCGGCGTCGGCGATGGTGGACAGGCGATGGGCCACGACCAGGGTGGTCCGGCCGGCCTTGGCCTTGCGCAGGGTCTTCTGGATCGCCGCTTCGGTGCGGCTGTCGAGCGCACTCGTCGCCTCATCCAGAATCAGGATGCAGGGATCGGCCAACAGGGCCCGGGCGATGCCGACCCGCTGACGCTCGCCACCGGACAGCTTCAGCCCCCGTTCGCCGACCCGGGTCTCCATGCCGTCCGGCAGGCCGCGGATGAAGCCGGCCAGTTCAGCCGCCTCCGCCGCCGCCCAGATCTCGGCCTCCGTCGCCTCCGGCCGGGCGAACGCGATGTTCGTGGCCAGTGTGTCATTGAACAGGGCGACGTCCTGGGGCACCAGGGCTACCGCCTGACGCAGGGAGGCCTGGGTCACATCGCGAACATCGGCCCCGTCGATGACAACCCGGCCACTCTGGGGGTCCAGCAGACGCAGGGCCAGTTTGACGATGGTGGACTTGCCGGAACCCGAAGGCCCGACCAGCGCCGTCGTCGTGCCCGGTGTGACGAGAAGAGAAACGTCCTCAAGGCCTCCGGTCCGGGCATCATGCCGGAACGAGACACCTTCGAACGCCAGCATACCGCCCTTGCGATCGACGGGGCGGGGCAGTGCAGGCGCGCCCGGAGTGTCGGCGACCTGTGGCGTCTGACGCGTCACCTTCAGCATCTCCTCCATGTCGATGAACGACTGGCGGATTTCACGATAGGCGAAGCCCAGGATGTTGAGCGGCCCGTAAAGCGAGATGAGGATGAGCACGGCTGCGGTCACGTCGCCCGGGCCCATCCGCCCGGCTGCTGCCTCGAAGCCGGCCATCACCGCCATGACGCCCAGCCCGATATTCATGATCAGGGCCTGCACGCCATTGAGCAGAGCCAGCGAGGTGTTGGCCTTGAGCGCTGCGGCGTTGTAGGCCCCCAGCGCCCGGTCATAGCCGGCCGCGGCGCGCGTTTCGGCCCCGAATGATTTTACCGTCTCATAGTTGATCAGGGCGTCGACCACCTGCCCTGCCGCCTCGGTATCGGCTGTGTTCATCGTACGGCGGTGCTCGATCCGCCAGTTGGAAATGGCGAAGGTCAGCCCCGTGTAGATAACCACCACCACCACGGCGACGGCTGCGAACCGCCAGTCATAGGCTGCGCCCAGCACACCGGCCGCGAGGATCAGTTCCAGCCCGGTTGGCACGAGGTTGAAGGCCAGAATCCGGAGCAGGAAGTCGACCGAACGTGATCCCCGGTCCACGGTTCGTGACAGGGCTCCGGACCGCTTCGTCTGGTGGAAGTCCAGCGACAGATGCAGGGCGTGGGCAAAGGTCTCTGTCGCAGCGGTCCGCTGGGCCGCCTGGCGCACCGGGGCGAAAATCACATCCGACAGCTGGGGGGCTGCCGAGGACAGAAAGCGCACGAACGCCCAGCCGACAGCAAAGCCCGCGAACCCCAGCCCGACCGACACCCCTGCGGGCTGATCTCGCGCCAGATGGTTTACCGCAGCGCCCAGCACCAGCGGGGCCAGAACCCCAAGGGCCTTGCCGAGAATGGTCAGCGAGATCGATACGATCAGTCTGAGGCGGAGTTGGGGGGCACCTGACCTGGCGACCAGTCGCATCAGATCCAGCAGGGCGGGCAGGGTCTTCGGATCCGGCGGCGTGTCCGCGACGATGCCTGCACTGTGCGCCTTGGCCTCTATGCCCCCACCCCGATGTCCCGATCGTTCACCACGCGCCATGGCACGGATATGGACTGCGCCGGGCGCAGGTGGAAGGCGTCACCTCAAAGTCCGGTGATCGCCTCCAGCAGTTCGTCCACCACGGCCTCCTGTGTCGCCCAGGAACAGACAAACCGGACCGAGCCATCGTCGAAGCGATAGCAGGCCCAGCCAAGGTCGTTCAGCCGTGCATGGGCTTTGGCCGGCATTCGGATGAACACGGCATTGGCCTCAACCGGATGGGCCAGGGCCCAGGGGGAGCGTGTCGCAATGCCGGTGGCCAGTCGCTGCGCCATCCGGTTCGCATGGTCGGCCCCGTCCTCCCACGCCCGGCTCTCGAGCATGCCAAGGAAGGGGCCCGACAGAAAGCGCCCCTTGGATGCCGTCTGGCCCGCCTGTTTCAACCGGTTGTCGAGGCGCCGGCCGAGAGACTTGTCCAGCAGGACGATCGCCTCGGTACAGAGGCCTCCGGCCTTGGCTCCTCCGAACACGAGGACGTCGACGCCCAGCCGGGCGACCTGCTTCAGGTCGAAACCCGCCGCCACCGCATTGGCCAGCCGTGCGCCATCCATATGCACGCCATAGCCCCGGGCCTTTACCGGCGCGATCAGCTGGCGCAGGTCCTCGGCCGTATAGACGGTTCCGTACTCGGTCGACTGGGTCACGCTGAGGGCAGCCGGAGGCTGGCGATGCCCCACCTCCGGTTCGGCCAGCGCCGCCTCCAGCGCCCGGGCGTCGATCTTGCCGGACAGACCTGGCAGGCCGATCAGGCCGACGCCGTGACCGAAGAAGCCCGGAGCCCCGGTCTCATCGGTGCAGACATGGGCGGAGTGATGGGCCAGTACCGCCTCGTGCGGCGCGGCCAGCATCGACAGGGCGATCGCATTCGCGGCCGTGCCGGAGAACACAAAGCGGATGTCGGCGTCGGCATCCAGCCGCTGCCGGATCTGCTCGGCTGCGCGCATCGTGACCTCGTCAGTCCCATAGGCACGCGCCGGACCGGTATTGGCATCGATCAGGCCACGCAGGGCTGCCGGGGCCATGCCGGCGGTATTGTCAGAGCCGAAATCATAACGCATCGCCTGTCAGGCCTCACTCTGGTCACTGTCACGGGCCGGATCGAACCCTGAGGCGCGAGACTCACCCTGAGCACGACGCACACTGAACCCTTCGCCCGTGAGCGGAAGGACCAGGTCGTCGTCGCCATAGGGCACAGCGACCTGGTGGGGAAAGGGAATCTGGATGTCGGCCGCGTCCAGCGCCTCCTTGGCGGCCTGGAAGACGTCCGCCCGGGTCTGCCAGTAATCCTCCGACCGCACCCAGGCGGTCAGTGTCAATTGAACGGCGCTGTCCAGCATGTCGGTGACCCCCGCCCAGGGAGCCGGATCGGTCAGCACCGCCTCTTGCGACGCAGCTGCGGCCGTCAGGACCTCGCGCGCCCGCGTCAGATCCTCGCTGTAGCCGACCCCGATTTTCAGCTCGATGCGTCGCGTCTTCTGGCCCGACAGGTTCAGGATCATGTCCCCGAAGACCTTCGCATTGGGTGCCATGATCTTCACATTGTTGGCGTCGGAGATCTGGGTGAAGAACAGGTCCAGCCGCTGGACCCTGCCGATATTGCCGTTGATGTTGACCAGATCCCCAACCCGGTAGGGACGCAGAATCAACAACATGACCCCGGCGGCGACATTGGACAGGGTACCCTGCAGCGCCAGTCCGACCGCCAGCGACGCCGCCCCGAGCACAGCAATGATCGAAGTGGTCTGCACCCCAAGTCGCTGGAGCACAGCGATAAATCCGATCAGGAAGACCAGCACCCGCACGACCTGGACGGCGAAACTCAGAACCGTGGGGTCGCGACGGAACCCCCGGACCCGCCCCAGCCCCTTGCGTGTGGCCGACGACGCCCAACGGGCGGCAAACACCGTGACCACCAGGATGATCACCGCAATCGACAGGTTGACGGCGAAATCACCGGCCATCCGGGTCAAGCGGGTCAGCATCACGGCATCGACCGCCACGGCCTCCTGTCCGGTGGCGATGAGGGTGGTGATCGGGTCGGCGGGCGAGGACATGCGGGCGGTCTAACGACTCGGTCCTGATTTGGAAGCCCCCGGACGGGTTCAGGTCGTCGCGATCCGCCCTCCCCCGGTCTCGATAGCGTCCAGCAAATCCATCATCTCACCAAGTGTCGCGGCCTCCCGAGCCGGCTTGTCCCACCGGATCCGGCTGATCCGCGGAAATCGCATGGCCACTCCCGACTTGTGCCGCGGCGATCGGTTCAAGCCCTCAAACGCGATCTCGAGGACCATGCCGAAATCCCGTTCGGCCCGGACGGAGCGCACCGGCCCGAAGCGCTCGACCGTGTGGTCGCGAACGAACTTGTCCAACTGCTTGAGCTCCTCGTCGGTGAACCCGAAATAGGCCTTGCCTACGGGCGTCAGCGTGCCCGCGGGCGTCCAGACACCGAAAGTGAAGTCAGAGTAGAAGCTGGATCGCTTCCCGTGACCGCGCTGGGCATACATCATCACGCAGTCCACTGTGTGTGGATCCCGCTTCCATTTGAACCAGGGCCCTTTGGGCCGTCCGGCCACATAGACGCTGTCCCAGCGTTTCAGCATCAGCCCCTCGGCTGCGGCCCCGACGGGCGGGTCGGCCCTCAGCAACGCCAGACCCGGCCAACTCTCATAGGCGACGACCGGCGAGATATGCAGCCGGTCGCCGGGATGGGCCTTCACCATCGCTTCAAGCCGCATCCTGCGTTCGCGCAGCGGGGCCATCCTCAGGTCCTCGCCGCGCAGCGCGAGAAGGTCATAGGCCACGATGGCTGCCGGATAGGCCGCCATGGTCTTGGCATCCACCGTCTTCCGGTTCAGCCTCTGCTGGAGGTCACCGAACGGCGCGATCTCACCACCTCGCCAGACCAGCAGCTCCCCGTCGATGGCACCCTCAAAATCAAGCCCGCCCATGACATCCGGGAATGTCGCGGAGATCTCGTCTCCGGTGCGGGAGTACAGGCGTTTGATCCCCTGCTCACAGACCGCCTGGATGCGGATGCCGTCCCATTTCCATTCGGCGGCATAGTCTGCGGGATCCAGCTTCCCGAAATCCACGGCCTCATCGAGGGCGACGGCGAGCATGGCCTGACGAAATCGCCCCGGAGCCTCGGTGTCCGGGCGTGGAGCCCGTCCCTCAACCCAGGCGAACAGTTCGGCATACGGAGGACGGACGGCGTGCCAGACCTCCACAATGTCCGAAGCCGTCAGGGGGTCGAGCGGTCGCTGTTTCTCCTCGCCCTCCGGGTGTGGGGGTGTTGAGTGCACGTCCGGCCGGACCATAGCCACAGCGGTGCGGGCCAGTTGCCCGGACAGTCCGACACGAAGCCCTCCGGTCACCAACTTGAGGAGAGCCCAGCGTCCCTTGGGCGCGAGCGCATCGAGCCAGCCCTCAATCAGCGGCTGGACCTCGCTTCGTTTCGCCGAAGACAGGGCGTCGATCACCTCCGCCAGTTCGGGCTCGCGGTTCGGCCGGTGATCGGGAGTCCCCGGCCAGATCAGCGCAACCGTCTCGGCCAGATCTCCCACGTAGTCATATGACCAACCGAAAAGAACCGGATCGACCCGGGATTCCACGGCCCGGCGGATCATCGCTGGCTTGGCGGTATCAAAACTCAGGTCGCCTGTGAGTGCGGCCAGGGCCCAGCCCCGGTCAGGGTCCGGCGTGGCGCGAAGGTAATCGCGCAACAGGACAAGCTTGGCGTTTCGGGATCCCGTCAGAGACAGGCGGTCCAGCAATTCGGCAAAGGCGCGCATGGGACCTTATCTAGGCATGGACAGCACCGAACGCGAAAACGCCCCGGAGGTTTCCCTCCGGAGCGTTCTGTCAGCGCTAGACCCGGACCTAGTTGAACAGGCCGGCAATCACTGCGGTGATCAGTCCGCCCGCGACGGCCGCCACAACCACGTCGTTGCCGTTCCGGACGTAGTGGTAGCCACGAGGCGGGGCACGCAGGCCGTAACGGCTGTAGTCATTGATCACATAGCCGCGCGTATAGTGGCTGGGCAGGCGCTGACCGTAGCTCCACTGCTGGTACTGGTAGCCTCGGGGTGCGTAATAACGCGGGGCCGAGTAGCGGCGCTCGGCGCGTTGCCACCGGTCATAGGCGCGGGCCTGCTGGCGATAGTCCTGCCGGTCATCCCGGCGATCCTGGCGCCATTCACGTCGATCATCCCGGTTGTCGCGGCGGTCATCCCGGCGGTCCTCACGGCGGTCCTGACGCTGTTCCTGGCGGTCGTTCCGATCGTAGCGCGACTGCGCATCGGCGGCCGAAGCGGTGGCCATGGAGCCAGCGGCAATCAAGGCGGCCAACGCGGCGGTTGTGAACTTTTTCACGGCGGTGTCTCCCAATGCGTCGGGGGGCTCCCGACTTGCACCGACATTGGGGGACCAGGCTTGAGCCCGGCCTGAACGCCCCGGCTCACCTCCGGTTCAGGCGGC
The DNA here is from genome assembly GCA_019748095.1 of Caulobacteraceae bacterium. Lineage (GTDB taxonomy): Bacteria > Pseudomonadota > Alphaproteobacteria > Caulobacterales > Caulobacteraceae > Brevundimonas. Next base: position 17,424 of record JAIEQA010000007.1, on the reverse strand, counting down.
CGCCGAGGTTTCGCCGCTTTCCAGCTGTGCGTGAACGCTGAGCCGCCCCCCGCGCACGGTCTGCATCAGCCGCGCCAGCACGGCAAAGTCGATCGGCTTGTTGAGGTAGGCGTCGGCACCGGCCTCGAGTCCGGCCTCATGATCCTCATGCCGGGCGGACGCCGACAGAACGGCAATCGGCGTTTCGCGGTTGGCCCCGGCGGAACGGATCAGGCGCGTGGCGCTCAAACCGTCCATCACCGGCATGTTCACGTCCATGATGATCAGGTCGAAGGCCTGTCGAGCGGCCATATCGACGGCGATCTGGCCGTTCTCGGCCGCGGCGGCCTCATGGCCGGCGGACCCCAACCAGGCCTCAAGAATCATCCGGTTAACCGGGTGATCCTCGACCACGAGCACCCTCAGGCTGTCGCCCTCACCAATCTCGGCATCGATGGGCTCCGCGACGGCTTCTTCCTGCCACTCGACCACATCTGCCTCCACAGTGAAGGTGAAGGTGGAGCCGCGGCCCAGTTCCGAGCTGACGGAGATGTCTCCGCCCATGATGTGGGCCATCCGGCGGGCGATGGTCAGGCCCAGCCCTGTGCCCCCGAACCGCCGGGTGGAGGACGCATCGGCCTGGGTGAAGGGCTGAAACAGCCGCTCGAGATCACCCGGCGCAATCCCGGAACCGCTGTCGGTCACGGAAAAGGCAAAGGCCACCCGGCGGTCGTTGATCGCCATCACCTCGACCCGATAATCAATGATGCCGGCCTCGGTGAACTTGACCGCATTTGACAGCAGGTTCTGCACCACCTGGCAAACGCGAAGGGGATCGCCGCGCACGGTGGCCGGCATGTTGCCGACAAACGTCGAGCGGAACTCAAGGCCGCGAGCCTCGGCCTGGGCGACGAAGGGACCGGTGATCCGCCGATGCAGGTCATCGAGGGACACGTCGATGACCTCGAACGTCATCTTGCCCGCCTCGATCTTGGTCATGTCGAGAATGTCGTTCAGCAGGCTCAGCAGATTGTCGCCAGAGTTCCTGATGATCGAAAGATACTCCCTCTGCGTCGCCTCAAGCCGGGTCGCACCCAGCAATTGGGCTGCACCAAGGACACCGTTCATCGGCGTGCGCAGTTCATGCGAAATGACCCCGAGGAAGTTGGACTTGGCGTGGTTGGCCGCATCCGCCTTGTCGCGCGCCATCTGAAGCTCCTCGATCAAATGGGCTTGATGCTCCTGGAAGGCCTTGATCCGCTCCTCCCGCAAAAGCGTCATCGTGACGAGGACGAACAATCCGGCGGCGGTGAAGGGAAGGATGGACAGAAGCGGCCAGAACAGGGGGCCACCCCAAAGACTGCCAAGGATGACGAGGACCACCAGCGAATAGGGCGAGGAGATCACGATCGCTTGCTTGGGCGAACTGCGGAGCTGGGAGAAGACCAGCACATACCCGCCGATCAGCAGGGCCACCGCAAGTGATTGGCCAAAGGGCTTTCCGGAGAACCATGCGAGGAAGGGAGCCGAGGCCCAGGCTGCGGTGGTGACGGTGGCGACAGCGGGGAAGAGCAGCCCCCAGCCGGCATCCACCCGGCCGGCCATTCGGCGCTCGAAGGCTCCACGGACCCCGCCGGCTGCGATCGTGCCGCAGAACCAGACCAGAGCGGGAACCAACCCCACGGTGCCAAAGAGACCAACGGCCCAGCTGGCGATTATCAGATAGCGGAGATACTGGGTCTGCAGGATTGCTGTGAGGGCTTGCGCCGCCTCACCCGCACCGCCCTCACCAGCACCGGCGACCTTTGCGGACGGCCCGCCGCCCAGGCTCTTGCCGATGTCCTCGGACCCAACCATTCGTTTCCCGGATTCCTGAAATGCCCGGACGTGACGCTAGGACGAACCTTCTAAGACGACGTGAACGCTGGTTTTTCTTCAACCTCCCGCTTCATCGGGAGCGAGGGCCCGGATCGACAGGGCGTGGACGGGCCCGGCCAGTTCCTCGGCGAGAACAGCATTGACGGCACGCTGGCGCTGCACACGGCTCAAGCCCGAGAACGAGGCTGATTCGAGTGTCAGGTTGAAGTGGCTTTCACCGCCCGGGCGGGCGTCCATGCCCCCTTCATGATGGTGCCCGGCATGCCGCGCGCTGTCGTCTTCGAGCTCCAGCCGTGTCGGCTGGAACGCGGATTGAAGTTTTCCGCGCATAATCGTCGCGATCGGGCCGTCAGACATGCAGCTTTCCTTGATGGTGACCAAATCGACCTTACACTGTGACAAATGCCTGCGTCATTCGAGTACAAACCCCGTTTCAAGGATATGCGGATCAAGCCGCCTCGCCCCGGAGAGAAGGAGGAGCAGGCTGATGTCCTGCGCCTGAAGCCGGGTGAGAAGCCTTGTGATTGGCCGGACTGTACCAAGGCGGCCACCGCGCGCGCACCGAAGTCGCGTGAGCGGCTGAACGACTTCTACGATTTCTGCCAGCCGCACGCAGGGGAGTATAACAAGAGCTGGAACTTCTACGCCGGCATGAGCGAGAGCCAGATCCGCGCGGCCAAGGAGAATGAGGCCATGACGGGTGGGCGCCCGACATGGGAGATGAAGGCCGGCAAGAACTCCCGGGAAGCCGCCGCCTTCGCTGCCAAGATGGGCACGGCAAACACCGCTGGAGCCGGCAGTTGGCGCGACAGCTTCGGACTGTTCGGCCGCAAGGGCGATCAGGCCCAGCAGACGCCTGCAGAGGACCGGCGGGTCGGCAAGATCGAGCGCGGGGCCTTCGCCGATCTCGACCTTGAGCCTGGTGCGTCGAAGGAGAAGATCAAGGCCGCCTATCACGACCTGCTGAAACGCTGCCACCCCGACCACAACCAGGGCGACCGGGGTGCCGAGGCCAAGCTGGTTCGGGTTATCAAGGCCTGGAAGATCCTGAAGAAGGCCGGCATTGCCTGACGGCCCGGTTTCACCCGCCGGGCAACGATCGCGAAGCTGATGTCGCATACGTGCGAGGCCAGCAGTCTGCCGACCTCGAACCGACCTGCCCCCCGCTAACCGCGATGGGCCAAGGTAATCTGGTGTCAGTCGTCCCGGTGGACGCGTTCACGGCGTTCGTGGCGTTCCTGGGCCTCGACCGACAATGTCGCCGTCGGCCGGGCCTCCAGACGGCCGAGGCCAATCGGTTCGCCGGTATCCTCACAGTAGCCGTAGGAGCCGTCCTCGATGCGTCGCAGGGCGTCCTCGATCTTCGAAATCAGCTTTCGCTGACGATCGCGTGTCCGCAGCTCCAGGGCCCGGTCAGACTCTGAAGACGCCCGATCCACCAGATCAGGGTGGTTCTCGGTTTCCGCCTTCAGATTGACAACCGTTCCCTTTGACTCCCTCAGGATGTCATCGCGCCAGGCCATCAGCTTGTGTTTGAAGTAGGCGAGCTGCCGTTCATTCATGAACGGCTCGTCGTCAGACGGCCTGTACGAGACCGGTTCTTCCGACGTACTCGAGGCTAATGCGGTCATCGCACTCACACTCATGAACAACGCCCCCCGTGACGCAAGACGGCGTATAGGCAGGGTCGAGAGTGGCGGCAACACGCATCGCGCGTCCGTGATCGCGGTTAAGCTCGCTTCAACCGGGCAGCGTGACATTTCTTCATCACCCGACTCCCGCATCCGGGGATTAAAGCGATAATTCCGGGCGTTATGGTGCAGTGCGACGGACCTCGGCCTTGGCCAGTTCAACCGCAGCTCGAAGGTCGATCTGGTCCAGCAGACCGTTCAGCGCCGGATCAGAGTCGTCCTGCCGTTCCTCGCGCAGGTTCCGGGCCAGTCGATCCAGAGCCCCCTCACCCGTCTCTCCTGACAGCAAGGCGATCTTCAGCTCGTCGAGGCGATCCAGCAGACCTCCGCCCCTGCGGACCGCACGCCGCCGTCGCTCCGTCGGACTGTCCACGCCCTGAAGGGCCATCAGGGCCGACAGGTCCGAAACGGCTGATGCGCTGGCTGACGCCGAAGGTGCGCTGGCCGGCGCAGTTCCGGCGACCTGCGGCACGGAGAATCCGCTGGCGGAACGCGCGGATCGGGAGCCGGACGTGGATGCGGGTCCGGAGGGGCCGGTGACCTTCATGAGGGGATGATCCGGATCATGCCTCACCTTCGTCAGTCGACGGTGACTGTTTGGTTAACGCCCCGGCAGGTTTTGCCGGGAGAGATCTGCGATCCGACAGATCGCTATTGTTTCTGCTCGCGAATTTCTGCGGCACGATCTTCGCAGGAACCGTCGCGAACCCTGGGGAAGAGACGAACCCGTGCAAAAGATTCTCACTGCCGTGCTGGCCTCCATCGCGGCGACCGCCCTGGTGGCCGGACCGGTCGTCGCCCAGTCCCGCATCAAGGACATCGCTGCCGTTGAGGGCGTCCGCACCAATCAACTGGTGGGCTATGGCCTTGTCGTCGGATTGAACGGCACGGGCGATTCGTTGCGCAATTGTCCTTTCACCCGCCAGTCGCTGGAGGGCATGACGGAACGCCTCGGTGTCAACATCCGCGGTGCGAACGCCAATTCGAAGAACCTCGCTGCCATCATGGTGACGGCAGAGTTGCCGCCCTTCGCCACGCCCGGTGCGCGGATCGACGTCTCGGTGTCCAGCCTCTGCGATGCAAAGAGCTTGCTGGGCGGGACGCTATTGGTCACGAGCCTTCAGGGCGCTGATGGAGAGGTCTATGCCGTCGCACAGGGCTCGGTGCAGACCGGCGCGGTTTCGGGCGGCGGAGGCGGAGGGTCCTCCGTGACGCGCGGTGTACCGACCGCAGGGCGTATCGCGTCGGGGGCCACCGTGGAGCGCGAGACCGGATTCAACCTCGACAGCCTCGAGGAAGTCCGCCTGACACTGCGCAATCCGGACTTCACCACGGCCCAGCGCGTGGCGGCAGCGATCAACGCCACCTATCCGTCAACAGCTCTCGCGGAAAACGGCTCTGTTGTGGCCCTCAGGGCTCCCAGCCAGCTCGGCATGGCCGCCTTCATCAGCCGTGTGGAGAACATGCCGGTGGCGGTGGACACACCGGCGCGCGTCATCATCGACGAGGTCAACGGCGTCATCGTCATGGGCGAGAACGTCCGCATTTCCACAGTGGCGATCGCCCAGGGCAATTTGACCATCTCCGTGCAGGAAACGCCCCTGATCAGCCAGCCCGCTCCCTTCGGCCAGGGCCAGACCGTGGTCGTCCCCCAGACCGACGTCACGGTGGAAGAGGAATTGGGACGCGAGATCAGGATTGTGAACGGTGCGACCTCTCTATCCACGCTGGTGAATGGCCTGAATGCCCTCGGCGTCTCACCCCGCGACATGATATCCATTCTTCAGGCGATCAAGGCAGCCGGCGCGCTGCAGGCTGACATTGAGGTCCTGTGATGAGCGATCCGGTTCTACAGGTCGGTTCCATCATCCCGCGTATCGCGGAAACGCCACAGATGAGGGCCACAGCCGAACGGTTCGAAACCTCGTTCCTGGCCCAGATGCTGAAGCCAATGTTCGAGGGGCTCGAAACCGACGGACCTTTCGGTGGAGGAGAGGCCGAGGGAACATGGCGCAGTTTCCTGATCGACGCCATGGCGGAACAGACGGTACGGGCCGGCGGTATCGGCCTGGCGGACACTGTGGTGGCCGAGATGGTCCGGATGCAAACTGAACAGACGCAGGAGCTTCCCCGGTGACCCTCGATCCCGTTACAGCGACCGCGCATCTGCGTCGGCTGACCGAAATGACGGACCGACTGACAGTACGCCTTGAGGCCGAGACCCATGCGTACAAGGCACGACGGGCACAGGACGTCGCTGCGGGAATGTCAGAGACGCAGGACATGGCCAATCTTTATCGTCGCGAGACGGCACAGCTGAAGGCCAATCCCGCCTTGCTGTCGCAGGCCCCGGCAGAAGAGCGTCAGGCACTGATCCGGGCAACCGAGAGGTTCGAGGCCGCCCTGACGATTCACAGCCGCGCGGTCGAAGCCGCCCGCACGATTTCGGAGGGTCTGGTGCGCGCAATTGCCGGGGAGGTCGCAGGAGCGAGGGCTCTCGGAGTGGGCTATGGCGCGTCGGGCGCAGCGCATGCTGGCGACTCGCGCGCAGTGACCTTGAACCGGACCGCCTGACCCACTCTCACCGCTTACGGGGCCCCCATGGCACCCGTATCGGGATGGCCTCGACCAAAAGCAGCCCGTTAACGACGACCTTGAGGTGGAGCTTAACGGGTTTCAGGCAGGGTGGTCCCATGTCGATCAGCAAGCGTCTTCTGGGATTGGCTTTCGCCGCGGCCGACCTGCTCCTGGAGATTGATCCGGGCGGACGGATCGTTTTTGCACTCGGGTGCAGCCCGATCACGGGTGCCGCCGCCGATGCCCTCGTGGGACAATCGCTTTTTGATCGGGTGGGCAAGGTCAGTGCCGGGGCCATACAAACCGTGCTGTCTGACCTCGCGCCCGGCGCGCGCTCCATGGCGATCGAAGTCCTCTTCCTCGCGGAAGAGGGTAAGGTGCGCCGGGCGACGAGCCGCCTCTTCGTGATGCCGGATCTGGCCCCCAATGTTTCTGTTTCGGTCACCTGGGAAGGCCCCCCCTACCCCCTGCATGACCCGGAGGCGCGACCAGCCCTGACCCCCGCAGCGTTCCTTGACCGTGCACGCTCGGTCCTCACCACACCGGGCGCTTCACAAGACCTCGCGGTCGCCTTCGTGGACGTTCTCGGACTTGAAGCCGCCCAGGGTCTCGGCGAAGCGGGGGAACGTCTGCGCGGGCGCGTTGAGGCCGCATTGCAGGCGGCCTCAATCGATGGTGCCAGTGCGGGAAAGCTGAGTCCCGAGCGCTTTACCCTGCTTCGCAACCGCTCCACGAAAGCAGACCTCGAGGGAGAGATGCGTGAGCTCGGCCTTAGCGAAGGTCTCGATCTCGGCCTCCGGTCCTCAGAAGTCCTCCTCGATCCAGCGACCGATCCTCTTCACACACTGCGGGCCCTGCGCTTCGCCCTCGAAGGCTGCCTCAAGACCGGTACGTTGGAAGAACCCGAACGAACCTTCACGGCTACTCTGGCGCGCACCTTGAAGGAAGCCAGCGCCTTCAGGACCATGGTCAGGGAACGCAATTTTGAACTGAACTATCAGCCGATCGTCGATCTGAAATCCGGTGCCATCCACCACTTCGAGGCCTTGTCACGCTTCTCGGGAACACGCGGCCCGGCCGAGACCATCCACATGGCCGAAGAACTGGCCCTCATCGATGCGTTCGATGTGGCTGTGGCAGAAAAGGCTCTTGAGCGCCTGAGGCGTCCGGATGGGGCATCATTCACATTCGCAGTAAATGTGTCCGGCGCTTCCCTCGCTGACGATCGATACGTGGGAGCACTGCTGCGCATGACGGCAGGCAATCCGCGGGACCGCCAGCGACTGATCGTGGAAGTTACGGAATCGGCTGCCCTCGCAGACGTGGACGCTGCCAGCCGACGTCTCGGGGCCCTGCGCGCCGCAGGCATCCGGGTCTGCATCGACGATTTCGGCGCAGGCTCCGCCTGCTATGACTATCTGCGTGGACTGTCTGTCGACACAGTGAAGATCGACGGCCGCTTTGTGGACGGGCTGGAAAAGGACCCCAAGGCCCGAACCCTGATCACCCATCTGGTCGACCTCTGCGCGTCGTTGAAGGTCGACACCATTGCAGAGCGGATCGAGACCCGACCCGCAGCCGACATCCTGCGGGATCTCAGGGTGGACTACGGCCAGGGCTGGTTGTTCGGCAGGCCCGAAAGCGAGCCGCGGGTCGAGACCCCGGCCGTCAAGCCCGCCCGACGGGTCGGTGCCGTGGTCGGCTGGAGCTAGGGCTGCGACACCTGATCGGTCGCCCTGCGGGGAAAGCCGGCGGAAGAAGCCACTGATGTTCCCACATTGTTCTTGCTGAATCACCGGGATCAGTGCCCATATAGGAAGGCTGTCCCGGACGCTCGTCCGGCTCTCCCGCCTCCCGGACTCCATGACCGAAAAGCACAACTTCATTCGCGTGCGCGGCGCGCGCGAACACAATCTCAAGGGCGTGGACGTCGATATCCCACGCGAGAAGCTGGTCGTGATGACCGGCCTGTCGGGATCAGGCAAGTCCTCGCTGGCGTTCGACACCATCTACGCCGAGGGCCAGCGGCGCTATGTCGAGAGCCTGTCGGCCTACGCGCGGCAGTTCCTGGAGCTTATGGGCAAACCGGATGTCGACCTGATCGAGGGGCTGTCGCCGGCCATTTCCATCGAACAGAAGACGACGTCAAAGAACCCGCGATCCACCGTCGGTACGGTGACCGAGATTCACGACTATATGCGGCTGCTGTGGGCGCGGGTGGGCGTGCCCTACTCGCCCGCAACCGGCCTGCCGATCGAGAGCCAGACCGTCTCGATGATGGTCGACAAACTGGTCGCCCTGCCCGAGGGCGAGCGCCTGTTGCTGCTGGCCCCGGTGGTGCGGGGACGGAAGGGTGAATACCGCAAGGAAATCGCCGAGTGGCAGCGCTCCGGCTATCAGCGGCTGAAGATCGACGGCGAGTTCTACGCCATTGAGGACGCGCCGACGCTGGACAAGAAATTCAAGCACGACATCGACATCGTCGTGGACCGAATTGTCACCAAGGCAGGGCTGGAAAGCCGGTATGCGGATTCCATCCAGACCGCCCTGAACCTGGCCGACGGCATCGCTGTGGCCGAGTGGGCGAACGCCCCGGACGGCGAGGAGCCGCGCCGTCTGCTGTTCTCTGAAAAATTTGCCTGCCCGGTCTCCGGGTTCACGATCAGTGAGATCGAGCCACGGCTCTTCAGCTTCAACAATCCGTTCGGGGCCTGCCCGGCGTGCGACGGTCTGGGCGTCAAGCTGGCGTTTGATGCGGATCTGGTGATCCCGGATCGCGACAAGACCCTGCATAAGGGCGCGGTCGCCCCCTGGTCGCGCGGTCCGTCGCCACTTTACACCCAGACCCTGCAGGCGTTGGCGAGACACTACGGCTTCTCGATGGACAAGCCGTGGCGTGAACTTCCAGAGCAGGCCCACAAGGTCATCCTGCAGGGCACGGGGACCGAGAAGATCAAGTTCGTCTATGACGACAATGCCCGCAAATACGAGGTGTCAAAGCCGTTCGAGGGGGTCATTCCCAACCTCGATCGCCGCTGGCGCGAGACCGACAGCGCCTGGGTCCGCGAGGAGTTGGGCCGGTTCCAGTCCGAGACACCCTGCGAAGTCTGCAGCGGCAAGCGGCTGAAGCCCGAGGCCCTGGCGGTAAAGATAGACGGGGCAGACATTTCCGAGATCAATTTCCTGTCGATCTCGAAGGCCTTCCTCTGGGTGTCGACGCTTGAGGAGCGACTGACGGACAAGCAGCGCGAGATCGGCCGGCGGATCATCAAGGAGATCAGCGACCGGCTGCGCTTCCTGAACAATGTCGGGCTGGACTACCTCAGCCTGGCGCGGTCGTCGGGTACCCTCTCGGGTGGCGAGAGCCAGCGCATCCGGCTGGCCTCCCAGATCGGCTCGGGCCTGACCGGGGTCCTCTACGTGCTGGACGAGCCGTCGATCGGCCTGCACCAGCGCGACAATTCCCGCTTGTTGGAAAGCCTACGGGGTCTGCGCGATCTCGGGAACTCGGTCCTTGTGGTCGAGCATGACGAGGAGGCGATCCTGACCGCCGACTATGTCATCGACATGGGCCCGGCGGCCGGCGTCCATGGCGGCCAGGTCTGCGCCGAGGGCACGCCGGAACAGGTCATGGCCAATCCGAAATCCCTGACCGGCAAATATCTGACGGGGGAGCGGGAGATCGAACTTCCGCCGGAGGGCCGCCGCCCCGTCGATCGCAAGAGGATGCTGAAGATCAGCGGGGCCACGGGCAACAATCTGAAGGGCGTGACCGGAGAGGTCCCGGTCGGCCTGTTCACCTGCGTCACCGGGGTGTCGGGTGGCGGCAAGTCGACCTTCACCATCGAGACCCTGTACAAGGCCGCCGCACGCCGGCTGCACAACGCTTCGGACGCCCCGGCCCCGTTCGACCGGATCGAGGGGCTGGAGCATTTCGACAAGGTCATCGACATCGACCAGTCGCCGATCGGGCGCACACCCCGGTCGAACCCGGCCACCTACACGGGTGCTTTCGGGCCGATCCGCGACTGGTACGCCGGCCTGCCCGAATCGAAGGCACGCGGCTATGGGCCCGGTCGGTTCAGCTTCAACGTCAAGGGCGGGCGCTGCGAGGCCTGCCAGGGCGACGGGCTGATCAAGATCGAGATGCACTTCCTGCCGGACGTCTACGTCACCTGCGACGTCTGCAAGGGCAAACGCTACAACCGCGAGACGCTGGAAATTGTCTTCAAGGGCAAGAGCATCTCTGACGTTCTGGACATGACGGTCGAGGAGGCTGGAGTGTTCTTCAAGGCCGTGCCACCGATCCGCGACAAGATGCTGACCCTGTCACGGGTGGGCCTGGACTACGTCAAGGTCGGCCAGTCGGCCACGACCCTGTCCGGCGGCGAGGCCCAGCGGGTCAAACTGTCGAAGGAGCTGTCCAAGCGGGCGACCGGCAAGACGCTCTACATCCTCGATGAACCGACCACCGGCCTGCATTTCGAGGACACCCGCAAACTGCTGGAGGTACTTCAGGAACTGGTCGAGGCCGGTAATACGATCGTCGTCATCGAGCACAATCTGGATGTCATCAAGGTCGCCGACTACCTGCTGGACTTCGGGCCCGAGGGTGGCGAAGGCGGCGGGGAGATCGTCGCGGTCGGGACGCCCGAACAGGTTGCGGCCAATCCTGCCAGCTGGACCGGCCGCTATCTGAAAGAGGTTCTGGAGCGCCACGAGACGCGCCGGAAGGCCCGGGTCGCGGCCCTGACATCCCCGGTCAAGGCAAAGCCGACAAGGGCGAAGGCGAAGGTCTGACTTCGGCGGGGTAGATGACCCGCCGAAGTCAGTGCGGATCAGTCGTTCGGCAGACCTTTCAGGTCCCTGTAGGCTGCCGAGAACGGAGCATAGAGGACACTGACAGTCAGAGCGTAGACGCCTGCGTTCAGCAACGCGGTCACGATCATCCACGGATTGAACGTCCGATAGGCCTCAAACATGGCTGCGGGATCGTCGGAGGCAACACCGGCGAACATGCTCGCACCGGACATCATCGTCAGCGGCGCGATGACGACGAGTGACAGCAGGGCGATGAACAGGGCCATGATCACTGCGAGAATCGCCATGCCCAGCATCGACCAGAACCGCCCCTTGGTAAGACCAAAGGAGTCGAAAAAGGCCATGCGGCGTTCGGCGACCGTAATCGGCACAGCCAGACTCCACCTCACGGCCAGCCAGGCCATGAGACAGATCGATGCCACAATCCCGGCGATGACGAGCAACCCGGCCCACGCCTGATCAATGGCCGCGGCAATCCCGATCAGGAGCCCGACGCCAAAGATGCAACCGACATAGATGGCGAACAGGGCAATCATGACCACCAATGTCACGACGAACACACGCACCTCGTCCATCGACAGACGCATGTATCCGAATCCTCCATCCGAGGGACGCAGGATCGCCCGTGCGATGGCCGCCGTCAGGACGCTGGTCACGACCAGTTGCAGCGGCAGCAGCCAGATGAAGCTGGCCATGGCTCCACCGAGAGCTCCGAGCATGACCATGACCTGCGCGGGATCAGCTTGCGCATTGGCACCGGCTGTCTCCATTTCTTCGGACAAACGGATGAACTCAATCCAGGAGCCGGCATTCAGGACCATGGCAGCCAGGCTTGCGAAGCTGAGCACGGCGTAGAGCGCGGCCCACCACAACAGCGACAGTGGATTTCGCCGGACAATGCGGAACCCCTCGAAAGCGGCTTCGGTGGCCGAAAATGACATGGATAATCCTCCTGAATGGATAGGGTTCTAGCCCGAATGGCGGCTGCGCGTCCCGTACAGATCAGGCTTCATTGCGCAGCCTCACCCGGGGTCCAGTACTCCAGCTGGCGATAGGCCATTCCCAGCAAGCCAAGGGTCAGGGGCAGTTGCAGCCAGACCAACCCAATGACACGGATCAACGGACTGACCGGCGCGGCCAGGGCGGCGGTCCCGATAAGCACCAGCAAGGCGGCCATCGGCAGGACTGTGAGGATCAACCCGGCCAGCAACGGCCAGTAGCTGCCGTAGGCGATGCCCATGCTGTTCAGCGAGACCATCTGATTGCGGCCGAGTGTGGCCGGGACGAACAGGGACAGCCGGACCGCGAGCAGCAGAGGGATTAGCATGGCAGCGACCCCGAGCGCCGCCAGCAGGCCGAGCTTCCACGGAGCACCGACACGCCCCCAGTCACGGGCCTGGATCGCCGCGACATCCAGCTCGGCGGTGCCGAAGATGGCCAGAACAGCCAGGGTCAGAACGATCACGATCATCGCGAGAAAGATCAGGCAGAACAGGGCCGACAAAACCAGCCGGGCCTCCGGCCAGCCGAACTGGAGACCGGTTGGGCCAAGACCCAGCGCCCGGGCCCCCTGGATATCGTCTGTCACCGACAGCCGCGCCAGCGCCCCCATCGCCACGAGGGTGGTCAGTCCGGCGGCCACCGCCCACGCCGGCCCGGTCCCGCCTGTGAGTGAGGTAAACACAGGCACCAGCCACACGGCCGTACAGACCAGCAGTGCGCCGGCGGCTCCCAGCCAGAGACGTGGCAAGGCGCGCAGCGTCGCCCCCAGCGCCACCTGAAGGTTCAGGCGACGGCTTCCGACATCCTTGTGGCTCATCAAGCCCCCCTGCTGAGCATCCTCCCTATCATAGCCGTCGATGTCGCGGCCTGACAGACGGCTGCTGACGAAGTGCGCCGGCGTGTCTAAGAAGCCGCATGACCCTGCCCTCCCCCATTCATGTCATCGGCGGCGGCCTTGCTGGCTCGGAAGCCGCCTGGCAGATCGCACGCTCCGGTGTTCCCGTCGTGATTCACGAGATGCGCCGCCCCGGCGTCACCACCGACGCCCACCACACCGACTCCCTGGCCGAGCTGGTCTGCTCCAACTCGTTCCGCTCGGACGACTGGGAGCACAATGCCGTGGGACTGCTGCACGCCGAGATGCGCGCGCTCGACTCCATCATCATGGCCTGTGGCGACGCCCATCAGGTGCCGGCCGGCGGGGCCCTGGCCGTCGATCGTGAGGGTTTTGCCCAGGCCGTGACGGACCGTTTGCACGCCCACCCGCTGGTCACGGTCCAGCGCGAGGAGATTGCGGGCCTGCCTCCGGAGGACTGGGACAATGTGATCGTCGCCACCGGCCCCCTGACTTCGCCGGCCCTCGCCGATGCGATCCTGGGCCTGACAGGCGAAGAGTCCCTGAGCTTCTTCGACGCCATCGCCCCCATCGTCCACGCCGACAGTATCGATTTCGACATCGCCTGGCGGCAGTCGCGCTACGACAAGGAAGGCCCCGGCGGTGACGCCGCCGCCTACGTCAACTGCCCGATGGACAAGGCCCAGTACGAGGCCTTCATCGATGCCCTGCTGTCGGGGCCCAAGGCCGAGTTCAAGGAGTGGGAGAACGTCCCCTATTTCGACGGCTGCCTGCCGATCGAGGTCATGGCCGAACGCGGCCGCGAGACCCTGCGCCATGGACCGATGAAACCGGTCGGCCTGACCAACCCCCGCGACCCGCTGGTGAAAGCCCATGCCATCGTCCAGCTGCGGCAGGACAATGCCTTGGGAACGCTGTTCAACATGGTCGGCTTCCAGACCAAGCTGAAGCACGGGGCCCAGGCCGAGATCTTCCGCATGATCCCGGGCCTGCAGAACGCCCAGTTCGCCCGCCTTGGTGGCCTGCATCGCAACACCTATCTGAACAGCCCGCGGCTGCTGGACCGGCAGCTGCGCTTGAGGCCCATGCCCCGCCTGCGCTTCGCGGGTCAGGTCACAGGCGTCGAGGGCTATGTCGAGAGCGCCGCCACCGGCCTGCTCGCCGGCCGACTTGCAGCGGCCGAACGCCTTGGGCGGACGCTGGACGCACCAGCGGCGCAGACGGCCATCGGGGCGCTCGTCGAACACATCACGGGCGGCCATCTGGCGGGATCGAAGTTCCAGCCGATGAACATCAACTATGGACTTCTGCCCCCGCTGGAAGCGCCCAAGGTCGATGAGGCCGGGGTGAAGATCCCGCTGAAGGAACGCGGCCGGGCAAAGAAGCGGCTGATGAGCCTGCGGGCGCTGCGCGATCTGGAGGCCTGGCGCGACGCAGCCTGACGGGTCAGCCGGATTGCAGACGGGCGCGCCGAAGGGCCGCGAGGTCCGCTGAGCCGGTGCAGAAGCAGACCGTCCGCAACTGACGGACCAGGATCTCGAAATGGCCGACCACGGCCTCGGTCGAGAGCGTCGCCGCCTGGAGGACCCCGGCCGCCTGCCCGACCAGATCGGCACCCAGACGGATAGCCCGCGCTGCGTCCACGCCGTCACGGACCCCTCCTGATCCGATGATCAGCGCATCCGGACAGGCTTCCCGAACATCCACGATAGCCCGGGCGGTGGGAATGCCCCAGTCGGCGAAAGCAAGGGCATGGACCTTGTCGGCCGGGCGGGTCGCCCGCTCGCCCTCGATCAGCCCCCAGTTGGCCCCTCCGGACCCGGCCACGTCGAGGGCTGCCACGCCCATGTCGACCAGCCGGCGGGCCGTGTCCGGCGACACGCCGGTGCCGGTTTCCTTGACGACCACGGGGACGCCGAGGTTATGAACCAGCGCCTCCAGCGCCGCGCCGACACCGCGCCAGTCTCGGTCGCCCTCAGGCTGGCAGGCCTCCTGCAGGGGGTTCAGATGCACGATCAGGGCGTCGGCACCGATCATGTCGATGATCCGTACGGCCTCATCGTTGCCAAAGCCCCGCGTCAGCTGGGCCGCGCCGATATTGGCGAGGATCGGGACATCGGGTGCCCGGTCGCGGAGAGACTGGTTCAGGCCACCACCCGCGCCGCCTTCCAGCGCGGCGCGCTGGGACCCCACCGCCAGCGCGATCCCCAGAGCCTGGGCCGCCTCGGCGAGATGCGCATTGATCGCCTCGGCCCTTGCAGGCCCTCCCGTCATGGAACTGATCAGCAGGGGCGCGCGCAACTGTCGGCCCAGAAACGCCGTGCCGAGATCAATGGCCGCGTGATCAAGGTCCGGCAGGGCCTCATGCACAAAGCGAATCGCGTCGAAACCCGCATCGCGCGCATGTCTGCCGCCGCCCGCCAGAACGACGTCGAGATGCTGGTCCTTGCGGTCCCGGATCATATCTCTGGTCAAGAGCCACTCCGCCGACCTCTGCTGAGAAGAGATCCATGCCCGGATAGGTGAAATGTGTCGCGCTGGCGAGTGGGACGGCGGAGGGGTAGAGTGGCTGCATGCTCCCCCTGTGGTTCACCCTGCTGACGCTGGCTGTCTTCTTTGCGATGGAAGGCGTGGCCTGGCTGACGCATCGCTACATCATGCATGGGCCGCTGGGCTGGGGCTGGCACCGGGATCACCACGAGCCGCACGACAAGACCTTCGAGGTCAACGACCTGTACGGTGTCGTGGGAGCCGTGGTCGGAACCGGCCTGTTCATGATCGCCTGGCTGACCGGCCTTTGGTGGGTGCGGGCGGTGGCGCTCGGGGTCACCCTGTACGGTGTGGTCTACGCCTTCGTGCATGACGGTCTGGTGCATCAGCGCTGGCCGTTCCGCTGGATGCCGAAGAACGGCTACGCCCGCCGGCTGGTGCAGGCGCACAAGCTGCATCACGCGGTCCAGACCCGGGACGGGGCGGTGTCATTCGGCTTTGTCTTCGCACCCGATCCGCATCGGCTCAACGCCATTCTGAAGGCCCGCCGGGCCGAACGGGCCGGCCTTGTGGATCAGACCGTCGAGTGAGCGTCGCCCGCCAGACCATGATCGGACTGACGCTCGCTGGCCTGATCATGGGCGGGTGGCTTGCCCTGCATGTGTGGGGCATCTTCTTCCAGCCCCTTGATGGCCCCGTCCTCGCGATCGTCCCTCTCATGATCCTGACCCAGAGCTGGCTGGGTGCCGGCATGTTCATCATCGCGCACGACGCCATGCATGGGTCGCTCGCCCCCGGTCGTCCCCGCCTGAACGGCATCATCGGCCAGGTCTGTCTGGGGGCCTATGCCGCCTTTTCGTTCCGCACCATGAACGTCGCCCATCACCAGCATCACCGGACCCCGGGCAGTGCGTCCGATCCCGACTTTCACGCCGATCGGCCCGAGGCGTTGCGGCCGTGGTTCTTCGGCTTCTTCACGCGCTACTTCGGCTGGCGCGAGTTCAGCCTCGTGACGGGGGTGCTGATCGCCTACCTTTTGCTGGGTGCCCGGGTCGCCAATCTGATCCTGTTCTGGGCGATCCCTGCGAGCCTGAGTGCCCTGCAGCTGTTCGTGTTCGGCACCTGGCTCCCGCACCGGCACCATCGCTCGGGCCCGGATTTCGCTGACCATCACAACGCCCGCACCATCCCGATGCCGTGGCTCGTATCGCTGCTGACCTCCTTCCACTTTGGTCTGCACCACGAGCATCATCTGTCGCCCAACACGCCGTGGTGGCGGCTTCCCGAGGTCAGACGTGCGACGCTTGCCGTTGAGGACCCGCAACCCGGCCCGGGCGCGCGCGCCTAAATCCTCGTCCACATCTCTGCGCGAGGCGTCGCCGCCCTGCCGTGGTCCAGCGTCCGGGTCCAGATGGCGATCAGTGCACCCCGACCGAACAGCCACAGCTTCATCGCACGCCCGACCGAGACCCGGCTGCGCCAGACGCCCGGCCCCCGCCGCCTGACCTTGCGTCCGATTTCGCGGTAAACGCCACGGGCCGCCGCAATCGCCATGGCGGATCGAAACGGCAGACCACGCAGCCCGTCACGGGCGCTGTCGTAATAGGGCTCGGCGACCGCCAGCAGTCGCCGCGTGACCCGATGCACAGTGGGCCGGTTCGCCGGGTCCGCCACCGCCTGCGCCGTCGGGGCCAGACCCGCCTCCACCAGCCAGTCGGCGGGCAGATAGACCCGCCCGCCCTGGGCGTCCTCGATCACATCACGGGCGATATTGGTCAGCTGGAAGGCAAGCCCCAGGTCCTGGGCCCGGCGCAGCACCTCGGGGTCCGTCACCCCCATGACCCGGGCCATCATCACCCCGACCACCCCGGCCACGTGCCAGCAATAGGCCATCACGTCGTCGAGGGTGCGGTAGTCCCGGTGTTCGACGTCCATGGCGAACCCGTCGATCATGTCCAGCGCCCAGCGTTCTGGCAGACGGTGGCGCAGGGCTACCCGCTGGAAGGCGGCGAAGGTGGGATCCGGCATGGGCTCGCCGGTCATGGCCCGCCGGGTCATGTCGTAGAGACGGGCCAGCCGGCGGCGTTGTTCCTCAGGTGTCAGGACCTCATGGCCGAAGCCGTGGTCCTG
>JAIEQA010000100.1 GCA_019748095.1 Caulobacteraceae bacterium | reverse complement strand
CTTGCCCTCCGTGGAGGGAATAAGGCGAAGCCGTTGACTTCCGGGGTGCTGTGACAAAATCGGAGGGCGTTGTGTGGGGGCAAGTCGCCGTCGCGCTCTTCGCGCGGCGGCGACACAACTCGGCGCATCGCTTGCGCCGATACGGACGAGGATGCGGCGCTGTCGGCGGCCACGGCGTCCGGAACGGCGCCGTCGGCTGTGACGTCTGGATCAGGTTCGCGCTTGCGCGCTAGACCTCATGCCTGACACCGGAGATGCGGCTTGCCGATTTGCGCCTATTGCGACCGCGAGGCGGTCATGACCCGAGAGCACATCTGGCCGGACTGGTTGCTCAGTCGAACCAACTACGATCGCGCCTTTTCTGCACGGGCCGGGAAGATGGTCAGCAAGGATCAGACCATCCGGGACGTCTGCGCCCCCTGCAACAATGGCCCGCTCAGTGACCTGGATGGCTACGTCCGGTCGCTCTATGACAGCCACATTCAGCATTGGGTCGTCGAAGGCCAGGCGGTGGATTTCGCTTACAACTACAGCCGCCTGCTCCGGTGGCTGATCAAGGTCGCCTACAACAGCGCCCGAACGACCGGGATCCATGCAGGCATACTCGCCAAATACCGATCGACCCTGATCTCCCGCGACCCGGTCAGTCCGATCTTCGCCGTGGCCTTCGTTGGGACGATCATGCCCGCCCAGGTCCTTGATCCAGGAGCTTCGCAGTTCCGCCGCGTGAATCCCGCCGGGGCGCGTTGCGGGCCGATCCTCGTTCCCGGTTATGCGGGTCTGCGGGACGTGGTGACCCGCGGCATCCTGATCAACAGCTATGTTTTCACGCTTCTGGTGATCGACGACGCGTGGCTGAATGCCAATGCCCACAGCCTCTCGGGGTTGATCGACGGCATCTACGGGACGCCGCTGCACCCGGATGGCTTCGTTCGTCTGCCGCCGCCGGTCATGAACGCCCTCCAGGCGTTCAACGGGGTTCAAAACTGGCCCGCTTGACGGCGCCTATTCGGATCAGGCCAGGCTCATCTGGACCGCCTCATTCGCCTTGTGCTTGAAGTTGGAGAGGGTGACGCCGACGAGACGAATGCCCATCCTCGGCGGGTAGACCGACCGGATCAGAGCCAGACTCATCTCCCTGATCGCTTCCTGCGACCCGATGACCGATGTGGCCGACCGGCTGCGTGTCGACTGCTGGAAGTCGCCCCATTTGATCTTGACCGTCACCGTCCGCCCCCTGGCGCCGGTCCTGTCACACCAGGCCCAGACGTCGTCCGCCATGGCGAGGACGCCGGCTTCAATCGCATCCGGCTCGGTCTGGTCGGTCTCGAAGGTGGTCTCCGACCCCGACGACTTGCGTTCACGGTTCGGGTTTACCGGCCGCTCGTCCACGCCGCGCGCGATGCCGAAATACCAGGAACCGGACTTGCCGAAATGGTGCGTCAGGAAAGCCAGGGACTGGGCCTTCAGATCTGAGCCGGTGTGAATGCCGAGCCGGTTCATTTGGCCGGCGGTGACCGGACCGACGCCGTGGAAGCGACCGACAGGCAGGCCCTCGACCACGGCTTCGCCCTTTCCCGGAGCGATGACGTACTGGCCGTCGGGCTTGTTCATGTCCGACGCCAGCTTGGCCAGGAACTTGTTGTAGGAGATGCCGGCGGACGCCGTCAGGCCCGTCTCCTCGAGGATGCGCGCGCGGATCTCGCGCGCCGTTTCGGTGGCGGTCGGCAGGCCTCTGCGATTGCCCGTCACATCGAGATAGGCCTCGTCCAGGGAGAGGGGTTCGATCAGATCTGTGTAGTCGGCGAAGACTGCGTGGATCTGGCGAGAGACTGTCTTGTAAATCTCGAAGCGCGGCGGGACGAACACCAGTTCGGGGCATTTCCGCAGGGCGGTCGTAGAGGGCATGGCCGACCGCACGCCGAAGGTCCGCGCCTCGTAGCTCGCGGCCGCGACGACACCGCGCCTTGCGCCGTGGCCCACCGCAATCGGCCGGCCCCTCAAGGCCGCGTCGTCCCTCTGTTCCACCGACGCATAGAAGGCATCCATATCTACGTGGATGATCTTGCGGCCGGTGTCTGGCGTCATGGATCCAAACTAGCGGAAGCGAAACAAATAGGGAACAGGCGGGGTGCGCTGAAGTTTTAAACAAGAGCCAGGCTGCCCCCGGGCCCGCCGCTCAAACCCTGAAATCAGGGGGTAGGCTAACGCTGGAAAAGCTCGTCCACCGGCGCCGGAAGCGGATGTGGCGAAGGTCAACCCAGGCGAAAGCTTTACTTCCGACCGCTTCAGGTCTGCGCAACCCTGTCGAGATTGGCGATCAGCCGCTTGAGCATCTCCCCCAGTTGCCGAGCTTCCCGTTCGCTGAAGCCCTCCAGCGCCTGAACATTCCCAGCCAGCAACACGGCTATCGCGTCAGGCATTCGGTCACGCGCGGCGTCGGTCAGGACGACCCGTGACCTGCGCCCGTCGGTGGGATCAGGCATGCGGTTGATCAGGCCATCCCGCTCCATTCGGGCCAGCATCTGGGCCATCGGAGGCTGTTCGGTGCGTGCGGCGCGGGCCAGTTCCGCCTGTGTGCCCGCATTGCCATCGCGCAGGGCGACCAGCACAGGCAGGTAGCCGACGCCCAACCCCAAGGGCTTGAGCCGAAGTTCGCTGAGACGCGCGAAGGCGCGCGCCGCCAGGCTGGTCAGGTGCCCAGGCGTGGAAAAAACGTCGTCTGTCATCGCCATGTCTCCATCATCTCTTGCCGAGCTCGAGGTGAATATGCATATGCACATATGCATCTAACGGGAGCAAGTCGATGGACACGCGGGTCGCCCTTCTCGAACGCCTCTACGAACGGTTCAACGCTCGCGACATCGATGGGGTGCTGAGCGCCCTGACGGCTGACGTGGCCTGGGCCAACGGCATGGACGGCGGCCATGTGCACGGCCACGAGGGCCTCCGCGCCTACTGGACGGCGCAATGGCAGGTGGTCGATCCACACGTCGCGGCGGTCGGCTTCGAGCATCGCCCCGACGGCGCGGTCATGGCCCGCGTCATCCAGACCATTCGCGACCTGGACGGCAATCGCCTCGATGGCGTGCAGGCCCATGACCTCAGGGACAAGACCGTCGGACATCTGTTCCGGTTCGAGGGCGACAAGGTGGCGCGGTTCGATATCGAGGAGATTCTCCCGGCCGGTCTGGCAGACGGCGACTGAGGAGCGCAGAGAGCCTGTAGCGGAAGGCCCCGCTGCGCTCAGTTGGAAACACCAAGCGCGACGAACCGGTCTCGCGGGAACTTCGGTCACCCGTGCAGCCGCCATGAGGACCGCCCGGCCTCGCGCCTGGTCGTCATCAGGCCGGTCATGGCACGCGCTCTGCGAAGGCCATCAGCGCGTCGATGGGGGTCGCAGGGCCACGATAGGCCAGCGCGGCGTGCGCAGCGCAGAAGGCGCCTCTCCGCACCGGGGAGCCGCAGAGGCTGAAGGACTTCTCCGCCGGGTCGCCGTAGGGCCAGCGGCAGTCTGTGCGGCGAACGCTGAGGATCGTGGCGGACCCGGCCGCCGGTGCGACCAGGGCGGGGACCTCCTGTCGGGACGGGCGAGGCGCCCGGTTTCCGGCGACGCTGGAGAGTCCAAGTCGGCGGACCTGACCCAGGACGGCGTTGCGGGTAAGACCGCCGCCGAGTTCGCGGGCGATCCAGTCTGCGCTACGGCCCTGGGGCCAGAGCCTTTTCAGGCGAGTGAGTCGATCTTCGTTCCAGGCGGACATGATGGCGTTCCTGACGCTGCGAGCCCGATTGGCCCGCCCGGTTCCGCCCTTCCTCCTCCCTTTCACTTCGGGCGCCGCGTCCTGTCCAAGGTGGGCGCCGCCAAACGAAGAAAGGCCCCGAGGCGCAGATCCGCCTCGGGGCCAAGGGATGATCGCTGTTGTCTAGAACGGGATGTCGTCGTTGAGATCGTATCCGCCGACAGGCTCGCCGCCGTCCTCCGAGACGCCGGGCGACGGCTCGGGGGTCTGCGACTGGTCTCGCCGGTTCTTGACCCGGATGTCGCTGACGATCAGGCGAAGGTCGAAATGCTCGACCCCGTCCTTGCCCTTCCAGGTGTCGTTCTCGACATGGCCCTGGATGACGACGCGACTGCCCTTGCGGGCGTAGGGCTGGATGTAGTTCTCGGTCGTGGCCTCATTGAAGCAGACGCAGTTGAAGCCGGTGGTGCGCTCACCGGGTTCGTCGCTGGCGCGACGGAACCGGGTCGTCTCGAGAACGCGAAAGCTCGCGCGCTTCTTGCCCGAACCCTGGGCGGACAGGATGGACGGGTCGGCGGCCAGATAGCCTTCGAGGGTGAGGTTTTGCATGGTCAGTCTCCTTGAATGATGAGGTGAAGCAAGAGCCGCGATCAGGCGGCGGCGCGGTCGTCGGCCGCGTCGGCCTCGCGGGATTCGGCCCAGTCGAGGACCGTCAGCCGGTTGACGACCAGTTCCTTGGCCGCGCGCTCTGATCCGTCACGGGCGGTGTAGGTCGTATCGATGAACGCCCCGACCACGACAGCCTCGCAGCCCTGGGCCAGTCCGCGGGTGATGACCTTCTCGTTGAGGCCTTTCGACCAGCTGACGCAGTTGACGCCGACCAGCCGCGCCTTGCCGGCGTTGTCGGTCCCGCGCTGCTCGAGCAGCCGAAACACCGCCTTGCCGAAATCGTCGCTGATCTGTGGGTCCGCGGCCAGACGTCCGGTGAACACCATGGTTTGCATGTCAGTCTCCTGTTGATCGAAGGCGCTGAGAAAGCCGATCTCCCTCATCACGCCTCATCCGGGACCTCCCTTCCTCCCGTCCTCCTTCGAGCGGTCGGGCCTCCGCCCGGCCGTCTCAAATGCGATCCAGCTGCACGGCCTCCGCCCGCCGTCGTGGTATGACGTGGGTCTGACCGGACCGATCGATCACAGGCGGAGATGACGAGATGGATGTTGAAACGCTGAGCCCCGCCGAGACGCGCGATCTCGAGAGGCTGACGAAGGCGATGGTTGAGATCTGTATCCGGAACACCGGACTTGAAGACCTGCATGCCGGGAGGTTTCCGGTGTCTCGAACCGGCGACTTCACGGACGTCACGGTCGTCACACCTGACGGAACGATCCCCTGGACGGAGCTCAGCCGCATCTCCGACGCCGAGATGAAGACCCTGATGATCGAGTTCGTAGACCGGGTTTTCACCTACATGCGCTATCCCGAGGCCCTGGCCGGACTAAGCGGCGGACGGACCTGGGACCGGCCCAAGCTGGACGAGCAGCTCATGAAGACGGTTCGGCGGCGACAGGCCCAGGCGGGAACCACCAGCTAGGAGAGGCGTGCGGACGCTGGGGCGGACGATGGGCGGAGCCCGCGTCAGGCGGCCGCGCCATCAAGGACGGTCTGCACGGGATGCCGACGCAGCACCGCCTCCAGCACCTCCGGCCGATCGACGGGCACGAAGACCCGAGGAGTGAAGGCGATGATCTCCACGAAACAGCCCAGGGCCACGAGCGCGTCGCGGTCCGTCCGGCCGCCCACCACCTCGATCCGCCACCGGTCCATGACCCGGGCACGCTTGAGCCAGAGCCCGCCCTCCAGCGACAGCTGAACGCTGCGATCGAGCACCGTGGCGATGGTTCGGGCGCCGTCGGCCCAGGCTGAGCCGATATCGGTCAGGCCCAGGGTCGCCTTGAGGCTGCGGGCCTGAACGGCGTCCAGAACCCGTCCGAGCCAGCGCCTGCCGTCCGGGGCACGGACCCGGCGAACAGAACATCCGCGCGCCGGCAGCCGCCCCCAGATGGGCAAGAGCAGCCCAGTCGCGAGCGTGAGCTCCCGGGTGCGCCACGGATCGGTCCCGGCGACCTCCTCATCCCAGATCCGGCGCCAGTCCGAGATCGGCGCCGGCTTCCAGGCGGATTCCTCAAATGCCTTTTCCGGCAGGGTCTGGCGCGCATCCGGGCGAACCAGACGCACGGCTGGCACGAGACGGTCCTCGTCCGTTGTCGTCGTCAGGCCATGTTCCGCCAAGGCTGCGCGGCCGGACTTCTCGTTGACGACGGGTTCGCATCCGAGGCCGTCGATCCATGGCAGAGCGTCCTCCGAGGACAGGATGTCCCGACGCACCTTCAGGGAGAAGGTGACGAGGTCGGTCGGGGCGCCGGTCGAGACATCCGTCCGGATCGTCTCCTGATCGATGACCTCCAGTTCCTCCGCCTCGATGTCCTCCAGACCGCGATCCAGATCGCCCGAGGCCGCGGCGCGCTCGAGGATGCCCGAGAGGATGCCGTCGAAGTCCTCGAACAGGGCGTTCTGGTCGGCGATCCTCAGCGCCAGCAACCGGTTCAGGAAGGTGTGGATCGGCGGCAGGTCGTCGGAGGGCTTCAGTCCGCCATCGGCATCCAGCAGCTTCAGGCCGGTCTTCGCCATGAAGGTCTCAAGCGTCATCGACTTGAGCTCGCCGAAGGCCAGGGCGCCGTAGAAGACCAGCAGGGCGCGACGAGCCCAGGGGCTCTCCAGATTGTCCTCGGCCCGGAACAGGCCGGCTCCGGCCGTCCGGCGCTCGCCGCGCGTCAGTGCGCCCAGAGAATCCAGCCGGCGCGCGATCGTCGAGGTGAAGCGCTTCTCGCCCTGAATGTCGGTGGTGACCGGCCGGAACAGGGGCGCGGAGGCCTGATGCGTCCGGTGGCTGCGCCCCAGTCCCTGGATGGCCGCGTCCGCCCGCCACCCCGGCTCGATCAGATAGTGCACCCGGCGCTGGCGATTCTCCGCCGACAGGTCCGAGTGATAGCTACGGCCCGTCCCCCCGGCGTCCGAGAAGATCAGCACCCTCTTGCGACCGGACATGAAGGCGTCGGTCTCGGCGCGCGCGGCCGAGGCCCCGCGCCGTTCGATGACCCGGCGACCGTCGCGCACCACCACCCGGCGGGACCGGCCGGTGATCTCGGCGACGGCGTCCGTACCGAAGGCCTCGAGCAGGGCGTCGAGCACGCCGGGGACGGCCGGGAGGCAGGCCATTCTCGAGATCAGGAATTCCCGGCGTTCCACGGCCTCCCGGCTGACGACCGGCCGGCCGTCGTCCATGACCGGGACCAGGGTCACGCCGCCGTCGCCGTCCTCGATCGCCTCCATCAGATGGATGGGGAAGGCCTCGCGCAGATAGTCGAGTACATACTCGCGCGGCGTCAGGTCGATGGAGAGGTTGTTCCATTCCTCCGGCGGGATGGAAGCCAGTCGACGTTCCATCACCGCCTCGTTGGTGGAGACGATCTGGACGACGGCGGAACGCCCCGACGCGAGATCCTCGCGAATGGAGGCGATCAGGCTGGGCGCCTTCAACCCGGCCAGCAGATGGCCGAAGAACCGCAGCTTGGCGCCTTCGAAGGCCGAATGGACGGCGGAGGCGGCGAGCGGCGACTTCGGCTTGCCTTCGTCGTCGTTGAGGCCCGTGGCCTTGAGCGCCTCGGCGAGGTTGGCGTGGATGACCTGGAATGCGTCCGCCCAGTCATCCCAGATGGCGATGTCGTCGGAGGTGAGCGGATGGACGAGCGGCTCATACTCCACGCCTTCGAACGACAGGGACCGCGCCACATAGAGGCCGAGCGCCTTGAGCTCGCGCGCCACCAGCTCCATGGCCGCGACCCCGCCCCTGTCCATCGCCTCCAGGAAGTCGGGCCGGGACATAAAGGGCGCGTCGGGCCCGCCCCAGAGACCGAGCCGGGCCGCATAGGCCAGGTTCTCGGCCGTCGTGGCGCCCGTGGCTGAGACGTAGAGAACCCGCGCGTCGGGCAGGCGGTTCTGCAGCGCGAGACCGGCCATCCCCTGCTGGGACGCCTTCTTCGTCCCGCGCGCGCCCTTGCCGCCCCCGGCGGCGTTGGCCATGGCGTGGGCTTCGTCGAAGGCGATGACCCCTCCGAAATCCTCACCCAGCCAGGCGACGATCTGGTCGAGGCGGGATTGCCGCCCGCCCCGCGCGGCCTGGCGCAGGGTCGCATAGGTCGTGAACAGGACGCCGCGATCCAGACGGATCGCATCGCTCTGCTTCCAGCTCGACAAGGGCACGATGTCGTGGGCTCCGCCGCCTATAGCGCCCCAGTCGCGGCGAGCGTCCTCCAGCAGGGCGTCGTTGCGAGAGAGCCAGAGGGCCCGGGTCCGGCCTTGGGCCATATTGTCGGCGATGACGGCCGCGATCTGGCGCCCCTTGCCGCAGCCGGTGCCGTCCCCGAGGAAGAAGCCGCGACGCAGCGAGACCGCGTTCTCCGCGTCCTCCCGAACGAGTGTCATCCCGTGCGGCGCCTCGCCGAGGCGCCAGCGGCCGGGCAGAAGCGCGCTGTGCGCTTCGCCGGCATAGATGACCGTCTCGGTCTGGGCGTCGGATATCCGGGCTTCTTCGCGGAGCGCGGGCGGCAGCACGGGACGATAGGTCGGCGCGGGCGGCGCGACCGAGGCCATGGGCCCGGACTCGACGAGGGGCGACGGGTGAGGGCGGGGGTCGGGAAGATCGATGCGCGCCAAGGCATGGGCCTGGTAGAGGCCGACATCACGTCCCTCTCCGGTCCAGTCCCGCGCCGCATATGCCAGGGGGGCCGCACCGGCCAGAAAGGCCAGCCGACCGGACGGCAAGGCCAGGCCGCGTTCACGCGGCGCGAGGACGGCGGCGGCGTCGAACGCCACACGGACCCTGGGTCGGGCGGTCGCCCGCCCGGGCAGGCTCGCGACAAGGCGCGCGGCCACCGCCAGATCCTCGGGCTGATGGAGCAAACCGTCCCACCGTGCGGCGACAGCGCCCCTATCCATAACCAGAAGGCCGGTCTCGACGGAGGTGCCGTGCCGTGAAAAGGCGCGGGCTGGAAAGGCCACGGCGGCCGTCATGGAGCCGTGGCGCTCAAGGCCGTGCCGGAGACTGCGATCGGCCAAGGCGGTCAGCGGGACGACGGCCGCCATACGGCCGCCGTCGGCGAGAGCCTTCAGGGCCGCGACGAGATGGGCCTGAAGATCGGAGAAGGGCGGATTGCAGACCACCGCATCAAAGGCGCCGGCCTTGTCCAGGAGGTCGTGAAGATGGCGGCCGTCGTGACGGCTCCGGGCCGCCTTCGGGAATAGCCCATCGAGCAAGGCCGCGCGCGTCGGCGCGATCTCGTTAAGCGACAGGACGCCGCCGCAGGCCTCGGCCACCGCGCCGATCAGGCCTGTCCCCGCCGAGGGCTCCAGGAGGGCGTCCTCCGGCCGCACCTGGGCGGCGAGTACGGCGAGCGCCGCCAGCTCGGGCGGCGTGGAGAATTGGTCCAGGGCGA
This sequence comes from Caulobacteraceae bacterium, assembly GCA_019748095.1. Classification (GTDB taxonomy): domain Bacteria; phylum Pseudomonadota; class Alphaproteobacteria; order Caulobacterales; family Caulobacteraceae; genus Brevundimonas. Next base: position 20,315 of record JAIEQA010000100.1, on the reverse strand, counting down.
CCTGTTCCTCGCTCCGGCGACTGTGCGTCAGCCCCAGGGCGGAGACGCCGCCCAGCAGGGCGATGATCTCGGCGGGTGCATCTTCGAGCCGCGCGATCTGCGGGGCGAGGCGGCGAATCTGCAGCACGGTCGCCGCCTCGATCGCGTCATAGGCGTCCCTCCAATTCCAGCCCCCCTCGGCGTCCGAAGCGCCGAAAGCGGTGGTCATCACGTCGGAGACCAGACGGCGGTCGAGCGCACGGGACCGGGCCAGATGGGAACCCAGCGCTCGCGCTGCGGCCAGGATATTGGCGGGCGCGTCAGAAGGCGCAGCATCGGCGAAGAGGGGCAGGGTGGGTGTCGAGGGCATGGGACGGCTCCGGTCGCCTGGAGCGGAGGGCGCCTCCCTCTCGGTCCTCCAGGCTCGCTTCGCCCCGCCCTCCCTCCCGCCTTCCCGACACGGTCGCGATGGCCTTAAGACGACGCCGCCCCGGGGAGAACCGGGGCGGCGTGCGCAGTTTGCGGATCGCGGATCAGGCGGCGTGAGGTTCAAGCGCCGCCTCTCCGGCAGGCGTGACCGCGAAGGCGCCAATCCCATCGTCCTCCAACCGGTCGTCCGCCTCGCCGAGGCCGTCCGGTTCCTCCGAACCGTCCGTCGCCACGATTTCCTCATCCTCAGGAGAGAACGCGAACGACAGGCTTGCCGGCGCCCAGGTCCGGGACGCCGCCTGTTCCGCCACCCAGTCAACCAGTTCGGTCTTCTTGAGCGATGTCGCGCGCTCGTCCCCGGCGCCCATGGCTTCGAGCATGTCCAGCAACAGCCCCTTGGAATGCGGCTGCAGGAAGGGCGCGTCCGGCGTCCAGTGCAGGGTGATGTCGGCCCCGCAAAGCGCCGCCAGCTCCGTCGCCTCGGATCGGGCGCTACGCCGGATCAGCGAGGTCCGCTCCTCCCGCACGTCCAGGCTGATTGCGGTCAGTTCCGCCAGCAACCCCATCTTCTCGCCGTGCGGTAAGCCATGGACCCAGGCGATGATCGTCTCGCCGGAGGCCTCGAAGGCGGCCCGGCGATCGTCGAGCCTTTGCCGGACGTCACCGTCCAGGCTCTCGATCACCCGGGCGCCCGCGGGATTGAAGCCGGTCGCCTGGATGGCGACGGCTGAGTCCGAGCGCCCGATCTGCGTCCGCAGCACCAGGACGGTGAACAGCCGCGCGATCAGGGCGGTCAGGGCCGCGCCCGGGTCGTCGGCGAGCGCCCGGATCAGACCCCGCGTGGCGACGTCGGTCCGCACGCCGTGCAGGGCGTGGTTGACCCCGTCAGTGTCCGGATCGGCCGCTTCGACGGTCGGTGCGACATAAACGGGCGGAGCTGAGTTGCGGGGGGCGTCCGTCTCGTCGGCGTCCGGCTCAAACTCCGGCTCCGGCTCCTCGGGCGTGTAGCAGCGGACGTCGACCCCCGTGCCGGAGGCCGGCCACAGGACCATGGTGGTCACGACCCGACCGCCGCACCCGGTTTGGTCTGCGGCGATGCGTGCATGGATCATGTCGACAATGGCCAGATCGGCGACGTCAGGCGTATCCGCCGTCTCCAACGCCAGGCGCACCGCTTCGGCCCGGTCGTTGTAGACCTCGCGCTGGGCGCGGTAGCGGCACATCTCTTCGGCCGGCAGGCTGCCGCCATAGACATAGCCGAGCGCCTCCAGATCCTCGGGCAGGTCGGGCTCGGGTCCGGCGGTCACATGGACGGCGATCCCTTCGGCCTCGAACACGGCGGCGATGCCGCGCGCGCGGGCCAGCCAGAGATCGGTCAGGATGTCGGGATCCAGGAGGACCGGCGCCAGCTCGCCGAAGAGGTCGGCCTCGGTGCGCCCGCCGGCCGCGCCATAGGTCCGGGGATCGACCAGGGCGCAGCGCCGATCGCGGATCGTCACCCGGCTGTCGTCAAGTTTTTCGATGATCCGCCAGTCCTGGAAACCGTGACCGTCCATCGCCGCCTCGGCCATCGCCTCCTGCTCGGCCTTGTCCGGGAGGCGCGCCAGGAGCCTCGCCTGCTTCAGCGTCATCCGTCCGGACTTCAAGGCGACCAGGGCTGCGGAGGGGAGCCCGGCGAGGGCGGCCAGCCGCTTGATCTCGATCTCGGCATAGCCCAGGGCCGTCGCGATGACGCCAACGGTCAGCTTCGATTTCAGCATCCTGCCGATGGCGGCGATGACGTCGGCGACATGGACCGGCACGGCGGTGTTGGTCAGCAGGACCGCAGCCGCCTGGCGGGCGGGATCGGTCTCGACATAGACCTCGACCGGATAGTCGTCGTCGATTTCTCCGGCCTCCAGCAGGAGGCCGAGCGCCAGCCGCCGGCGACGGCCGTCCAGCGCCATCCAGGGCTCCTCCTTCTTGCCGCGACCGGGTCGCACCGTGAGGCGTTGCAGTTGGCCGGCCGCGCGCAGGGTCGCCGCCAGATTGGGGATGTCGTCATCCGGCGGTTCACCATGGCGCAGGTTTTCGCGCGCTATGCCGAGGTCGCCGAGGCGGATCCTGCGTTCGTCGCGCTGGATGACGACCGGACGAGGGTCGGGGTTGATGACGGAAACGAGGTCGGTCATGAGGGAACTCCCGCCGGTCGACGGGGCCGATCCCCGCCGCTCCGGCGCCCCTCAGCGCCCTCCCTCCTCCCTTTCCGACGCTGCAGCGAGCGCTGCATCATTCCAGTCGCCGAACGGCGGCTCAGGCCATGAGACCTCGACCTCCAGGCCCTCCCGAACGAGGCGACGCTGCAGCCGGATCGCCGCGCCTTCGCCTGCCGGACCGCGATCGGCGGCGATCAGGACCCGACGCACCCCTTGAGGCGGCGTCCAGGCGGCGAGATTGTTGGCGGCCATCAGCGCCCAGCCGGGCAGAGAGAACCGCTCGACGGCCGACAGGGTGGTGACGACACCTTCCCCGACCAGCATTTCCTCGGCCACAGGGAACAGCCGGACGGCGGCGCCCGCCGGGACCTGACCGACCGTCTTGCGGACAAGCCGCAAGCCGGAAGCCGGGCGTCCGCTCGGCTCCAGATAGGTGAGCTCCACGGCGGTCAGGCGGTCGTCCAGGTCGCTGATCCGCGTGACCATCGCAGGTCGCGTTCGATGTCCATCCCGGTAGACAGAAAGCGGCGCCCGGGGATGGCAGCCGAGATTGAGCGTTCGGTCTCCGCGCCGCACGCCGCGCCGCCTGAGATACAAGTCCGCCGGATCGCCCGATGCTAGGGGCAGCGTCCCGGACCAGAGCGCGGACGCGGTCTCGAGGCGAACGCGCCTGTCGGGTCGCGGCATTGACGGCCGGCCGCACCCGCCTCCGGTCAGCCGGCCCGCCTCATCGATGAACCCTCGCTCGCGCAGGTCATCGCGGGCGGCCCGCCAGTCAGCGCCGCCAAACCCATGGATCACCAGTCGACCCTCGGTCAGCCAGAGCGAGACCGACCGATCGTGCCCGCTGTGGCCGGGTGCGGGAATGCTCGCCCGCGTGCCGCCGCTGTACAGATCGCCGCCCAGGGCAGCGACAATGGCGTGAAGAGTCATGGCCGCCTCAGATCAGGCCGAGCTGTTTGAAACTGGCTGTGCCCTGGCGTCCAATGACCAGATGGTCGTGGACCTGCAGATTGAACACACGGGCGGCGTCGACGATCTGGCGCGTCATCTCGATGTCGGCGCGGGACGGCGTCGGGTCTCCGGACGGGTGATTGTGGACGAGAATGAGCGCGGATGCCGAAAGCTCGAGCGCGCGGCGAACCACTTCCCGGGGATAGACAGGGGCGTGGTCCACGGTTCCCTCGGCCCGGAACTCGTCGCGGATCAGCAGGTTCTTGCGGTCCAGGTAAAGGGCGCGAAACTGCTCCCGCGGCTCATGCGCGAGCGCCGCGCGGACATAGTCCAGCACGGCGGACCAGGACGACAGGAGCGGACGGCGAGAGGCTTCGGACCGCGCCAGGCGGACGCTCAGATGTCGCAGCAGCTTGAGATCGGTGATGGTGGTCGCCCCGAGCGGCGCGACACGGGCCAATTCGCACGGTTCGGCCGCGACCACGGCGGCCGCCGAGCCAAAGACTTCCAGCAAGGCCTCAGCCGCTTCGCCGATGTCCCGCTGGGCCATCGTGCGAGCCATCAGCAGGGACAGCAGGGTCCTGTCATCGAACTCCGCGGCGCGGTGTGCCGGGGGTTCGCAGGCCGACGCCGTCTGAAAGGCCGAAGGGTCGGGCATGGTTGAGGGCAAGGGTCGCATCTTGGTCTCCTGGGGTGCTCGCCTCGGATCGGGGCGACCCGCTCCGCCCTCCCTTTTTTCTCCCCGACCGTTGGCGAAGCGCTGCGGAGCGGTCAGGCTCCGCGACATGAAATGGCTTCTGATCCTCGCCGGTCTCCTGTTCGCGCCTGCCGTCGCCAGCGCGGACCCGTGCGAGGGACGTCTGCCGGCGCGGGCCGGCGAGACCTTCTCTGGCCAGGTTCGCTACATCGGAGACGGTGACAGCCTCTGTCTCGGCCGAGGAACGGACCCGGCGACCTGGATCGAGGTGCGCCTGTCGGACTTCGACGCCCCCGAGCTTCACAGTCCGACCGGACGCACGGATCGTGATCGGCTGTTCGGCCTCGTGGGCGGCCGGATGCTCGCCTGTGTGGCCGTCCGAGGGCGCAACGGCCGGGTGATCGTCTATGACCGGGTGATCGCCTCATGCCGGCTTAACGGTCGGCGGGTTGGCGACCTGCTGCGTGAGGCCGGTGGTCGTGAAGGGGGAAATTAGGATGGCGGCCGAGCGCGTTGGGCAGGGCGAGCCGCGGTTTCCCTATCCTGACTCGCACTACGGCGCTGTAGCGACCCGAGCGATCAGGAACAGCCCTGAGGCGAAATATATTTGAGGCCGTGACGAGGCCTATGACCCCTTCGCCCAGTCGGCTGAGCTCAATATTGCACCTGCTGGCAGACCTAAGGGTCTCCCGACGCCCGAAAGTCGCCTGAATCGGCAGCCCCCTTTGGTCGATCCGCAGTCCTGCCGGGCGAAATCCACCATGCCTCAAGCGCGCCTGATCGCCATTGCCGCCGCCGTTCTCGCCGGGCTTCAGGCTGCGTCTCAATGTCTCGCCTGGCAGTTTCGATATCACGCCGCGCTCGGCCCGGCTCTTCAGATGGACGGTCTCAGTCTCTACTGGCCGTGGTCCATCCTGATCTGGCGGCAGCGCTATGAAAGCGAATATTCCGAGGCCTTCTCCCTGCCGGTCTCGGCTTTTCTCCTGGTCACCGCCGCCGGCATGGGCGCGACGCTCCTGTTCGAGGGCGGAACCCTGCGTCGCACCCGGGGCTGGGGCGGGCTCGCGGACGCCTCGCGCGCCGGCTTGCGCGATGGCGCCGGATGCATTCTGGGTCGGCTGGACGGAAAGCTTCTGGCGACCACGGACCTCCGCCCGACCCTGGTCACGGGCGGCACACGCGCCGGCAAGGGCCGAGGTCATGTGATTCCGACGCTGCTCAGCTGGACCGACAGCGTGCTGGCCCACGATCCGAAAGGCGAACTCTGGAGGGTGACGGCGGGCTGGCGTTCGATCCATAGCCACGCCCTGTTCTTCAACCCCCGGGACCCGGCGTCGGCGCGGTTCAATCCCCTGGCCGAGATCCGGCCCGGCCCACAGGAACTGGCGCAAGTCCAACGGCTGGTCGCCATCCTCAGCGATCCGGGCGGGTCGAAGGACGATGAAGCCATCTGGGACAAAGCCGCCTCCGAGATCATCGAGGCGGTGATCCTGCATGTCCTCTACACGGCTCCCGACGCCGAGAAGACGCTCCTGACGGTCCGGGTCCTCCTCGCGGACCTGGACGCCGCCGCCGACGTGATGGTCAGGACGCTGCACCGGAAGGGTCCGAACGGCGATCCCGAGGTGCACCCGTTCATCTCGACGGCGGTCAAAGGCTATGCCGCGATGCACGACCGGTTCCGCACCTCCGTCCAGGGGACGGCGCGCAGCTACCTGAAGTGGCTGGCCGGCGAGGACCTCGAGCGATCCCTGTCGGCGTCAGACTTTTGCCTCGGCGACCTGATGTGCGCCGAGGCCCCGGTCTCCCTCTACGTCCAGGTCGCGCCGGCCGACGCCGTGGCCCTGAAGCCCATGGTGCGGTTGCTCTTCTATGCCGCGGCCCAGGCGCTGACGGCCCATGAGACGACCGACGACGCGGGCCGTCCGAAGACCCGCCGGCTGCTGATGCTGATGGATGAGTTTCCGCTGCTGGGACGGCTGGCCTTCTTCGAGAAATCCCTGCGGCTCATGAGCGGCTACGGTATCAAGACCATGTTCGTGGCGCAGTCGTTGAACGACATCGTCGAGACCTACGGCGCCAACAACACCATCCTCGACAACTGCCATGTCTACACGGCCTTCAGCGCGCTCGACCCCCTGACCCAGGACAAGGTCTCCAAGCTCACGGGCACGGTGCTCGAGCGCAAGACCAGCCGCAGCGGCCCGGCTGGACTGGGCGCCGGCCGCAGTTCCGTATCGCGTTCGGACATCGAGCGGCCTCTGCTCGAACCGGGCGAGGTCCGGGCCTTGCCCGACGACATCCAGCTGACCTTCGCCGCCGGTCATCGTCCGCTTCGGACCCGCAAGGTGATGTACGATCGTCAATCGCCCTTCCGTCGCCGCGCCGACCTCGCCCCTCCGGACCAGACGAACCGCATCGACAGCCCAGGCGCCCGGCCCCATCCCTGGGCGGGACGGCGAAGTCTCGGCGAGGATCCCGAGGCCGCACTGCCGCTCTTCAAGGAGGTCGAGGCCGCCATTCACGACAAGCGCGTCGCGGCCAAGGCGGCGGAAACCTACGAGCGCATCTCGACCGCCTATGCGGCGGAGCAGGCGATCCTCGACGGCCTCCAGGGAGACGCCGATGGCCGGGCATGACGTGGCGACGCGGGTTCAGGTCTACCTCACCGACCCCCGGGTGATCGCCGCCCTCAACCGGGAAGCCCGGACCGCAAACATCCCCTTGAGCCAGGCCGCGGGCCGGGTCATCAGCAAGGGACTGGCCAGAAGCCTTCCCGCGGACCCGGAGGACCGTCTCCTTCAGCTCGATCGGGCCCTGCGAGATCACATGCGCTCCACAGCACGCGATGTGCAGATCATCCAGGAACTGCTGATCGAGGTGGCCCGCGCCTTCTTCCTGCGCCTTCCGGACGCGGTCACAGATCAGGATCCTGTCGCGCGCGCAGCCGTCGACCGCCGGATCGAAAAGTTGCTCGACGACACGGCGGCCCGGCTCATCGCGGGCTCCCGATCGCAGCGCCAGCAGGTCCAGAACGAACCCCGCAGTTTTCAGCCGGCCTCCGAATGACTGCGCACCCGATCGTGGTCGAACGCAAGCTCGAGGCGCTGCGCCACGCGCTTGGCCCCGATGTCCTGGCCGCCCTTGTCGATCCGGCGGTGGTCGAGATCCTCGTCAACCCGGACGGTCGGCTGGTTCTCGACCGAGCCGGCGAAGGCCGTAACGACACAGGCCTCCGTCTCGATCCAGACGCCCGCGAGCGGGTCGTCCGGCTGATCGCCGACTATGTCGGAGAGCTGGTGACGCGGGAGACACCACGTCTGTCCGGCGTGCTGCCGGTGACCGGCGAACGCTTTCAGGGCTTCCTGCCGCCGGTCACGACCGGGCCGGCCTTCTCGATCCGCAAAAGGCCGTCGGTGATCTGGCGCCTGGAGGACTATGTGCGCGACGGAGTCATGAGTGAGGATCAGGCTGAAATCCTGCGGGCGACGGTGAGAGACCGACGCAATCTGCTGATTTCGGGCGGGACAGGGTCGGGCAAGACGACCCTCGCCAACGCCCTCCTGGCCGAGCCTTCGTTCGCCGACGACCGGGTGTTCCTTATCGAGGACACGCCGGAGCTCCAATGCTCGGCCTGGGATCTGGTCGCCACGCTCACGCGACGATATCCGGTGGCGATCGGGGTCGTCGATCTCGTGCGCGACGCCTTGCGGATGCGCCCGGACCGGATCGTCATCGGCGAGATGAGGGACGGCTCGGCGGCGCTCGAAACACTCAAGGCTTGGAACACCGGCCATCCGGGCGGCCTGTCGACGATCCACGCCAACTCCGCAGCCGAAGCCTTGTTGCGCCTCGAGGATCTGATCGCCGAGGTCGCCCCCGCTGTTCCCCAACGCACGATCGCCCACGCCGTCGATACCATCGTCCACATCCAGCGGACGCCCGCGGGCCGCCGTGTCGAAGCCGTACTGTCAGTCACCGGTCGATAGGGGACCAATCCGCTCTTCGCGGCGCCAGCTTCGGATCGCCGGCTTGAAACGCCGCCGAAATGTCCAGCCAGACTGTGCAAATCGCAGCAGTTCAAAATGGACGTTCGGCACGGCTCACCCCTTCTTCGCCTACCAGGCTGTCGGTTCATCCGACCCAGATCGATGATGCCGGACGCCCAGACCATATCTGTGTGAAGCTCGGTCTCCCCCGTTTTTAATGCCAGCACCTCGCCTGCAAGTCGGTCGTTCGCAGACGAGGGCTGCGCAGCGCGAGCGTCAAGGGCGCAGACGCGCGACCGTCCTCGTTCGTGGGGCCCAGGTTTGTTCTTTCTGACCGGACGCGGCATGGTTGCCCGAACCATTTTGTCGAGGCGGCCGTGGCGATTTTGGGTGGGATCATCGCAGTCGTGGCGCTCCTCCTCAGCTTCGCGATCCAAAACCATGTCCACAAGGAGACGGGGGTCTGGGTTTCTCGATCCAATCTCCGCTACGTCCGCCGGCAAGCCCGCCTGAAAGGGATTCCCGAAGAGCAGGCGTACGAGGAATGGATAGCGCGCAAACAGCAGCGCCTCGGAGTTGTGGGATCGATGGCCGGTCCCGACGATGCCGATCCTGTGGGCGAGCCGCGCTCGAGAAAGGGCGGGTGCTCGATGGCCGTTCTGGCCGGCGTCATCGTTCTGGGGCTGCTGCTATGGTGGGGATCGACCTTGCCGTCCGCGTCTCCCCCGGCGATGGCTGTCGTCGATCGAGACAGGGTGAACTGTCGGCAGTCACCCTCCGCGTCGTCGGTCGTGGTGACGAAACTGGACGGTGGCAAAAGGGTTCGAGTCGCCTCCCAGTCCGGGGGATGGTCACAAATCCAGGATCCGGCCTGCTGGATCCGAAGCGATCTTCTGAAGTCCGAGTAAGCATTCGCCGAGGCGGTCAAGGGGGTGTGGGTAGGCCGACCTGCCATTGTTAACGCGAACCTGTGATTGCGCGCCGACCGAAAAGTCTTCAACGCTCGACACCATGACGAAGAAGTCCGGGAAACCATCGGGGACATCGCCGGCGAAAAAATCTGCGCCGAAGGTTCAGTCTACGCGAGCCGGGTCCCATGCCGGACGCGGCTTCCGGTACCAGGACGCAGCCGCCGCCTGGTTGGCCGTTCGATGCTGGAATGGGGACCTTCCTTTTGGCGAACTGACGCCGGAGGGGCGTGACGATGCGGAGCTTATCGACGCGAAGGGTTCGACCTTCGTCCAGATAAAGTCGCGCCGCGAACATCTGGGCCCCTACACGCCGGGCGAGGTGGCGGCCGACGTCCGCGAACTATGGCGTAGGGCGGCTGCTGCGACTTCCGCCCCGACCGCCCTGATGCTGGTGATCGAGCGGTCCGTGGCGGACGTGGAGCTCGCGGAGGGTGTAGCCACGGCCCTGTCGGCGACTGACCGGATTGGGAAGCTGTTGGCGGCCGATCCGCGCGCGAAGACGTGGCTCGCGCGAACCGAGGTTGTTGTCGCGCCGTCGCCTGCAGAATCCGGTGCGAACCTGATCTCGTCGAAAACTGCCTGCACGGCCTTGGTCGCGGCCATCGTCTTTGCGGCCGTAACAACCGACGTCGGCCGGCTATCGGACGAGAACGGTCTGAAGGTCGCCGGATCGTTCCTGACGCTCTCGACGTCGGACACCACCCGCAAAATCGATGATCTGATCAGTGTGCTGGCGATCGCGGACCTTGAAACGGCGATCCTAAACGGACTCTGTGAGGCCGTCGATTTCCTCACTCCCACACCATCAAAGGACTTCTACCTGGGCATGGACGTCCAGCCGGGCCATTTGGCGGCCGGGCTTCTGGTGGAGCGCCCCGCCTCCAGGGAGCGGGTTCTCAACGCTCTGGAATCCAGGGGCGCAGTGCTCATCTCCGGGCCTTCAGGCTCCGGCAAATCCGGCCTGATGTGGCAGACGGCGCGCGACAGCCGACACACGGTCCGGTGGTTCCGCATCCGCTCCGCGACGGAAGCCGACGTCCCGACGCTCCTTCGCCTGACGGTCACGCACCGCGCCAGTGAACATGCCCCGATCGGGTTCATCCTGGACGACGTTGGCCGCGCCCGGGCAGGTCTGTGGGACCAGCTCGCCTCGGAAGCGGCGACCCGCTCCGGCGTCTTCCTGCTGGGCAGTCTGCGCCAGGAAGACATGTTCCTCGTGGAGCGGCGGACCTTGACGGCCGACCTATACGAGCCTCCGGACGACGAACTGGCCGAGCGTCTCTGGCGAGCCCTGAAAGATCGCGGCCAGACGGACCAGCCGGGGTGGCGCGAACCTTGGCGGGACGCCGGCCGCTTGCTGCTGGAATATGCCTATTTGCTGACCCAAGGCCGCAGACTCGAGGATGTGCTTCGCGAGCAGGTCGAGCGTAGGGTCCGGGAAGGCAGGGAAACGGAGCTCGCCATCCTTCGGATGACGTCTGTCATCGGCCGCACGGGGGGGCGCACCGATATCGACCGCCTGCAGTCGATCATCGGCGTCCCCGCGCACGACCTCTCGGTGGCGCTGAGGCGTCTCGTCGATGAGCACCTGCTGCGAGAAACGTCGAACGGCAAGCTGAGCAGTCTGCACCAGATCCGTGGCAACGCCCTGGCCGTCGTCACCCATGAAGCGCCGCCGCCCTTTCTCAGCGAGACCGTTCGTCAAGCCTGTTTGACCGTTTCAAGGGAAGACATTGAGAGCTTCATTGCCCGCTCCCTCCTGATTGATGTCGATGTCAGTGATGACCTGGTCGCCGGGGCGATGGATCGCTGGAGAGCGGAGCCGACCCTCCAGCTTCTCTCATCGATGCTTAGAGGGTTCGCCACCGGGGACATCGGCCGGACGATCCATAAATGGATCGCGGGCCTGGACGACCTCGACCTTCCGAAGACCCAGATCACCCAGGCGCTGACCTACGCCATGGCCGAGACTGAACCGTTCCTGACGGAGAAGTTAGGCGCGCATTTCGAAGCAGCCTCGCGGTTCAGGACCACCCTTCACATGGATCATCGCACGACAGTCCTTGAGGCGCTCCACACTGAGGTCGCGTCTTTCCTGACGCCGGCGTCCTCCTGGCCGGAAGTGGTCGAGCTTCTGACGTCCAGTATCGGGATGGTTCCGCCCGATGCGATCCTGAACGCACTGGAGGCCCTCCAGCCTGATTTCGACAAGATGCCCATCCTCGATGCCGTCAATCTTCTCGAGGCAGTCAGGACCCATAGCCCGGACCTTGCGGAAGCCTGGGTCGCCAGCGCCGGGCAGACCGCTCTTCTAGACCGTTTGGCGTTCGAGGCTCCCTGGCGCTCAGCGATCCAATTGCGAACCGAACCCGAGGGCCTCGCCGTGGCCGGCGAGCTATTTCACATCAGCGACGCCGTCCAGTCCGGTCTTCACGACGAGGTGGTCGAGATGTGTCGCCAGGCGTTGGCTCTGGCGCCCGCGTCCCGGTTGGCGGTCTTCGGGGCGATCGACCCTGACGGCGAGGAGACTGGCATCGGCGTACCGATCGCCAGCAAACGCATTCCGCGGACGAACCTGCCGCCGGCGGCGGTGCCGCTCCGTAACCGGCAGTGGATGACGGCGGCTGCGCAGTCCGTCGCGCCGGGGTCCCAAAGCCAGTTCCTGGCCGAGGCTGGCACCCTTCTCACCGCACTGGTGCCTCCACTGAAGCGTCTCGTCGACGGGATCGTTCGAGGCGCGCCCGACGGCCGGCAAGCGGAGCTCGATGCCGTAGGGAAGATCCATGATGCGACGAAGGCGCTCGCGCGCCCGCCGCGCCTGGGCGCTTCGGGCGGCGACGATGGGATCTTCGGCGTAGCCGAGTTGCAGAATGTCCTCAATCGATCGTCCGCTGAACTGCTCCGCTGGATGATCGATCCGGTGGGCAAGGGAACCGCGGGGTGCCTGGGCATCCAGGAGTTGCTTACGCAGATCGACAGGGTGGCGGACGAGCCCTGGGAGCTGATCGGGGACGGTCCGCCGTTGGCCCTCGAAGAGTTGAAGTCGTTGCTGGGCGATATCTGGCTGGTTCTCGGTGAAGCCGCGAGCCGCGGGCGGAAAATTCATCAGATCGCGCCAACGTCCGCGCTGAAGGCCCGGCCGGGTCGGGCCCTGAGCGTCCTTCTGCCATCGGTCAGGCTGTCTGTCGGCACTGCCCGAAGCCGGTTGAAGGACGCGCTCCGGGCCGCCTTGAGCGGTGTTGATGCGGATGCAGCTGTCCACATCAGGGCGTCCAATGAGCCCCTGGGCGCGTGGCCGTACAGTGAGACCATCATCATCCTGAGCATTCCGCAGGCCGCTCAATGGGCCGAGCGCCTTCAGGCGGTCACCGCGACCGCTCGCGGCGTCGTCGGCCCGGGCGCGCGTCTCACGGTCATGCCGGCCATCGATGGACGGTCAATCCCCGTCTGGGCGGTCTCCTCGATAGAGACCGTTTTGCCTGTGACGTTCGAGGACGTGGACTGGCTCTCTTCGGTCGGATCGCCGCCCATGGATCTTCCCCTCACGCATTGCGTGGATGACGCGTTCGGCGCCTTGCTGACAGTTTCGGCCATTGAACGTTTCGGATGCGCGACGTCCGGCCGTAATCCGATCGAGGCCGAAGTCCGGGATGACTATGAGCGCCGCTACCAGAGGGCCTTGGCGACCCTCCAGGGGACGCTGCCGTCTTCATTGGTGACGGAAGCCGCCGAGACACTCGGCGCGTTGAAGGACGCAGGCGGCGACTTGTCTGTCATGTTTTACCGCCAGATCCGGGGCGCTCTTCCTACGCCGCTCATGGAACGGTTCGTGGCGTTCAAGGCCGCAACGACGGAGGCGGATCTGGAGAGACATCGCTAAGGAGCAACGCGAGCCAGCGCCGTCTCCGCTCAGGCGCCGTGCGTCATGGCTCCGACAGGCGGGTTGTTCTGGAGCGCGCCTTGCTGGCTCAGAATGTGTCCCTCCAGGCGCTGCAATGCGATCATATCCGACGCACGGCGCAAGGGCGCCGTATCGGGAGATCGTGTCGGTCACTGCGAATTCGGACGGCGCTTACGGGATGTGGCCGCTGGCATAGGGTCGGTCAGGCCCAGGCTCGGAAGTCGACGAAGCCGGCCCAGAGGCTGTCCGCCGAGGGGTCTGCGCGACCGTACCAGCGTTCAAAGAGCAGTCTGAACACGGGGGCCAGCGCCGGCCAGCCGCTGGCGGCGGTGAGGGCTCCGCGATGGAGGCGGGCGAGGCTCGACGTCTGATCGCCGTCCTGGGCGCCGGCCAACAGGGTCGCCACGAGCGGATCCACTGCCTTGGTTGAGGCGGCGTCGGAAAGCCGGATTGGGCCCGACATGACCTTCGCATATCCGCTCGCCATGTCGCGCATCTTGCCGGCCAGTTCCTCCGACGTCAGCGGGCTCCAGCCTGCAAGGCCCTCCAGGGCGATCGTGCAGACCTGGCGACCATTCTCGGACAGGGCAAGCGAGGCGAAGTCCGCGCGTTTGACCGCCTCGACGTAGCGTGCCCCGTTGTCGGCGTCGCAGCCGCCTCGGGCAAGCAGGCCTGCGAGCGCCCAGGCCATGAGGTCGTCCGGACTGGCTTCCAGGGCCGTGAGGGCGGCCGCGAAATGTCGGTGACGGGCGCCCTCGGGCTGCAAGGTCTCATCCACGAGGCCGACCGGGTCGCGATCGAGCCACGAAGCCATCACATTCGTGCTTCGCGGACCTGCAAACATCAGGGCGCCATGCAAACCCATCCCGTCCGGCGCCACAGTGACCAGTCGTTCGGCGAGGGCCGCTTGCAGGTCCAGAGCCAGGTCCGTCCACGGCGCTTCGTCGCCGAAGGCATGGGCGAGGCCGTGGTAGAGGAGCGATGCGCCCTGCAGCAGGGTCGGGAAGGCGCGGTCGTTGCGCAATGCGCCGGCGCCGGTGAGCTCCTGCTCGACCGACTGATCGGGCGTGTAGGACTGGAACTTCCGACGGAGCGCGGCGAAGTCGTCGCTCAGCCTCATGACGATCGTCTGCAGACGGTGGGCGTGGGACCAACACAGGGCGAGCTGGTCCTCAGGCTCCAGAACGAGCCAGTCCGCGTCGGAGGTGTAGGCCTTGCGCGACCACTCCACGAGATCGATCGTCAGGCTGTAGGCGTCGTCCGGCATGGCGAGCAGTGCGCCGACGACATCGTCGGGCGTATCGCCTCGCCGTCGTCGGGCGGCCGCCGCATGGATCGTCGCGATCCCGCTCGTGGGACGCGGAGGCGTGAAGTCGCCGATCCGGTCGCCGAGATCGACCGGGAGGCCCCCAAGACGGCGGAATGCCTCGATCTTTCCATACTCGGCTTCGAGCAGCGCCCATGCCTGCCCGACGCGATACGTCAACGGTCCGGGTCCTTCCAGACGCAGCGCGTGAATGGCCGCCTTCGCCGGCGGGGGTAGGAGGACCTTCATCGGAACGTCGCCGCCCGCCCTGAGCGCCTCGTCGATCTCGACATACCGGTTGGCCACCACGCCGTTCTCGGCAGCTCTCAACACCTGAACGAGCGCCGCGTGGGAACGCGTCCTGGACGCAACCTTCAGGGTTTCCTCGCGAAGCGCGGGGGTGATGTCGAGACCGGCCAGAAAGTCCTTGATGGCGGCTCTGCGGGCCGGGCCCTGGGCCGTCAGGGCCGCCGCGAACGGCATGGCCAGCACGACAGGCTCTGGTGAATCGACATGCAGGGCGTTGTCGACCCAGCGCAGGGCGAACGTTCCGCCGTCGCGGGATTTGACCGTGGCCACGCCCGACCGGATAGCCTTGACCGCAGAGGACCAGAATGGCGTGCTTTCGAACGCATGGGGCCCCGTGGTGACGAAATGCCCGACCCGCAGCCCAACGGCCCTGGCGAACTCCGGCTTTTCGAGCAGCTGCTCCCGCATGACTTCCGGCAGGGCCTGGATCTCGTCGTGGCGGAGTCTCAGGACCAGTCCCTTTTGATCTTCCGGGAACTCAAGGTCGAACTGTCCTTCGTAGAGCGACCGGTACTGCTCGCCCATCCGGTGCACCCAGGCTTCCCGGGCGCGACCGCTACGAGGCTTCAGGGCGCGTCCGTCGAGCCAGTCGATGTAGGCCTCGCGACGGATAAGGCGCTCGGCATAGTCGCCTCCGTCGATCTGCGAGCCGAGGGCGAACAGACCCGCGAAGGTGACGGAGGCCAGCAGGGTGTTGCCTTCCCCGGGTTGATCGACGGGGAGCGGTCGCACGCACCGTTCGATGCGCAGGTTCTCCCAGACCCAGTTCGACCGCGCGACCCGATCGTCATGGGAGGCGGCGGGATCGCTCCAGATGGCGCGAAGGCAGTCCTCCGTCATTCGGATCATGCTGCTGACGAAGGGCTGTTCGCTCGCGCGCCCCTTGCCGTCGCTGATGTGGAGATGGACATCCTGTCGGGCCGCCGAGGCGAGATTGCGCCTGAGCACGACCAGGTCAGGCGTCTCTGAAAGCCGACGATCGCGCACGGAGGCGGCCATGAGCGGCGCCAGAACCTCGTCCGCCGCCATGGGCAGGAAGGCAGCGCCGCCGCGCCGCAGACGGAGCAGTTTCGCCCGCCGGTCATCGGCCGTCAAAACACCCGCCGCGACCAGGGCGTTCATGACTTCGACAACGGTGACGACCGGATGATCCTGGCTGCGCAGATAGCCGCTCGTCATCCGGTCATCGACCCACAGGACGCGGCCCTCGCCCTCCGGAGCCACGAGACCGTTGACGAGGCAGGCCTCCAATGGCGTACGGCGTCGCGCGCGCCGCTGGCTGTCCTCTGCCGGTTCGGCGTCTGTCGGCTCCGGTTCAAGGTCCTCTTCGTCATCATCGTCGGAACGGTCGGGGGGATCCGGAAGGCTGACATACCTGCCCGAGGTCAGCCCGAGGGCGACTCTTTCGCGCAGGGCTCGGATTCGGGCGGCCAGTCGATCGCCTTCCTCAGCGGCGCGGATCTCGGCGGTGGCGATGCGCAGGTCATCCGGGACAATCTCGCATCGGAACGTCGACAGCACGGCGTCCAGGGGCCCGTCCATCGCGAACGATTCCAGAGTGCCGACGGTGAAGACAAGCCGCGCCCCGGCAACCAGGCCGCCCGGTTCGGCCTCTCCCCCGGCGATCACGACGGCGACCTCGGCGACCGTGTGGCCCGCGCCCCCGGGGTCACGTTCATGGACGACACATTCGTCCGGCGAAAGGTCCGAGGCGACCGCCAGGCGGCCGCCGCCCAGCGCCGCGAGAACCGCGCGCGCGGCGTCGACCCGGGCGGGCTGGCCCGGGGCCACATCCTGTTCGAAGCCATAGAGGACATCCGGCAGGCTTCGGCTGATGAGGGTCGGCTTGGCCAGGGCTTCGACGTGATCCAGCAGGTCCAGTTGCTCGGCGATCAGCAGGGCCGTCGGATCCAGGATGATCTGCCAGTCCTGCCAAGGCTCGGGGGCCTGCAGGTCGATGGACCGCGACCCGTGCCTGAGAAGGATCAGGGGCTGGGGCCCGGGGTGGTCGGTGTCGGGATCAAGCCGGTAGAGGCCCGCCAGCGACCCCACCAGGCCCCGCGGCGCGATATGGATCGGGATCAGGCCGTCCAGAAGTTTGGCGTGCACATCCTCCATCTCGCTCCGCCGCTGGGTGATCAGGGCCGGCAGGTCCTCGACGTCGAACGTCCAGACGTCGCCGGCGCCGCTCTGCGCGCGCGCGGCCATGCGGGGCATCAGGGGCGCAACCTCGTCGTCGAGGCCGAGCCGATAACCTTGCGACAAGGCGTGGAGCAGGAAGGTCTCGGGGACGCCCTCCTTCATCGCATGTCGCCAGAGCTGCTTCGCCAGCGAAAGGTCGTCTCCGGTGACGGCGACCGAGTAGCGGATGGCGTCGCCGGCCTTGACCGCCCCGTCGGCCAGCAATCGTCGAATGACCGGCAGCGCGGTCTGGGCCGTGCCGGCGCCGAGCAGGAGGCCCACAAGGTGCTGACGGTCACTCACTGCGCCCGTCTCAAGCGCCAGCGCCTGGCTGACCTCGATCGCCTGCGTCGGGTCGAGGTCGCCCAGGGTGGCGAGACGCAGCCGCCGCATGTCCAGCGGCAGCTTGCCGTCCGGATAGGCGTCGGTGTTGTCGTCGATGAAGGCCAGAAGGTCGGCGGGCTGCGCCGTGTGATGCATGACATAGGCGACCAGGGAGACCGAGGTCGGCGTCCTGAACTTTTCGATGCGATGCAGAAACGGCGCGAGGTCCGACCATCGGTTCGCCCCCGCGAGCGTCTCCGCGAGCTCCAGGCCACGAAGGTCGGGCGGGTTTTCGTCGAGCCAGGTCGCGAGCTGAGCCACCAGATCTCCGTCGATCGGCTCGGGCGTCGGTCGCAGCTCCTCTATCCAGCGTTCGGCTTCATCCCGGCCTTCGCCCTCGAGCCGCGGAGCCAGCCCCTCGAGATCCTCGAGAACCCCGGCGTGAGGTCCGTTGCTCAGGCGCAGTTGGACATACAGTCTCACCTGTTCGCCCTCGGCCTCCCCGGCGTCGATGAGATCCTTCAAGGCGTCCCGCGTCGCGGACAGATCGACCGGATAGGTCCGGGTCAAGACCGTGTAGGCGGCCGTCAAATCCAGGGGGGATGCGGCGAGGCGGCTCTCGACCAGCGAGATCGCCTCCGCCTCACCACCTTCCAGGCAGGTCAGACAGACGAGGATCCAGTCCTGGACCCGCACGAGTTTTCCGAACTCGGTGTCCTCGAAGGTCCTGAAACCGTCCAGCGCCAGCCTCCGCCGCGTAATGCTGTCGGCGTCCTGTCGGATCCACCCGGACGGCGGCGTCAGGGCGCGAAGCGCGAAGCCGCTCGGCGTCGATGGACTGAGTCCGTTCGCATATCGCACTACGGCCAGTCCGAGGCGCACCAGAAGGCGACCCGGCGCGCGGTCGGCCGCCGCCTCGCTCAGGCTCAAGGCCTCGTCATAACGTCCCTGACCCAGCCGGACGAAGGCCATGAGCCGGTCCGCTTCGGCCGGATCATCGGGCTCTTCGTTGATCGCGGTCAGAAGCCGCTCGCCCTCGTCGAAATGACCCTGAGCGATCTTGAGGCTGGCCTCATAGCGGCGCCCTGCCTGGGTCGTCGGACTTCCCAGAATCTCCAGCGCCTTGCCGGGATCGCCCCGCGCCTGGGCGATCTTGGCCTCGATCAGCCGCTCCGCCGGAGCCAAGGCCTGGGCGGCTTCCGCATGCTGATCCGCCTCGGCCAGTCGCCGGTCGTCGATGGCCATGCGGGCGGCGATGCGCAGCGCATCGGCCTTGAGAGCGTCAGGCAGCAGGGGCCAGACCGTGGTCGCGGTGACAGCGCCGAGCAGGCCCGCAACTTCTTCGCGCGCGCCCGCCCAGAGAAGCTCCTGGGCGCCCGACAGTCGGGCCTCGACCTGTTCGGCCAGCACACCCTGGGTCTGTTCGAGTTGACGCAGAAGCACGGCGTCGACGGCCGTCGTCGAGGCAAGTTGCGGGCCAAAGACAAGATCACGCCAGGCCAGACCGAGAAATCTCGACACCAGATCGGCATGCGGCCGAAGACGGTCGTAGACCGGCTCGGGACCCCAGACCTGATAGTCGATCCCCAAGGCCGCGAACCGGACCTTCTCCGTTTCGATCTGGTCGCGATTGCCGGCGTTGATGATGTTGGGCGCGGCGATGGCCAGGATGAAGATGCGGACATCGCGCTTCGACCAGTAGCTGTCCCAATGCTTCAGAAAGTCGGTGGACCAGTCCCGGATCTGCGCCGGCGTCGCCTTCTCGTAGCATTTGGCCGAAAGGCCGACCTGACCGCCGGTCCTGATCTCCGCGAGCGCGTCGAGGCCGTATTGCTTCAAGCCCCGTTCCTCGAACAGGTCGGACGCGCGATACAGCGGATCGCGATCCAGAAGGCGGGCCGCGAGCAACTCCCACCGCACAGGCGCGGTGTTCCATTCGTAGAACCGGGGGGTTTCAACGCCGTCGAGGGGCAGGGGGGCGGGCGGGAACTCGGAATCGGTCATCGTCCGGTCCATTCTGTGCTCAATTCACTCGGACGAGAAGCCGAACGTCCCGACGCCACCTCGGGTGGTTCCCCGAAAGTCGCCGCGGCTGCTGTCTCCTCAGGAGCCCTCACGTGACATCATCCCCAGGCAAAGGT
Source organism: Caulobacteraceae bacterium (assembly GCA_019748095.1). Taxonomy (GTDB): domain Bacteria; phylum Pseudomonadota; class Alphaproteobacteria; order Caulobacterales; family Caulobacteraceae; genus Brevundimonas. The sequence goes on along the minus strand of JAIEQA010000100.1, from coordinate 939 downwards.
GTGATCTCGCCTATATTCGGTCGAACCCTGCGGTCCTCAGAGGCCTCGGCCGCAAGACGTTTCGACGTCGAAGGTCACGGCCTGTCAATCACGGCGGATTTGGGCTCGACACCTATCTGGAGCCGTCCGGCAAGGAAAACGGGGCGGGCTCGGCAAGTCGCGGACAAGTCGTAAGCCGGGCCTAGCCTTTCCAAGACTTCCAGCAAAGCTAAGGAGAATCGCCGCCAGTACTGAAGTCAGCGAAAATATATTCACAGTTTACGTTGACAGCCTGTGGAAGGTTTTGCTTGCTTTGGGTCGTCAACGCAGACCTTGCGAACCGACAAGGAAAACAACCCATGCGGCGTTTACTTCAACGTGGCCTACTGGCCACGACGGTGACTTGCGGCCTGCTTTCAGCGGGACAGGCCTTGGCAGGCGGTTCAGGGATGCCCTGGGAAGGCCCGTTGCAACAGATCGTGGAGTCGGTCACGGGCCCGGTCGTTCAGGCCGCCGCCGTCATCGCGGTCGTCCTGTTCGGCGCCGGCGTCGCGATGAGCGAGAACGGCTCATCAATGCGGCGTGGGCTCGGCATCCTGTTCGGACTGTCGATCGCCTTTGCAGCCTCGACCTTCTTCCTCGAGTTCTTCGGGTTCGCCGGCGGCGTGGAGATCGGCTGATGACCGGTTCGCCGTCAGACGCGCGCCCCGCGGGCTGGGATCTCCCGGTCGCCGGGGCCCTCACCGATCCGGTGACGATCGCGGGCATGCCTCGGGACTACGCCATCCTCATGGGAACGATCGCCGTGATGCTTGGGCTGGCGCTGCGCATCTGGTGGCTCGGGCTTCTGTGGTGGGCGGTCGCCCATGCGGTCGGCCTCTACGCCGCCCGGTCCGACAAGCGGTTCTTCGACGTTCTGCGGCGCCATCTCGCCGTCCCCGGTCATCTGGACGCCTGAGG
>JAIEQA010000022.1 GCA_019748095.1 Caulobacteraceae bacterium | reverse complement strand
CCGTAGGACCGCTTGTTGACCGGGCTCTTGGCCCGGCCCCACAGGTTCTCACCCATGGCCCGGTCGATTTTATACTTGGCGCTGTGGCGCTTGGACATTCTGTTCTCTTCTGTGTGATGCGGCCCGGCCCCTCCCCGAATGGAAGGGCGATCTCAACGGCGGTCCACGCATCGTCCGTAATCAATCTCACGCGCCAGACCGGGGCCGGGCGCGGGAAAGCGGGCCTTATGACGGCCCGCCCCCCTCAGGTCAAGCCGTCAGGAGCCTGTCGTTGCCGCGCCTTCGGGGGCCCAGACGAGAGTCCCGTCCTCGCGGCGGGTGACCCGACCGATCCCCGGGAAGGGGAAGTGGACCGCGTAGAGACGCAGGTTCTCGTCGGCGGCACGGCCCAGAAGGGCGATGCGGCTCTGCATCGCCGTGGCATTGCCGTCGAAGCTGTTGGCCCAGTCGGGCTTCTGGACCGAGACGACGTGGTGGTGGGCGCTGTCGGCGATGTAGAGCAGGCGATCCTCGCCCGAGCGGACCTCATAGCCGGTGTGGCCCGGTGTGTGGCCCCGGATCGGCACGGCGAGGACGGCGGGGGTGACCTGGGCCCCGGGCTCGAAGGTCTCGACCTTCGGGGTGATCGCCGCCACCAGGGTCGCCATCTGGTCATCGGCCTGGAGCGCGGTCCATTCCGGGGCGGACATGCGGATGGTCGCATTCGGATAGGTCAGGGCCCCGGTCGCATCGACCAGACCGCCGACATGGTCGCCGTGGCCATGCGAGATCAGGACGTCGGTGATGGTGGAGGGCTCGACCCCGGCCACGCGCAGGCTGGCGGGCAGTTTGCCGGCGGTCGGCCCCATGGCGGCCCCGGCCCCGGCGTCGATCAACACCAGACGGACCCCGTCGCGGACCAGGAGCGGCTGGATGCTGAGCTCGAAGGTGTCGCCCGGCAGGCTGTTGGCGGTCAGGACGGCGGAGACCTCGGCCGGGGTGCGACCGACGCCCAGGATGGCATTGTCATTGGGCAGGCCCGACAGGCCGCCGTCGCGCAGGGCGATGGTCTCGATCGTACCGACCTTGAAGCGGTAGACGTCCGGGCTGGCGGCGGGGGCCTCGGCGCTCGCGGGCTCGGTCGTGCCGGCCGGCGGGCTGCAGGCGGCGGCGGCGATGAGGCCCGTCAGCAGGAGCCCTGCGGCGGCGAGCTTGAAATGGGTCGTCATGAAAACCTCGACATCGGGGGCGAATGGCGAAGGTCAGATAGGTGCGACAGTCGGCGGCACCAGTGGGGCGGACCGTGAAGCTTTCGCAACGGCCCGCCCCTGTAGCAGATTTGCCGATCAGGCCGTGGCGGCGGCGAACAGGGCGTTGGCCTTGTTCCAGTTCACCACGGTCCAGAAGGCCTTCAGATAGTCGGGCCGGCGGTTCTGGTATTTCAGATAGTAGGCGTGTTCCCAGACGTCGGCCCCGAGGACCACGGCACCCTTCTGTTCGGCCACATCCATCAGGGGATTGTCCTGGTTGGGGGTCGAGGTGACCTTGAGCTTGCCGTCCTGGACGATCAGCCAGGCCCAGCCCGAGCCGAACTGGCCGGCGCCGGCGGCATTGAAGGCCTCCTTGAAGGCATCCAGCCCGCCCAGATCGCGGTCGATCGCGGCGGCCAGCTCGGCCGAGGGCGCACCGCCCTGACCGACGGGGGCCAGCAGTTCCCAGAACAGGGCGTGGTTCCAGTGGCCGCCGCCGTTGTTGCGCACGGCCTTGGGGGCGGTGGAGATGGAGGCGAACAGCTCTTCCAGCGACTTGCCCTGCAGCGACGCGTCGGCGTCGACCGCCTTGTTCAGATTGTCGACATAGGCCTGATGGTGCTTGCCGTGATGGAAGGTCATCGTCTCCTGATCGATGGCGGGTTCCAGCGCGTCATGGGCGTAGGGCAAGGGCGGCAGGGTAAAGGCCATGGGAGGCTCCTTGTGATCGGTGAGGCCCCGGTATGTAGGGTGTCCGGGTCCGGGGCCAAAGGCATGTCGTGCGCGCAGGGGTCAGTTTTTGCCCCGGAGCTGGTGGCGCATCGGGACTCAAAAAACAGGGTCCATTGAGTCCACTGAGTCCCGATCGGTCCCGAAAGACCCGCCGATCCGGACTCGAAAACAGTGTCCGGATGGTCCGGATGGTCCGGATCGGACAACGGCGGGGCATCAGACAGGTCAGGCTACCGGGACGATATGGCCAGTCGCATTTCCGGCGCAAGTGAGAGTGAGGAATAAATTCTCCTCGCCTGTCCTTACCCCGGCAGATTGGCCTTCAGGCAGTCGCGGACGGCGCGTTTCTGGCTGCCGGGGGCGTTGAGGAAGTCGACGCCGTCGGCTTCCAGAACGACCTTCACGGCCGCATCGAGGCCCGACGGGAGGGCGGCGATGACGCGCTTCTGGCCCTTGTCGTGCAGGCAGTGGCCGAGCTCGTTGCACAGGGCGGCGAAGAGGTCGTCATAGGTCTCGGGCGGCACCGGGGTGGGGGTCGGGGTCGGGTCGGTCATGCGGCGGCCTTCAGACGCGTGGCGTGGAAGGCGATGTGGTCGGCGATGAAACTGGTCATGAAGAAGTAGGAGTGGTCATAGCCGGGCTGCATCCGCAAGGTGATCGTCTGGCCCGCCGCCCGGCCCGCCGCGACGAGCAGATCAGGCCGGAGCTGTTCGGCGAGGAAGGGGTCGGCGTCCCCCTGATCGATCAGGATGTCGTCGAAGGCCCCCCGGGCCGTGCCACGCTCGATCAGGCGGGCGGCGTCGTGCGCCTCCCACAGGGTGCGGTCGTCGCCCAGATAGGCGGTGAAGGCCTTTTCGCCCCACGGGCAGCGGGTCGGTGAGGCGATGGGGGCAAAGGCCGAGACCGAGCGGAACAGGTGGGGCTGGCGCAGGGCCAGGGTCAGGGCCCCGTGGCCGCCCATGGAGTGGCCGCTGATCGCGCGGGCCCCGTTGGTGGGGAACTGCGCATCGATCAGGGCAACCAGTTCCTCGGTGACATAGCGTTCCATGTGGAAATGCGGGGTCCACGGTGCGCGCGTGGCGTCGACATAGAAGCCGGCCCCCTGCCCCAGATCATAGCCGTCGTCGTCCGCCACGCCTTCACCCCGCGGCGAGGTGTCGGGGGCGACAATGATCACCCCGTGTTCGGCGGCGGCGGCATAGGCCCCGGCCTTGGTGGTGAAATTGTCCTCGGTGCAGGTCAGGCCGGACAGCCAGATCAGCACCGGGAAGGGCCCCTGCCCCGCCGGCACGAACACCGACAGGGTCATGGGCGTTCCGGTCGCGGCGCTGTCGTGCTTCAGATAGCGGAGGATGCCGCCGTGGACGGCGTGCGATTTCACAATATCCACGGCGGTACGGTTCCCGGGTCTGGTCTAGTCGTGGGTCTTGCCGGCCGTGCGGTCGCCGCGCGCGAGGGCGAAGACGACACCGGACAGGGCGGCCAGGGCGATCAGGTTGGGCAGGGCCATGGCGGCATTGGCGATGTCACCCATGCGCCAGATGAACTCGATCTGCTGGAACGAGCCGACGAAGATCATGCCGACCCAGAGCAGGCGCCACGGGATGGCGACCCGCTGCCCGAACAGATGGGTCGCCGCCCGTTCACCGTAGTAGCTCCAGGTCAGAAGCGTGGTGAAGACGAACATGATCAGACAGGCCGAGGTGATCATGCCGCCCAGGGTGGTGGTGCCGAACAGGATCTGGGGCAGGACCACCGAATAGGCGGCCAGGGTCATCTCGAACCCGCGCAGGTCCGAGTTCCAGACGTGTTCGACGGTGCCGGTGCCGGCCGGGAAACTGCCCTGGACCGTCAGCATGACCAGACCGGTCATGGTGCAGATGATCATGGTGTCGATGAAGGTGCCCATCATGGCGAAGCGGCCCTGACGCGCGGGATCGTCGGTCTGGGCCACGGCGTGGGCCATGGGCGTCGAGCCCTGACCGGCCTCGTTCGAGAACAGGCCACGTGCCACGCCGGCCCGGATGGCCATCATGACCCCGGCCCCGAGGAAGCCGCCGGTCGCCGCCGCGCCGTTGAAGGCGCTGTCGAAGATCAGGGCGAAGGAGGCCGGCAGGTCCTCGAAATTCACGATCAGGGCGAAGGTGCCCAGCGCCAGATAGGTGATGGCCATGAAGGGCACGATCTTCTCGGCGATGTTGCCGATCGATTTGATGCCGCCGATGATGACGATGAAGACGGCGGCGGCGACGATCAGGCCCGCCCCCCATTCGGGCACAGGCGCCAGACTGGTGATCGAATCGGCGATCGAGTTGGACTGGATCATGTTGCCCGTCGCCACCGACGAGAACAGGGTGCCGATGCAGAACAGGATCGCCAGCCAGCCCCAGTGTTTGCCCAGACCCTTGCGGATATAGGTCATGGGTCCACCCCGGTAGGCGCCGTCGGCCCCCTGTTCGCGGAAGCGGATGGCCAGCGAACCCTCGGCGAAGGCGAGGGCCATGCCGAACAGGGCGGTCACCCACATCCAGAACAGGGCCCCGGGCCCGCCCAGGGTGATGGCGGTGGCCACGCCCGCGAGGTTACCCGTGCCGACCTGGCCCGACAGGGCGGTCGACAGGGCCGCGAACGGCGAGATCTCGCCCTTGCCGCCGTCGCCCTTTTTGAACAGGCCGGCGAAGGCCTCGCCCAGCTTCAGGATCGGATAGAAGCGCAGGCCGATCATGATCCAGGCCCCGACGCCCAGCAGCACGATCACCATGGGGGGGAAGGGCAGGATCGGGTCGCCGTTCCAGGTGCCGCCCCAGATGAAGTCACTGACGTTGGTGACCTGGTCGTAAAAGGCCTGCACCCCCGCGGGCGTCGTCGTCGCCGTCATTCCCCGTACCCCGATATGACTATGGAAACGGGCACCTTAGCGTCTGGACGCCGAATGGGAATGGCCTTCGTCTCACGGGCGTATGGCGGCGCTTGCCGACGCTCAGCCCGCGCGGTGCATGGCGCAGATCTTGTTGCCCGACGGGTCGCGCAGATAGGCCAGTTCCAGCGTGCCGAAGGGACCGGTGCGCGGGCCGGGCGGATCCTCGATCGCCGTGCCGCCGGCGGCCAGACCCGCCTCGTGAAAGGCTTTCACCGCTGCGGCGTCGCGGGCATGGAAGCCGATGGTGCCGCCGTTGGCGTGGCAGGCGGGCTCGCCGTTCAGGGGCCGGGTGATGGCGAAGGCGCCGCGCGGCGTGCGCCACCAGTAACGGCCGTGAGTGTCCAGCGTGCCCTCCGGAATGCCCAGGGCACCCAGCGCCGCATCATAGAATTTGCGCGACGCCTCGATGTCGTTCGCGCCGACGGTCAAATGGGTGAACATGGCTTTCCCTCCCGATGTTTAGTTAGTTTTTTTAAACAACCTTGCTCGGAGCGCAAGCCCCTAGAACACCACCACGCTGCGGATGCTCTCGCCCGCGTGCATCAGGTCGAAGGCCTCGTTGATGCGCTCCAGCGGCAGGGTGTGGGTGATCATGGGATCGATCTCGATCTTGCCGTCCATGTACCAGTCGACGATGCGCGGGGTGTCGGTACGGCCGCGCGCGCCGCCGAAGGCCGAGCCGCGCCAGACCCGGCCGGTGACCAGCTGGAACGGGCGGGTAGAAATTTCCTTGCCGGCCTCGGCCACGCCGATGACGATGCTTTCGCCCCAGCCGCGGTGGCAGGCCTCCAGCGCCTGACGCATGACGGTGGTGTTGCCGGTGCAGTCGAAGGTGTAGTCGGCCCCGCCGCCGGTCAGCTCGACCAGATGGGCGACGACGTCGGACACGTCCTTCGGGTTAACGAAATGGGTCATGCCGAAGCGGCGGCCCCATTCCTCTTTCGCGGGGTTCAGGTCGACGCCGACGATCATGTCGGCCCCGACCATCTTCAGCCCCTGGATGACGTTCAGCCCGATGCCGCCGAGGCCGAAGACCACAGCATTGGCCCCGGGCTCGACCTTGGCCGTATTGACCACCGCACCGACGCCGGTGGTGACGCCACAGCCGACGTAGCAGGCGCTTTCGAACGGGGCGTCCTTGCGGATTTTCGCCAGGGCGATCTCGGGCAGGACGGTGAAGTTGGAGAAGGTCGAACAGCCCATGTAGTGGGCGATCGGGGCTCCCTTGTAGCTGAAGCGGCTGGTGCCGTCGGGCATCAGCCCTTTCCCTTGCGTGCCGCGGATGGCGGTGCACAGGTTGGTCTTGCGGCTGAGGCAGGACTTACACTGGCGGCATTCGGGCGTGTACAGCGGGATGACGTGATCGCCGACGGCGACGCTGGTCACGCCTGCGCCGACCTCGACCACCACGCCCGCGCCTTCGTGGCCCAGGATCGAGGGGAAGATGCCCTCGGAGTCGAGCCCATCCAGCGTGTAGGCGTCGGTGTGGCAGATGCCGGTGGCCTTGATCTCGATGAGGACCTCGCCGGCGCGGGGGCCATCCAGATCGACTTCGACGATCTCGAGCGGGCGTTTGGCCTCGAAGGCGACGGCGGCGCGGGTTTTCATGTCTTGTCCTTGTCGTTTTCGTTGTGGGTGCGGGCCAGCCGTTCCAGCACCCGTCCCCTACCCTTTGACAGGGCGGTGATCACGCCGCGAAAGGTCGCGACCTCCTGGGCGGTGAAGCGGCTGCGGCCCAGCATGACGCGCAGGTTCTGGCTCATGGAGCGGAATTTCTCGGGCGGATGGAAGAAGCCGGCGGCGTCCAGCTCGCGCTCGAGATGTTCGTACATGCCCAGCTGGAGGTCGCCGGAGGCCGGGGGTTCGGCGTCGCGGAAGTTCGGCGGGGGCGCATCCAGAATGAGCGTGCGCCACTCATAGGCGTTGATGGCCACGGCCTGGGCCAGGTTCAGGCTCTGGTGACGGGGGTCGATGGGGATGGTGACGATGCCCTGGCACAGGGCGATGTCCGAGGTCTCGAGCCCGGCCCGCTCGCTGCCGAACAGCAGGCCGACGCCGAGGCCGGAGGCGGCATCGTCATACAGGACGCGGGCGGCCTCGCGCGGGGTGCGGACCGGCTGGCGGGTCTCGCGCGGGCGGGCGGTGGTGGCGAAGACGGTGGTCAGGTCGGCCACGGCAGCGGCGACGCTGTCGAACACCTGGACCCCGTCCAGCACCCAGTCGGCCCCGGAGGCCAGGGGCCAGGCCCGGTCCTGGGGCCAGCCGTCGCGCGGGCTGACCAGCCGCAGCCGGTCGAGGCCGAAATTCGCCATCACCCGGGCGACGGCACCGATGTTCTCGGCCATCTGGGACCGGTCGAGGATGATGACGGGGGGGATAGGGTTCATTGCGCCACACCTAGACTCCCGCTCATCCCCGCGAAAGCGGGGACCAAGTGCTTTTGAGTGGCAGGTTGCGCTGGATCACTATCGATGCGCGGCCGGTCAGGCTGTCCGCCCAAAGATCTGGGTCCCCGCTTTCGCGGGGATGAGCGGAATTGAAGAGACCTAGTCCTCACCCACCATGGCCAGCCAGGGGTCGGCGGTGCCGGCCTCGACCTCGGCGACCTTGACGGCGGGCCAGCCGATCGAGCGGGTGCCGGCGTCGCGCCAGGCCAGGGTGACCAGATCGCGCAGCTCGGCCGCTCCGGCCGCGAGGCGTTCGGTGGCGAAGGCCGCCCCGCGCGGGTCGCCGTCGGTGAACCCCCCGGCCTTCTCCAGACGGTAGAAGGGCGTGACCATGGCGACTGTCGTCGTCAGATAGGTGGCGGTGCGGGCGCGCAGGTCGAAACCGTCCAGAACGGGGGCGGGCATGGCGGCCTCGACCGCGTCCAGCCGGGCGGCGCGGCGGGTGAAGGCCCCCTCGAAGGCCCCGTGGGTCTGGCGCGAGGTGGTGAAGCCTTCCGGGTTGGGCGTGTTCCGGTCCCAGCCATTGTAGTGGATGGTGGTGTGGTGGGGCTGGGACCCGTCGCCGACGAAGTGGGACAGATAGCCGATGTCGCGCAGGATCAGGGCCTCGCGCCGGAGCCGGTCCTCGCGGTACCAGGCGCGGCGGGCCGGATCGGCCTCGCGGGCCTCGGCGGCGTTCAGGACGCGCCAGTGGGCGAAGTCGCGCTCCAGCTGCTGGTAGCCGTCCATGATGGCATAGGGCAGGTAGCCGGCGTCATTGACCTTGATGCCCGCCGCCAGCAGGACCGCGTCATATTCGCTCTTGAGCTCCGGCAGCTGGTCCAGCGTTGGCCCGGCCGGATTCATGACATGGCCGGCGTCGTCCAGATCGACGAAATGGGCGGTGTCGCGCTCGCGGTCATGGGGCTGGCCCGCGCCCTTGGAGCGGTCGGGTTCGCGCGACAGTTCGCCGACCTCGGCGATGGCTCCGGGGGCGCGCAGGAAGGCCGGCAGGTCGTCCGGCAGGGCGCGCATGGCGGCAACCCCGATCAGCCGGTGACCGGTCGCGCCCCAGGCGTCGACCGAGGTGGCGCTGCCGAGCGCAACGGCACCCGCGAGGACGAGGGCGGAGGCGGCGAGGAGGAGACGTTTCATAAGGGTTCCGATCAGCGGAGGCAGTCCGGCGGTTAGATCCAGGCCGCGATGGCGTCCAGCGGCTTCTTGTCCAGGGCGGCGACCGGCACGGTGGCGTCTTCGGCCGGATGGCCCGCGACCAGAAGCAGGAAGGGCTTTTCGTCCGCGGGCCGGCCGCAGATCTCGCTGAGGAAACTCATCGGAGCGGGGGTGTGGGTCAGGGTGGCCAGCCCCGCCTCGTGCAGGGCGGCGATCAGCAGGCCGGTGGCGATGCCGACGCTCTCGGAGACATAGTAGTTCTTCTTCTGATCGCCGGGGCGGGGCCCGCCGCGCTTCTGGGCAAAGACCGCGATCAGGATCGGCGCGATCTCGAGAAAGGCCTTGTCCGGATCGGTGCCGAGCGGGGCCAGGGCGTCCAGCCATTCCTGCGGGGCCTTGGCGGCGTAGAATTCCCGCTCCTCGGCCTCGGCTGCCGCGCGGATCCGCGCGCGGGCCTCGGGGCTTTCGATCACCGAAAAGAACCACGGCTGGTGATTGGCTCCCGACGGGGCGGATCCGGCGGTCCGAAGGGCGGCCTCGACAATCCGCCGGTCCACGGGTCGATCCGAATAGTCGCGGACGGTCCGGCGTCGGGCCATCCGGTCGCGGAAGGCCTCGACCCGCGCCAGCCGCTCGTCGGGGGGCAGATCGTCGTAGCCGGTCAGGGACAGCGAAGGGTGATCGCGCATGGTTCCGCTCTAGCCCGTTGCGGGCCGGCCCGCCACCACGCTTGACGCCCGTCCCTGCCGCCGCCTAGGCCTTGGCTCCTGTTCCGCCGGAGCCCCGTCATGAAACGCCTGTCCCTTGTCGCCGTCTCGCTGATCACCCTGATGGCGGCCCCGGTTCTGGCCCAGACCCCGGTGAGGATCGACCAGAACGCGGTTGAGGCCCATATGGGCTTTCTGGCCGGACCCGAGCTGCGCGGACGGGGCAGCGCCACCCACGACGAGGCGGTCGCCGCTGCCTATGTCGCGACCCAGTTCCGCCTCGCCGGCCTGACGCCCGTGCCGGGGATGGACGGCTATCTGCAGCGCGCGCCGGTGGTGAAGACCACGCCGTCCGGTCGAGCGGTCCTGACGGTCGGCGGGGTGACGCTGGGGCAGGCGGCCGGTCTGGGCGTCCTTTCGGGTGCGACCCTGTCGGCCTCCGGCACGGTGGTGGTGGCCGGGGGGCAGGACCCGGCGACCCTGCCGGCCGGTGAGGTCGTCCTGATCGCCCCGCCCGAAGGGGCCGGCGTGCGGCCGTGGATCAGCGCGGCCACCGCGAAGGGTGCGAAACTGATCGTGCTGCGCCAGACCGCCGCCCTGGCGACCGCCAGCGCGGGCCCGGCGCGAACCAGCATCCGTCTGGCCGAGACACCGGCCCGGGGCGGACCGGTCGTGGTCGTGGTGCCGGGCGAGACCTTTGACCGGATGCGGGCGGCGGGCGGGAGCGCCACGTTCGAGCCCGGACAGGCCACGGTCGAGGAGGGTGTGACCACCAATGCCATCGGCTGGCTGCAGGGCACGGATCCGGCCGCCGGGGTGTTGATGGTCTCGGCCCATCTGGACCATATCGGCGTGCGGCCGGACGGGGTGGTCATGTACGGGGCCAATGACGACGCCTCGGGCACGGTGGCGGTGATCGCCCTGGCGGAGGCCCTGGCCGACATGGGCCCGCATGAGCGCAGCCTGATGTTCGTGGCCTTCGGATCCGAGGAGGCGGGTCTGCTGGGCGGGCGTTATTTCACGGCCCATCCGCCGATCCCCCTGAGCGACATCAAGGCCAATCTGGGGATCGAGATGATCGGCGATCAGGATCCGAACATGCCGGCCGGGGTCATGATGATGACCGGGTTCGAGCGTTCGAATTTCGGCGCGGCCCTGAGGGATCGCGGGGCGCTGGTGGGCCCCGATCCCTATCCGGAGCAGAATTTCTTCGAGCGCTCGGACAACTATGCCCTGGCCCTGCAGGGGATCGTCGCCCACACCATCTCGGGCTGGGCCACGATTCCGACCTATCACACGGTCGAGGACACGATCGAGAACCTCGACTTCCCCTTCCTGACGAAGGCTATCGGCTCGCTGGTCGAGCCGCTGGCGGCCATGGCCGACGGCGACTTTACCCCCGAATGGTCCGAGGGCGGCCGGCCGGCCCCGCGCTGAGCCGTCGCGCCTGACTCAGTAGCCGCCAGCGCGCGCCAGCTTCTCGGCGTGGAAGCCGGCGTCGCCCAGAAGTTCGTTCAGGACCCGGACCCGCTTCATGAACAGGCCGACGTCGTATTCGTCGGTCATGCCGACGCCGCCGTGCATCTGGACCGCCTCCTGCACCGCCAGTTCAGCCACCTTGCCGGCCTTGGCCTTGGCCACGGACACGGCCAGACCGGCCTTGTCGGCGCCGGCATCGAGACGTTGCAGCGCGCCCATGACGGCGGCACGGGCCAGTTCCAGCTCGGTGAACAGATGGGCGGCGCGATGCTGCAGGGCCTGGAACTCGCCGATGGCCTTGCCGAACTGTTTGCGCGTTTTCAGGTATTCGACGGTGGTCGCGAAGGCCTGATCCCCGGCCCCGGTCAGGCAGGCGGCGGCGCAGGCACGGCCGAGGTTCAGGGCCCCTTCGAGGGCGGCGTCCCCGCCGTTGACCTCGCCGATCACGGCATCCGCATCGACCGCGACATCGGTCAGGGTGATCCGGGCGGCGTTGTGGGCGTCGACCATGACGGTGCGCTCGATCGCGATGCCGGCGGCTTTCGGATCGACGAGGAACAGGGTCGTGCCCGCGTCGGTCCTCGCCGCCACAATCAGGGCGTCGGCGATATGGCCGTCCAGCACGAAGCCCTTTGACCCGTTCAGTTTGAAGCCGTTGCCGCTGCGTTCGGCCGTGGTGGCGATGCGCGAGGGCTGGTGTTTGGGGCCTTCGTCCAGGGCCAGCGACAGGATCGCCTCGCCCGCCGCGATGCGGGGTAGCCAGGCCGCCTGCTGGTCCGCCGAGGCGGCGTCGATCAGGATGCGGGCGGCCAGAATGCTGGAGCCGAAGAAGGGCGAGGGCGTCAGGGTGCGGCCCAGCCCCTCGGCCACCACGCCCGCCTCGACCGCGCCGAGACCGGAGCCGCCATGTTCCTCGGGGATGATGACGCCGGCGAAGCCCATCTCACCGAAGGCCTTCCACAGGTCGCGGGAGATGCCGTCGGCGTCATGGCTGTCGCGCAGATGGCGCAGGTGAGCGATGGGGGCATGCTCGTTGAGGAAGCCGTCGGTGGCGTCCTTCAGCATGGTCTGTTCTTCGGTCAGGATCAGGGGCAAGCGTCAGGCTCCCGGCAGCTGCAGCAGGTGTTTGGCGATGATGTTGAGCTGAACCTCGGAGGTCCCGCCCTCGATGGAGTTGGCCTTGGTGCGCAGCCAGTCGCGGGCGGCGGTGCCCCTGGACGAGCGCTCGCTCTCCCACTCCAGGGCGTCCGAGCCCCCGGCGGCCATGGCCAGTTCGTGGCGGCGCTTGTTCAGCTCCGAGCCGTAGTATTTCAGCATGGAGGCGATTGCCGGGCTGACCTGTTTCGCCTTCACCTGATCGCCGACCCGCTCCATCGACAGGCGGAAGGCGGCGGCGTCGATCTCCAGTTCGGCGATCTTCGCCCGCAGCATGGGCTCATCGAGGCGGCCGGTGTCGTCGAGGCCGATCGAGTCGACTGCGACCTGGCTCATGGGTCGGCCGATATCGCCGATGGCGCCGATCATGGTGCGCTCATGCGCCAGCAGGGCCTTGGCCACGTCCCAGCCGCGGTTGAGGGTGCCGATCAGGTTTTCCTTCTCGACCCGGACGTCATCGAAGAAGGTCTCGCAGAAGGGTGACTTGCCGCTGATCAGGGCGATCGGTTTGGTCGTCACCCCGGGGGTGGCCATGTCGAACAGGACAAAACTGATGCCCAGATGTTTGGGGGCCTCGGGGTCGGTGCGGATCAGACAGAAGATCCAGTCGGCCTTGTCGGCGTAGGAGGTCCAGACCTTCTGGCCATTGATGATCCAGTGATCGCCGCGATCCTCGGCCCGGGTCTGGAGGCCCGCGAGGTCAGACCCGGCACCGGGTTCGGAATAGCCCTGGCACCAGCGGATCTCGCCGCGCACGATCTCGGGCAGGAAGCGCTTCTTCTGCTCTTCCGTGCCGAACTGGAGCAGGGCCGGGCCCAGCATCCAGATGCCGAAGGAGGACAGGGGCATCTGGGCGTCGATGCGGCGCATCTCCGAGGCCAGCACCTTGGCCTGCTCACGGCTGAGGCCGCCGCCGCCATATTCCGTCGGCCATTCCGGCGCGGTCCAGCCGCGCGCGCCCATGACGTCCATCCAGCGCTTGTGGGCCGGGGTCTTGAAGCTGGCGTTGCGGCCACCCCATACACGGTCCTCGTCATTGTCGAGAGGGCCCCGGCATTCGGCGGGGCAGTTGGCCTCCAGCCAGGCGCGGGTCTCCGCGCGGAAGGTGTCCAGATCGGTCATGTGGTTCACTCCCTGACGCCTGTGCCTGCGTCTCAGAAGAGCAGGTTAGCAAAGAAAACGGGTGACGTAGCGTCATCGCAGAACGTCTCCTCCCCATGCAATGCATGGGGAGGTGGATCCGGAGCGAAGCGAAGGAGACGGAGGGGTTCTTGATGCACGAAGAACCCCTCCGTCAGCTCGCAAGGGCTCGCTGCCACCTCCCCATGCGCGACGCGCATGGGGAGGAGACATTCGGCGTCACTTCGACGGCAGGAACGGCGAGAAGGTGATGACGGTGAAGGTGTCGCGGATGTGGGGGCGGGTCTGGACGGACTTCGTCACGAAGGTGCCGATGTCCATCTCCTTCGGCAGCTGGAACTTGGCCAAGAGGTCATACTGGCCCGAGGTGGAATAGACCTCCGAGACGTTCTCGACATTGTCGACCATGTCGGCGGCGACGTCGTTGGCGTGCCCCAGCTCGCATTTGATGAAGACGAAGATGGCGGTCATCATGGTGGTGGGCTCCGGTGTTCGCGAGCTTGAGTAGCGGATGCCGGTGTGAGCGATAAGCCCCTCGATTTCGAAGCGGAATACAACAACCGCGCCGCCGTGACGGACCACCCGGCCATCATGGCGCGCTGGAAGGCGGCTGCCGAGGCGGCCCGGGCGGCGCATCCTCCTACCCCCCTGCCCTATGGCCCCGGGCCGCGCGAAGTGATGGACCTGTTCGAGGCGGGGCCGGAGGCTCCGGTCGTGGTGTTCCTGCACGGCGGCTACTGGCAGGCGCTGGACCGGTCGTGGTTCAGCGGGATCGCGCCCGCCCTGCTGGCCCACGGGGTCGGTCTGGCGATCCCGTCATATGACCTGTGTCCCGATGTGCGGCTGGGGCGGATCATCAGTCAGGCGCGCGAGGCGGTGGAGCTGATCCGGGCACGGACCGGGCGACGGCCGGTCGTGTTCGGCCATTCGGCCGGCGGGCATCTGGCGGCCTGTCTGCTGAGCGAGGGGCGGGTTTCGGCGGCCGTGGCGATCTCGGGCGTGTTCGACCTGGTGCCCCTGATCCCGACCTCGATCAACGCAGCCCTGCGGCTGGACGCCCGGGAGGCGGCCGCCCTGTCGCCCATCCACTGGCCGGTGCCCAATGGGTCGACGCCGGGCGGGACGGTGCTGGACTGTGTCGTCGGCGGCGACGAGACGAGCGCGTTCATCCGGCAGTCGCAGGACATGGCGGCCTTCTGGGGCGGAAAGGGGGTGGAGACCCGGTTCGAAGCCCTGGCCGGACTGAACCATTTCACCGTGCTGGACCCGCTGACCGATCCCGGCAGCGCCCTGATCCAGCGGATTGTGGACCTGGCCCGCTAGCCCCTCTCGCAATCGCAGCATGGCGTCGCCACTATAGGACTGAGCAGGTCAGGGGCGGGCGATGGCGGATGCGACAGGGTTGGGGCTGGGGCATGCGGTGGCACTGCTGGCGGCCGCGGTCGTGGCGGTGCCGCTGTTCAAGCGGTTCGGACTGGGGGCCGTACTCGGCTATCTGGCCGCCGGTCTGGCCATCGGACCGTTCGGAGCCGGCCTGATCGAGGACGCCGAGGCGGTGCTGCACGTCGCCGAACTGGGCGTCGTGATGTTCCTGTTCCTGATCGGGCTGGAGATGCGGCCGGCGCGGCTGTGGAGCCTGAGGCGGGAAATCTTCGGGCTGGGGGCCCTGCAGGTGGGGGTCTGCGCCGCCCTGTTGACGGGCGTGGCCGTGTTGTTTGGCCTGCCGTGGTTCGCAGCAGTCATTGCGGGATCGGGCTTTGCCCTGTCGTCGACGGCCATCGTCATGCAACTGCTGGAAGAGCGCAACGAGAACAACGAGACCGACGGCCAGAGGGTCGTCTCGATCCTGCTGTTCGAGGATCTGGCGATCGTACCGCTGCTGGCCATGGTGGCGGTTCTGGCCGGGCTGTACGGAACGACGATCGCCAATCCGCAGCCGATCTGGATGACGGTGGCCTTTGCCGTGGCGGCGGTGGCGGGGGTCTATGCCATCGGCAAATGGGCGCTGAACCCGGCGTTCCGGATCCTGGCGCGCTACGGCGGGCGCGAGGTGATGACGGCCGGGGCGCTGCTGGTCGTACTGGGTGCGGCCTGGGTCATGGATCTGGGCGGGCTGTCGATGGCCATGGGGGCGTTCCTGGCCGGGGTGCTGCTGTCGGAATCCACCTTCCGGCACCAGCTGGAGGCGGACATCGAGCCGTTCCGCGGCATCCTTCTGGGACTGTTTTTCCTCAGCGTCGGCATGTCGCTGGACCTCGGGGTGGTGGTGCAGGACTGGCCGGTCGTGCTGGGCGGCGTCGCCGCCTTCATGGGGGCCAAGATGGCGGGGGTCTATGCGGTCGCCCGGATCCGCTCCGGACACGGCGAGGCGCTGAAACGCGCCGCCCTGATGGGCGAAGGCGGGGAGTTCGGCTTTGTGCTGTACGCCGCCGCCCTGGCCGCCGGCCTGTTCGATCCGCGCACGGCCGCGATCGCAGGCGCGGTGATCATCGTGTCGATGGCCCTGACGCCGCTGCGGATGTTGGTCGCCGACCGGCTGAAACCCGAGGAAACGGTATCGCTGGACGGGGTGGACAAGGCCCGCAATCTGGAGGGGCGGGTGCTGATCATCGGCTTCGGCCGCTTCGCCCAGGTGGTGTCCCAGCCCCTGCTGGCCCGCGATGTCGACGTGTCCATCATCGACCACGATGTCGAGATGATCCAGGCGGCCGGCAAGTTCGGGTTCAAGGTCTATTACGGGGATGGCTCACGGCTGGACGTGCTGAGGGCCTCGGGGGCGGCGGAGGCCGAGACCATCCTGGTCTGTGTCGACAAGCCCGAAACGGCCGACCGGATCGTGGAACTGATCAAGGCCGAGTTCCCCCTGACCAAGCTGTTTGTGCGCGCCTATGATCGGGGTCATTCGATCCGCCTGATTGAGGCCGGGGTCGAGTACCATATCCGCGAGACCTTCGAATCCGCGCTGAAATTCGGGGAACAGGTGCTGATCGATCTGGGGTTCAACGCCCTCGACACCGCCGAGACCATCGAGGACGTCCGCCGCCGCGATGCCGAGCGGCTGGCGCTTCAGGTGGCCGGCGGGATCACAGCGGGACGCGGCCTGATGCGTGGCAATGCGGTTACACCGACCCCCGAGCCCTATGTCAAACCCCGGCGCGAAGGTCGGGCCCTGAACGAGGAAGCGGCCGACCTGCTGGACGACGAGGACGTTCGACCCCCGGAAAAGGTCTGATCCGGACGAAAATTGCGACCTACAGGCAACACTGGCACGAAGATTGCTGCTTGCTCATTGCCCGTCCGCAACCGTCGCTGTAGCAGACACGTTGGGACGGGCGAAGGAGTGAAGATATGCCCAAACCCTCGAAACCCGATCTGCGCGTCGTTTCCGCCGAGGCGGAAGTCTATGATCTGATGCGCGTCCCCGCCACAACGGCCGAGCGCGTGCAGCGGTTGCAGCAGGAAGCCCGGGCCCTTGCGCTGGAACAGATCGCGTCGCTGGAAGCCTTGTTGCTGCAAGCGGCCGCCACGGCCAAGGAGATTGCCGGGGGCGGCGACGCCTATCCCGTCGGGGCCCGCGAGATCGCCTCGCGCCTGTCCGAAGACCTGCCGTCGCGGGCCGGAAGCCTCAGGATGATTGTGTCCCGGACGGCGTAGCGGGACTGCGGGCGTCCATCCGCGCCCGCATCCGTCTGGCGAGCCGGAACACCAGCACGGCCAGAACGATCATGAGCACCGGCACAAGCACCGGGGCGAGGAAGGCAAGGATCACGGTCCCGAACGCGAGGACATCCTCAATCAGGGACAGGACCGGATTGCCGATCCCGCCCGTGGTCGCGGTGGACGCCAGCCGCGCCCCGCCCTGGGCCGCATTGAAGGCCAGGGCGGTGGGAGCCCCCACGATCAGCCCGGCCACCGCCGCCGTGGTCGGGTCCAGTCCCGCAAAGACGCTGCCGGCCGCAACCGCGCCCGCGACCGGTCGGGTGAAGCCCCCCAGGACATTGAGACCGTGATCAACCACGGGGATCTTGTCGCCGGCGAACTCGATCACGGCCGCGATGGCCAGCGCGATCACCGCAGGCCAGTCGGCCAGCCAGGCCATCCGGTCGTTAAGCTCTATGCCGAACAGACCAAAGCGGGCCGCCAGTGCCAGCATGAGCAGCGGCAGGAAGGTCCGCAGACCCGTCGCCGAGGCGAGGCCCAGACCCAGCAGGGCGGGCAAAACCCAGGTCTGGAGCGGCCCGGTCGCTGCCCCGGCCGCCTGTCCAAGATCCTGAAAGTCGATGCCGGTCATGAATCGTTTCCCGCGTGATCCGGGAGCAGCCTAACCTAAAAGGTCCGCCTGATCCGGGTGGCGTTTGAACCAGGCGACGGCGTAGCCGCAGCGCGGGATCAGCCGCATGTTCGCGGCGCGGGCATGATCGGCCAGCGCCTGCATGAACCGCCCGGCCGCGCCGGTGCCCCGCAGGCTGTCGTCGGCCTCTACATGCAGGATCGCCCGACGGTCGCCCTGGACGGCGTAGTCGGCCCAGACCCGGCCGGACTGGCCGTCGGGTCCGTCAAACGCCTGTTCCCAGCGCTGGTCGGCAGTCCGGTCGTGAAGCGCGGTCATGGTCAATCCCTTGATACCGGGACGAAACGGGCCTGACCCCGGCAGCGTTCCCGATCAGGCCGGGCGGTCGGCCACAAGATTCAGGATGCCCAGTATGCTCTTCACGGTGAACCAGACGCTGAGCAGGAACCACAGGGCCCCGAAGAGCAGCAGGAAGGGGATCCCGATCAGAATGATGGAAGCCACCGCGCTGATGGCGATCAGGACCCACAGGGCGATGGTCCACCAGAACACCGACCAGAACAGAGCGATCTGGGCGTCGATATGCTGGCGGGCGAGGCCGGTCGCGGAGGCCCGCGCCGCATAGGCGATGACGAGGCCGACCAGCACCAGCACGTTGGCCGACGGAATCGACAGGATGAACAGACCCCAGGCGACCAGGGCTGCGGGCTTGCCCTCGGACTCGCTGCCGGTGGACAGTCGGGGTTGGGACAGGTCGGACATCGTCGCTCCTACAGCAGCCAGGTACGGGGATTGGCCATCGGCTGCCCTTCCCTCAACTTCAGAACGCCACCGGCCCCGCGAAGGATCAGCCACAGCGCCAGAATGAACAGGACGAACACACCCAGGCCGACGGCGATCAATATGCCGCCCAGCAGGGCCACGGCCGCGCCGGCCCACAGGGTGCGCTGCTGGAACAGGAAGTGGCTGGCCGCGATCTCGCTGGCGGGAGCCGGTCGACCGGTCACCGCCAGCAGGGCGATCAGGGCCGAGACCCCCAGGGTGGGGACGGCGAACAGGATCAGGGCATAGACAGTGAAGAGGCCGGTCGCGCCTTCAAGCTCCGCAGGGGCCGACCGGCGACCGGTGCCAAAATCGACCGGAGGGGGAGCTGCGGGGCGAGGCGTCTCGCGCGCCCATGCGGGAGGCGCAGCCTCTGTCGGCATTTCGGGCGTCGTTTGCGCGACGGGTGGATCCGGACGGTCGATCACCGGGGCGGGTTCCGGAGCCGGTTCAGGCGCGACCTCGACGGGATCCGGCAACAGCGGTTCGGGTGTCGGCGGCACCCGCGGCCGGCCTGCCAGGGACGCAGCCGAGGAGAACCCCACACCGGCGTCGTGATCGACCTCGGATTCGGGCGTTTCGGGCGCGTTCGGATCGCCGGGTTCGGCCATCGGTAACCTCAATCGTTCGCGGGCGACAATGGCGGGCGGCCCCGCGCGAGGCAAGCCGATCCGGCCTCAAGTCAGGTCGTTGATGCTGAGATCCGGTCGATCCATCCAGCTTCCGGCCCCCCAGGCCCGTTCGGCCGGGTCGAGGGTCGCCCCGATGATGACGGAATTGGTCGGGGTCTCCTCCAGCACCAGTTCGACACAGTGGAAGGGCGAGCCGTCGTCGATCAGAATGGCGTCCAGCTTGCGGCGCAGGGCGATGGCGAAGGCCTCGGTGGTCGGATCGCCATCGAACACCATCAACCGGCCGAGCCGGTGCGGTTCAGTCTGGCGAAACCAGTCCAGCATGGGATCGGCGGCATTCAGCTGGAAGGCGTGGTCCACCGCCTTGTCGATGAACCCGTGCCAGCGCCCCTTCAGGGTTTCGAACGAGGCGACATAGTTGGAGCCGCCGAAATCCATCGTCTCACCGGTGGCCAGGGTGACATGGACAAACTCGTTATGGCCATGCGGCACCGCGCAGCGCGACGCGGGGTCGGAAAGCAGGCGGTGGGCCATGGAGAAGCGGCGGGTGAAACGGATCTGGGGCATTGCGCGGCGACATGTCGTGCGTACGGGCCCGAAAGGCAAGGTTTGACGCCTGTGTGGCCCGTCAGCGCCGGTAGGTGAGTTCACAGCCCACACCGGCGGCCGCTTCGAGGGCCCCCGGCTTGTCGACCCGGACCGTGACCGCCCGGATGCGCGGATCCTTCAGACAATCCAGGGCCAGCCGTTCGGCGAAGGTCTCGACCAGACCGACATGACCCTCGGCGACAATGCTCTGGCAGGCGGCGGCGACCGTCTCGTAGTTCACCGTGTCGGCAAGGCCGTGCACCGCGATCGGGCCCAGATCGAGAGTGACGTCGATCAACAGGGTCTGGAGCCGGCCATGCTCATGGTCATAGATGCCGATCCCGGCCTCGACGCGAAGACCGCGCACAAAGATCGTCAGGGACTCGCGGACGGCGACGGCAGGAAAGGACAGGTCGTTCACGGCGGGCTCAGTCCACGATGTCGGGCGTGCGCCACGCCAGATGCTGACCCCCGTCCACGGCGATCATCTGGCCGGTGACGGCGCGGGCGTCAACGAGATACACCACGGCAGCGGCGATGTCGTCCGGATCGGCCCCATGACCCAGGGGCACGGCGGCGGCCTCGGCGGCGAAGTCGGCGGCGGTCTGGTGGATCGAGGCCAGGGTCGGACCTGGACCCACACCGTTCACGCGGATACGGGGGGCCAGGGCCTGGGCCAGGGTGCGCGTCGCCCACCACAGGCCGTTTCGGGACAGGGCGTACGAGATGAACCGCGGGTCGGGCTTCAACACCCGCTGGTCCAGCAGATTGACGATGGCGGAGCCGTCGGGGGCCTGGCCGGCAAAGGCCTCGGCCAGCACCACCGGAGCGCGGAGGTTGACCTCCATATGCCGGTCCCAGGTCGCCCGGGACAGATCGCCGACGCGGTCGTCCTCGAAAACCGAGGCGTTGTTGACCAGCACCGACAGGGGGCCGAGGGCGGCAGTGGCGCGGGGAACGAGGGTGCGGACCTGATCCTCATCGGCCAGATCGGCGGCGATCAGGACCGCGCGACGCCCCATGGCCTGCACTTCGGCGGTGAGGGCCTCGGCGTCGTCGACCGAATCGCGATGATGGATGGCCACGTCATGGCCGCGCCGGGCGAGGGCCAGCACGATGGCCCGACCGATCCGGCGCGCCCCGCCCGTGACGAGCGCGGCACCCGGTGCGGGTTCAGTCAATCCGGCCGAACTCGATGGCGTTGATGGCGGCGAGGACGACGACGAAACCGATAATGATCGCAAGGGCCAGCATGGGATGCTCCTGTTGTAGCCCCCGCATAGAATGCCCGGACCGTCGCATCAAGCGATCCGGGACGACCCGGTGCCGCATGGCCCCCTCAACGGACCGACTCGCCGGAAAGCGCGATCGCCGACAGGTCCGTCGCTTTCGACAGCACAACACCGGCACCTTTGCGTTCCGAATACCGGTCCACCAGCGCCCCGGCGTGGGGTCGGGTCAGGATGGTGAACCGCACCAGTTCCTCCATCACATCGACAATCCGGTCGTACCAGGATGACGGCTTCATCCGGTCGTTGTCGTCGAATTCCTGCCACGCCTTCTCCACGCTGGACTGGTTGGGGATGGTGATCATCCGCATCCATCGGCCGAGCAGACGCAGGGTGTTGACGGTGTTGAAGCTCTGGGAGCCGCCGGACACCTGCATGACCGCAAGGGTCCGTCCCTGCGTCGGCCGGACCCCGCCCATGCTGAGGGGCAGGTGGTCGATCTGGAGCTTCATGAGGCCGGAAACCTGGCCGTGGCGCTCGGGGCTGCACCAGACCATGCCCTCGGACCAGAGGGCGTGCGCGCGCAGTTCGACAACGGCCGGATGATCCTCGTCGTCCGGCGCGCCCGGAAGGGGCAGATCGGACGGGTCGAAGATCCGGGTCTCGCAGCCCATGAAGCGCAGAAGACGCGCCGCCTCCTCGACACACAGGCGCGAGTAGGAGCGCTCGCGCAGGGAGCCGTACAGCAGCAGGATCCGGGGCGGGTGATCGTTTGGGCCCATCCCGGTGGCGGGTGTGGCCGACAGATACGCCGGATCCAGAGCCGGCAGGTGATCCGGATCGGACAGCGCGCGCAGGCGATCCATCAGCCGGCGTCCTTCGGTGGGGCGGTCTCGGGGAAGAAGCGGCGGCCCAGCCACAGGGCGACCGAGACCAGCAGGATCAGCACCGGCACCTCGACCAGCGGGCCGATGACGGCGGCGAAGGCGACGGGGCTGGCGAGGCCGAAGGCGGCGATGGCCACGGCGATGGCCAGTTCGAAATTGTTCGAGGCTGCGGTGAAGGCCAGCGCCGTGGTGCGGGGATAGTCGGTCTGGATAAGCCGGCCCATCAGGAAGCTGACCACGAACATCACGAGGAAATAGATCGTCAGCGGGATGGCGATGCGCAGGGCGTCGAACGGCAGGGCGACGACATCGCCGCCCTTAAGGCTGAACATGGCGACGATGGTGAACAGCAGGGCGATCAGGGTGACCGGCCCGATGCGCGGCAGGAAGCGGGCCTCGTACCAGTCCGCCCCCTTCCGCGCGATCAGGGTGCGGCGGGTTACATAGCCGGCGAGGAAGGGCAGGCCCAGATAGACCAGCACCGCCCCGGCGATGGTCCAGACGCTGATATCGACGACACTGCCCTCCAGCCCCAGCAGCGGCGGCAGGAAGGCGAGGAAGAACCAGGCGTAGGCGCTGAAGAACAGGATCTGGAAGACCGAGTTGAAGGCAACAAGGCCGGCGACATACTGGTTGTCGCCCCGCGCCAGCTGGTTCCAGACCAGCACCATGGCGATGCAGCGGGCCAGACCGATCAGGATGACGCCGGTCATATATTCCGGCTGGTCGCGCAGGAAGATCACCGCAAGGACGAACATCAGCACCGGGCCCAGAACCCAGTTCTGGAACAGCGACAGGGCCAGGACGCGTTTGTCGGCGAAGACGCGCGGCAGGGCCTCGTATTTCACCCGGGCCAGCGGCGGGTACATCATCAGGATCAGGCCGATGGCGATGGGAATGTTGGTGGTCCCGACCGACAGGCTGTCCAGCCAGACCGGCAGGCCCGGCACGACGGTGCCGAGCAGCACACCCAGCCCCATGGCGGCGAAGATCCACAGCGTCAGCCAGCGGTCGAGGAAGGACAGGCGGCGGGGCCCGGGCGCATCGATGACCGGCGCATCGACCATCAGCGCACCCGGCGTCCGGTGGCGTCGATGACGACCTCGCCGTCCTCCTTGGTGAAGGGGGTCAGGCCGTCCTCGGGCAGCAGGTCCAGCACGACCTCCGAGGGGCGGCACAGTCTGACGCCCCGCGGCGTGACCACGATCGGGCGGTTCAGCAGGACCGGATGGGCCTCGATGGCGTCCAGCAGCTGGTCGTCGGTCAGGGCGGGGTCGTCCAGACCCAGGTCGGCGAAGGGCGTGCCTTTTTCGCGCAGCAGGGCGCGCAGGGGCCGGCCGGACCGGGCCGCCAGTTGGGTGACCATGGCGCGGGACGGGGGCGTCTTCAGATACTCGATGACATGCGGCTCCAGCCCCACGGCGCGGATCAGGGCCAGGGTGTTGCGCGAGGTGCCGCAGGCGGGGTTGTGATAGAGAACGACGTCCATGGGGCCTCTAGGGTCGACAGGCGGCCAGATCGGCCAGAAGAGGATCGCAGAGCTCGGCCCGGCCGGCGCAGCAGTCCTGCAGCAGGAACAGGATCAGGCCCCGCAGCCGGTCCATCGAGACGCGGTAGACAATGCTGCGGCCGGTGCGTTCGGACCGGACCAGTCCGGCCTGGGTCAGAATGTTCAGATGCGACGACAGGGTGTTGGCCGGGACGGCCAGACGCCCAGCCAGAACACCGGCCGCCAGACCGTCCGGGGCGCAGCGGACCAGCACGCGGACCACCGCCAGCCGGGTCGGCTGGGCCAGGGCGCCGAGGGCCAGAAGGGCGTCGTCTGATTCCATAGTTCCAGCATTATGGAATTATGAAATACGCGGCAAGTCCGGGACGTGTCCGGGAAAGTCTGGCAGACAGCGGCCATGAACTGGCGTGTGCGCATCGAGCCCTTCACCCGACCCCTGTTCTTTGCGGTGTCGCGGGCGCAGCGGGGCATGACCCTGGGCGTCCGGGCTGTCGCCGTGGATGCCGCCGGGCGCGTCATGCTGGTCAAACACACCTATCTGGCCGGCTGGTGGCTGCCCGGCGGCGGGGTCGACCGGGGCGAGATGACGGGCGATGCGGCGGCCCGCGAACTGTTCGAGGAGACGGGGCTGAAGGCCACCGCGCCGGGACGACTGGTCTCGGTTCACTCCAACGAACGGTTCTTTCGCGGGGACCATGTGCTGGTCTATCGCTTCGACGCGTTCGAGGCGGGCGAACTGACCCATCACGGGGAGATCGCGGAGACCGGCTGGTTCGACCCCGCCGCCCTGCCCCCGGACACCCATCCCGCGACCCGGGCGCGGCTGGCCGAGATGTTCGCGAGTGCGCCGGTCGATCCGCGCTGGTAGAGGCGATCGCATGAACTTCGCCCCCTGGATCGCCATGATCGCCGTCGTCCTCGCCGGAGGCGCGACGGCCCTGCAGGCACCGACCAATGCGCGGCTGGCCACGGCCGTCTCCGGCCCGGTCAATGCGGCCTTTGTGTCGTTCGCGGTGGGCACCGCCGCGCTGGGGCTGCTGGCCATGGCGCTGCAGAGCCGCCCCGATGTCACCGCCATGCGGGCCCTTCCGGCCTATGCCTGGGTCGGGGGGCTGTACGGGGCGGTGTTCGTGGTGGCGGCGGCCTGGGCCGTGCCCCGGCTGGGCGTGGCGACCACCATCACCCTGATGGTGGCGGGCCAGTTGATGCTGAGTCTGGTGCTGGACCATTTCGGAGCCCTGGGCGTGCCCCGGGCCCCGATCAGCCTGACCCGGCTGGCGGGCGTCGCCCTGGTGATCGGCGGCGTCCTGCTGGTGCGGCGAGGCTAGGCCAGTGTCGCCCCCCCTCCCCGACGCCGGCCGCAACTGGGTCGATGACCGCGCGCCCGAAGGCCTGAAGCCGTGGCTGAAGCTGGGGCGGTTCGACCGGCCGATCGGCATCTGGCTGCTGCTGCTGCCCGGCTGGCAGGGGATCGCCCTGGCGCTCGCGGCGGCGCAGCGGAGGCCGGACCTTTATGACCTGTGGCTGTTCGTGGGCTTCGGGCTGGGTGCCTGCCTGATGCGGGCGGCGGGCTGTGCCTTCAACGACATCGTCGACCGCGACATCGATGCGAAGGTCGCCCGCACCGCCGGGCGGCCGATCCCGTCGGGGCGGATCCGGGTGAAACAGGCGTGGGGGTTCGTGGTCGGGTGCAGCCTCGTCAGCCTGCTGATCCTGCTGACGCTGAACCTGACCGTGATCCTGCTGGGCGTGGGATCGCTGGCGCTGGTGGCGGCCTACCCCTTCATGAAGCGGATCACCTGGTGGCCGCAGGCGTGGCTGGGGCTGACCTTCAACTGGGGGGCCCTGATGGGATTTGCGGCGGCCGACGGGGCGCTGGCCGTACCGGCGCTGCTGCTGTGGATCGGCGGCGTATTCTGGACCCTGGGCTACGACACCATCTACGCCCTGCAGGATCTCGAGGACGACGCCATGGTGGGCGTCAAGTCGACGGCCCGGCGGCTGGGCAGGGATGTGAAGGGCGGTGTGGGCGTTTTCTATGCGGCGGCGGTGCTGTTCGCCGGACTGGCCGGGGTCGCGGCGGGGCTGTGGCTTCCCTTTTTCGTCATGATCGTCGGCTACGCCGGGCATCTGGCGTGGCAGGTACGCCGGCTGAAACCCGATGACGGAGCGCTGGCGCTGCGGCTGTTCCGATCCAATCGGGAGGCCGGGCTGATCCTGCTGGGTGCCATCGCCCTCGGCGCTGTATCCGTGACGCTGTAACCGGAGAGATCCATGACCCTCGCCCCCCGCCACATCCTGATCGGCCTGGCCATTCTGGCGACCCTGAGCGCCTGCAACCGCGAACGCGAGGCCGAAGCGCCGGCCCCGGCCGCGGGAACCCCGGCCCTGGTGACCCCGGCGGATGCCGCCGCGCCCATGGCCTATGAGTCGAAGACGCCGTTCGCGGAGGTCAGCCTGAAGCTGCCGGTCGCGATCAAGACCCAGCCCGATCTGCATGCCCGGCTGTATGCCGCCGGGGTGCAGGACCTTCGGCAGTTCACCGAAGGGGCCCAGGCCGACCGGACCGAGGCGGGCGGCGATCAGGGCATGGCCCCCTATGCCAAATCCATCGAGATCACCCCGGGTGCCGAGACCAGCAAACTGTTCAGCCTGATCCGCACCGATTACGAGAACACGGGCGGGGCCCATCCGAACGCCGCCTTTGCCGCGGTCCTGTGGGACAAGGCGCTGAAGCGGGAGATTGCGGCCGTCGATCTGTTCGGGCGACCGGGCAATCTGGCCGCGCTGGATGCGGCCCTGTGCGCCGCCATCAATGCCGAGAAGAAGAAGCGCGATCCGGCGGCCCAGACGGTCAGCCTGACGGGCGGCGACTGGAAATGTCCCCGGGCCGCGGCGACGCCGTTCGTGCTCGCGGCCGGCACCCAGCCGGGCAAGGCCGGCGGACTGGTGTTCCTGATCGGTCCCTATGTGGTGGGGCCCTATGCCGAGGGCAGCTATGAGGTGACGGTCCCGCAGGACGTTTTCCGGACCCTGCTGGCCCCGGCCTATGCCGACGAGTTCGGGGGCGCGCCGAAGCCCGCCCCCGCGCCCACCGTCTGAGCCCCTATTTCAGGAAGTCCGCGACCAGTTCCGCAAACCGCTCCGGCTGGTCGGCCATGATGAAATGGCGGCTGCCGTCGACGCGGATCAGGGTCGCGCCCGGAAGGGGAGCGTATTCCCGCGTCCAGGTGGCGTCGGCCAGGGCGGCGGGAGCCCCGCCGTCGGCGTCAGAGGCATAGAGAACCGTCACGGGCGTCGTCATGGCCGGCAAACCGGGACGGGCGTCGTTGGTCATGACGTCATGGATGGCGGCGGCCATGGCCCCGCGGTCACCGGCCATGCTCCACTCGACCATGGCCGCGCGGGTCGCGGGATCCCGCGCCAGACCGATCGCCGACTGGCTCTGACCCGTGCGGAAGGCTTCATCCGGGGTCTGGAGAATGCCGGCCGCCGCCTGATCGGCGAACGGCCGGGCCGCCTCGGCGGTCACGGTCGGGCCGAACATGGCCGAAAAGAACGGCAGACTGTCCACGCTCATCAGCCGGCCGACCCGGTCAGGCTGGGTCTGGGCCAGGCGCAGGCCGACGAGCGCGCCCATGGAATGACCGATCACGGCGGGGCGTTCGAGGCCCTGTGTGTCGATATAGGTGCCCAGCGCCTCGACCACCGGGGCGACGAAGGGCCCTTCGCTGCCGTGGGTCCAGGGCTCGCCGGCAAACCCGGCCAGCTGGACCAGATGCACCCGGTGGGTGGCCTTGAGCCGGTCGGCGGTGACGCGCCAGACCTCACGCGAACTGGCGAAGCCGGGGATCAGGATGACGTCCGGCCCGATGCCGACGACCTCGACCGACAACCGGTCGGAGGTAAAGGCAGGGGCGGACTGGACGACGGGCGGCGCGGCCCAGGCATCGATGGCGACGGCCAGTGAGGGCGTGCAGGCGGCAAGACCGATCAGGGCGGCCTGCCAGGGCTTCAGTTTCCGGGCCTGGGCGGGACGGGTGGCGCGCGTCATCGCACGCGCCCGGTTGAGGGCGTTGAACATGGGTTTCTCCTGTAAGGTTAAGCTGACCGGGTCAGACGTGGGGATTGTCGAAGATCGCCTCGACCGGGCGGTCGAACAGCACGGCGATCCGGTAGGCGAGGTCGAGGGAGGGGTCGTGTTTCTCGGTCTCGAGGGCATTCACGGCCTGACGCGAGACCCCCAGCGCCTGGCCCAGCTGTTCCTGGGTCCAGCCCTTCGAGGCGCGGAGTTCGCGAAGTGTGTTCCTCATATTTCCGACGTCCGCACAAAGGGCGAGACCAGACCGAAACAGGCCCAGAACACCGGATAGGCGATCCACGCCGGAATATGAGGCGCCCCCGCATAGCTTTCACCGAAGCCCCAGACGGTGCAGACCGCGAGCGTCAGGCCGGTGGCGATGACAAAGACCTTGGTCAGCATCCCGCGCACAAACTCGTCGGAGTTCTTCAGCAATGACAGGGTGGCCCAGATCTGGCCGATCACGGGGGCCGCGACCGCAAGGGCGAGACCCCAGGCGATGGGACGGCCGATGATTTCATCGAACGCGCCGAAGATCGCCATGACATTGACTGCGACATAGCCGCTCATGAACGCCATGGTCCGGACCACGTATTTTCGACCCTCCGGGGTCCCCTTTGTGAAGCTGTTGTTGAGCATGGTTCGTTCTCCGTTTGTAAGGCTTACGTTACATCGGAAAAAAGTAATGTCAACCTGACTTTTGTCAGGTGCAGCTGACGCGTGGCGGAGGCGCTGGACAGGGACCGGTCGCGGTCTATGCTGCCGTCATGCCCGCCGCCCCGCGCATCGCTCCTGCCGAGGTCCTCGCCCGCGACGTGTGGCGGCCTTTCCAGCAGCGCTCGAACTGGAAGGGGCCGCTGCTGGTGGTCCACGCCTGGGGCGTTATTGGCCTGGCCGTTGCGGCGGGGGTCTGGCAGCCGATCCTTATCCCTCTGTGCGTCATGGTGATCGGTACGCGCCAGCTGGGGCTCGCCATCCTGATGCACGAGGCGGCGCACGGCGCGCTGGCCCCGAACCTGAAGATCAATGACTTCCTCGGCCACTGGCTCTGCGCGGTTCCCGTCGGGGCTTCGCTGAAAGCGTACCGTCCCTACCATCTGGCCCATCACAAATACGCCCAGCAGCCCGAGGATCCGGACCTTGTGCTGTCGGCCCCCTTCCCCGTCACGGCGGCCTCGCTCCGCCGCAAGATGATCCGGGACCTGACCGGCCAGACCTTCTTCAAACAGCGTTTGCTGCTGCTGTTCCGTGCCTTCGCAAACCGACGCGACCCGCGACCGGCCGAGGGGGCGGTGGTGACTGGGCGCTCCATCGCGCCCTTCCTGATGATCAATGCGGCCATGCTGGGGGGACTGACCCTGGCCGGGGTCTGGTGGGCCTGGTTCGTCCTCTGGCTGCTGCCGATGGCGACCTGGTTTCCGCTGGTGACCCGGCTCAGGAACATTGCCGAACACGCCTGTGTCGCAGGCTCGGCCACCGATCCGTTCCGTGCCGCCCGGACGACCCGGGCCTCCTGGTGGGAGCGCGCCCTTATCGCCCCCTACTGGGTCAATTTCCATGCCGAGCATCACCTGTTCATGCACGTTCCCTGCTGGAAACTGCCGCAGCTGCATCGGGCGCTCCGCGCGACATCAGCGGGACAGCGCATGGAAGTGGCCGACGGCTATGTCAGCGTGCTGAAGGCGGCGGCGTCGCGCCCGTCCTGAGCGCGGCTACCCCATGCCGCATTGTCGGAGGGACCACCGGGCGCGCACACGGGCCCCATGCGCCAGCCTTCCCCTCCCTCTCGCGGCCTGTCCGTGCCGACCGGCCGCCTGTCCCGGCTGGCCCGCTTCGGCGGCCTGGCCTCCGGCGTGGCCGGCAATATGCTGGCCGAGGGCGCGCGCCAGTTCGCACGGGGCGGGCGGCCGACGGTGGGCGACCTGCTGATGACCCCGGCCAACGCCCTGAGGGTGACCGAGGAGCTGGCCCAGCTGCGCGGCGCGGCCATGAAGGTCGGGCAGCTGATGTCGATGGACGCCGGCGACCTGCTGCCGCCCGAGCTGTCCGACATCCTGTCGCGTCTGCGGGCCGACGCCCGGCCGATGCCGCCGGTCCAGCTGCAGGCGGCCCTGAACCGGCGCTGGGGCCGGGGCTGGGAGGCCCGGTTCGGGGCCTTTGGCCTGGACCCGGTCGCCGCGGCCTCGATCGGCCAGGTCCACCGCGCCAACACGATCGAGGGCGAGGACCTGGCCATCAAGGTCCAGTACCCCGGTGTGCGCCACAGCATCGACAGCGACGTCGACAATGTCGCCACCCTGATGCGGGTCTCGGGCATCCTGCCGCGCGAGATCGACCTCGGCCCCCTGCTGGTCGAGGCCAAGCG
>JAIEQA010000156.1 GCA_019748095.1 Caulobacteraceae bacterium | reverse complement strand
ATAACCTGAAGGTCGCAGGTTCAAATCCTGCTCCCGCACCCACATTACCTCACTTGCCGAAGTGAAACCCAAAGCCCCGCTGGCCCCGCCAGCGGGGCTTTGGCTTGTCCGGGCTCCCGTCCGCTCTGTCAGTGGCTGTCGCGCGGCAGGCCATACCGGTCGATGATACGATGATACTTTACCGCGGGCTCCAGCACCGCGCCGGTCTCCAACTGGCCGACCATCAGCCGCTGGATCTCCTGCCATGGGGTCTGCGAGGCCGGATACCGGTACCCGCCGTCGGCTTCGAGAGCGGCGCGGCGCTCGGCCAGTTCCTCGTCCGGGATAAGGACATCGGCCCGCGCGGTGTTGAGATCGATCCGCACCCGGTCGCCGGTTTTCAACAGGGCAATCGATCCGCCGGCGGCGGCTTCGGGCGAGGCGTTCAGGATCGACGCCGAGCCCGACGTACCCGACTGACGTCCGTCGCCAATACAGACCAGGGCGGTGACCCCCTGTTTGATCAGATAGGCCGGGGGTTGCATGTTCACGACCTCCGCCGCGCCCGGATAACCGACCGGCCCCGCACCACGCATGAACAACAGGGTCCGCTCGGTGATCCCCAGGGCGGGATCCTCGATACGGCGGTGATAGTCCTCGGGCCCGTCGAACACGACGACGGGCCCTTCGAAGGCGTTGGGATCGGCCGGGTCGGACAGGTAGCGGTCGCGGAACTCAGGGCTGATCACGCTCAGCTTCATGATGGCGGTGTTGAACAGGTTGCCGTTGAAGACCAGGAAGCCGCCCTGGGCTTTCAGCGGCTGCTCGAACGGCCGGATCACGTCCGGCATTTCGGTGGCCCGGCCGGCGCAGTTCTCACCAATCGATCGGCCCGTGACGGTCAGGGCGTCGAGGTGGATCAGGCCCTCTTTGGTCAGTTCGTGGATCACCGCCGGCACGCCGCCGGCATGGAAATAGTCCTCGCCCAGATAGGCACCGGCGGGCTGGAGATTGACCAGCAGGGGCACGTTCAGCCCGTGCGTCTGCCAGTCCTGCAACGGCAGGTCGACATGGGCGTGGCGCGCCAGGGCCGTCAGATGGACCGGGGCGTTTGTAGAGCCGCCGATGGCGGAGTTGACGACAATTGCGTTCAGAAAGGCCTCGCGCGTGAGGATGTCCGAGGGCTTCAGATCCTCACGCACCATGTCGACGATCCGTCGTCCCGTCTCATAGGCAACCTGGGCGCGCTCGCGGTACGGTGCCGGTATGGCGGCCGAGCCGGGCAGCGACATCCCCAACGCCTCGGCCAGGGAGTTCATGGTCGTGGCCGTGCCCATGGTGTTGCAATAGCCGACGGACGGTGCAGATGACGCCACCAGTTCGACGAAGCCGTCGTAGTCAATTTCTCCGGCGGCCATCATCTGTCGGGCCCTCCAGATGATGGTGCCCGATCCCGTGCGGGCTCCCTTGTGCCAGCCGTTCAGCATCGGGCCGACCGACAGGGCGATGGCGGGCATATCCACCGTCGCGGCCGCCATCAGACAGGCAGGGGTGGTCTTGTCGCAGCCGATCGTCAGCACCACCCCGTCGAGCGGATAGCCGTACAGGCTCTCGACCAGTCCGAGGTAGGCGAGGTTCCGGTCCAGCCCTGCCGTCGGCCGCTTGCCCGTCTCCTGAATCGGATGGACCGGGAACTCCATGGCGATGCCACCGGCTTCGCGGATGCCCTCGCGCACACGCTCGGCCAGCACAAGGTGGTGCCGGTTGCAGGGGCTGAGGTCGGAGCCGGTCTGGGCAATGCCGATGATCGGCTTGCCGGACTGCAGCTCGCGCCGGGTGAGGCCGTAGTTCAGATAGCGCTCCATATAGAGCGCCGTCATGTCGGGGTTGTCCGGGTTGTCGAACCAGGCCCGGCTTCGCAGTCCCTTTGCTGGGGGTTTCATCATCGGATCAGGTCCAGCCGCCGTCGACGATATGGTGCTGGTTTGTGATGGCACCCGCCTCATCGGAGCTCATGAAGACGACCACCTTGGCGATGTCGTCGGGCGTCAGCGGCCGCTTCAGGCACTGGCTTTTGTAGATGTCCTTTTCGGTTTCGGGCGTGACCCACAGAGTCAGCTGGCGCTCGGTCATGATCCAGCCGGGTGCCACGGCGTTCACGCGCACGCCAAACTCGCCAAAGTCGCGGGCCAGCGAGCGCGTGAGGCCGAGCACTGCGGACTTGCTGGCCGTATAGGCAGCCATTCCCCCCTGGCCGATAATCCAGGAGGTCGAGCCGAGGTTGACGATCGACCCGCCCCCTGACGCCTTCATGTCGGGCAGCACGGCCTGGGCGGCGAAGAACTGGTGCTTCAGATTGACGGCGATGCGTCCGTCCCAATAGGCCTCGGTGACCTCGAGCGTGTCATGGCGTTCGTCATGGGCGGCGTTGTTGATCAGGATGTTGATCGGCCCGAATGCTTCTCGTACCGCGCCAATCGCGGCCTTGAGGGCGGGGATATCGGTCAGATCGCAGGCCGCATAGCGCAGCCGGTCGCCCAATTCCGCCTGCAGTCGGTCGCCGCGTGCGGCGTCGATGTCGAGCACGCCGACCTTGCAGCCCTGGACGTGAAAGGCCCGCGAAATGGCTTCGCCGATGCCGCCCGCGCCTCCGGTGACGATGACGACGCGACCGTTCAGGTCCGGGTAGATGGCCCCCATGCCTCGCGCGCCTCCCCGGCACCTGTCGTCCGAACGGCGACGCTCTATGTCATTTTACAAGTGAAATCGGTTTCTGCGGACGAAACTGGTGCAGTGGGCCTTTGAAGTCAACGTTGTGCATCAGGCCTGTGAGAGCGCGCTCGTCTCCGTTGAAATGATCTCGGCCGCCTCGCGAAGCCGCGACACAGCCTCCGGCATCGGACAGGTCGGAGGCATCCGCTCGATATAGGGCGTAATCAGGGTGGCGATGATGCCATCGGCCCCCCTGATCGGCGCGACCAGATCGGTGACCCCCTTGACGAAATCGCTGGGTCGCTCGACGTGCCCCGCCAGCGCTGCGGCCTCAGCAGCGGTGACGAACCTCTTGACCTTCTGCACACCGTAACGCTTGACCAACATCTGGTGTAGCTGCACCCTCGTCCTCTCGGTCGCGCAGCCGTAGAACATCAGCCCCGACGTCGCCTCGATGATGTTGCGGCGATAGCCGATCCGGACAGAGTAGCCGAGGTCGCCTGGCCCCTCGACGCGGGCGATGACCACGATCTGATCCCCGCTGGGAACCACGAGGTGACAGGACTGCGACGTCGCCGTCGCCAGATCGCGCATTACCGGCAAGGCAACATCCACCAGCGACCTGATCGGTGCCTGAGACATGCCCAGGGTAAACAACCGGTTGGTAAGCCGGTAGGCACCTGAGGCCTGTTCGATATAGCCCCGGAACTCCAGAACCTGGATCATGCGGAACAGTTCGCTTACGGAGCGGCCGAGGGTTGCGGACATCTGGGAGGGCGTCATCGGCTCAGCTTGGGCCGACAGCAACTCAAGCACGTCCAGCCCCTTCTCAAGCGCGGGGGCGCGGTATTTGCGATCCTCGGCACAGTCCTGCAGCGTCATCCAGCCTCCTCATGCAGCGCCCGGACGCTAGCGGGCGCTGCCGATCGGGTGAAGGTCGATTATCTCTCGCATGAAACATTGTCGCTAGTGAAACGGGCCTACACATATGAAAGATTGTTGCGTGGCCTGACGGGCTGACCTAGCGTTACCCGGAGCTCGGCCGACCGGGTCGCGCCCGGGGAGGGCTCCGCATGTCACTCGCGACCATCGACCTGGTCATTCTGGCCATCTACGCCGTGGCGATCTTCGCACTGGCCCAGTGGGTCTCCCGCGACAAGGGTGGCGAGAAGAAGGACTCCACCGATTACTTCCTGGCATCCAGGAGTCTGCCATGGTGGGCCATCGGTGCCTCGCTGATTGCGGCCAATATCTCGGCCGAACAGATCATCGGCATGTCCGGGTCGGGCTATGTGATCGGCCTGGCCATCGCGTCCTACGAATGGATGGCGGCGCTGACGCTGCTGATCGTGGGCAAGTTCTTCCTGCCGATCTTCCTGCGCAACGAGATCGTCACGATGCCGCAGTTCCTGCAGCAGCGATACGGCCCCTCGATCCGCAATGTGATGGCGGTGTTCTGGCTGGTTCTCTACGTCTTCGTGAACATCACCTCGATCCTTTGGCTCGGGTCGCTGGCGATCACGGCAGTCACCGGCGTCGACCAGACCGCTGCCCTGATCGGCCTGGCAGTATTCGGTCTGGCCTATCAGCTGTGGGGCGGGCTGAAGGCGGTGGCCCTGACCGACGCCGTGCAGGTGGTTCTGCTGGTCGCGGGCGGTCTGATCATCGCCTGGATCACCCTCGGCCAGATCGGTGGCGGCGATGTTCTCGCCGGCGGAACGCGGCTGATGACCGAGTTCCCCGAGAAATTCGACATGATCCTGTCGCAGGACAGCCCGCACTATGCCTCGCTGCCGGGCCTGTCGGTCCTGATCGGCGGGATGTGGATCATGAACCTCAGCTACTGGGGCTTCAACCAGTACATCATCCAGCGCGCCCTGGCCGCCAAGAGCCTCGACGAGGCCCAGAAGGGCGTCGCCTTCGCCGCCTATCTGAAGCTGCTGATGCCGCTGATCGTGGTGCTGCCGGGGCTTGCCGCCCTCGTGCTGGCCCCGGATCTGGACCGGCCGGACGCCGCCTATCCGACCATGATGGCCCTGCTTCCGGTCGGTCTGAAGGGGCTGGTATTTGCCGCCCTGGTGGCCGCCATCATCGCCACCCTCGGGTCGCTCGTGAACTCGATCTCGACCATCTTCACGCTCGATCTCTACGCCAAGGTGCGCAAGAACATGCCGCAGACGCATCTGGTCCTGGTCGGGCGGCTGGCAGCGGTGGCGGCCATGGTCATCGGCGGTATGGTCGCCCAGCCGCTGCTGGGGAATTTCGACCAGGCCTTCCAGTTCATCCAGGATTTCACCGGCTTCTTCACCCCGGCCATCGTGGTGATCTTCATCCTCGGCCTGTTCTGGAGCCGCGCCTCCGAGGCCGGCGCCCTGACCGCCGCCATTGGCGGGGTCGCCCTGTCCGGCGTACTGTGGTGGTTGGACCGCGAGGGAATCTTCACCCTGCCGTTCATGAACCGCGTCGGCCTGGTCTTCCTTGTCGCATTGGCGGCGGCGGTGATCGTCTCGCTGATGTCGCCGCCCAAGGCCGGAACCATGCAGATCAAGCTGGACGGGGTCAGCTACCGGACCTCGACGGCGTTCAACATCGCCGGTGCGGGCGTCATCGCCTTCCTGATCGCCGTCTACGCCCTCTGGTGGTGAGGTGAACGATGGCGCGCAGCTGATAGGCGTCGACTGGGGCACCAGCAACCTCCGGGTCATGCGGCTCGCGCCAGGGGGCGACATCCTGGCCGCCCGATCCGATCCCCGGGGGGCAGGGGGGCTGGCCGCGGGCGCCTTCCCGAACGTGCTCGCCGAGGTGGCCCAGGACTGGCTGTCGCAGGGCCTGCCGGTCCTGGCGTGCGGGATGGCCGGCGCGCGCGGTAAGTGGCAGGAGGTGCCCTATCGCCCGACGCCGACCTCTCTCGCCGCTCTCGCCGCCGCCGTCGCCTCTCCGCCGGACCGGGCCGATGTCATGATCGTCCCCGGTGTTAGCGCCCTGTTCGAGGGCTGCCTGATAGACGTCATGCGCGGCGAGGAGACCCAGGTCATGGGCCTCGACCTCGACGGCGACGACCATGTCGTTGTGGCCCCCGGCACTCACAGCAAATGGATCAGTGTGCAGGGCGGGGCCATCACCGGCTTTCGCACCTTCCTGACAGGCGAACTGTTCGCCGCGATACGGACCGCGACCGTCATCGGTGCCGGTATGGGGGAGCGGGACACGGACGCTGCGGCCTTCGAGGCCGGAGTGACCCGAGCCCTCGCCGATCCGGCCCTGACTGCCCTGCTGTTTTCGGTGCGGGTGGAGACCCTGGCCGAACGGCTGCCCGCCGCGGCCGCCGCCGACTATCTGTCCGGTCTGCTGATCGGTGCCGAGATCGCGGCGCAGGCCGACCGCACCCGAGCCGTCACCCTGGTTGGGGCCGGGACGCTGAACCAGCGCTATGCAATGGCCCTGTCTTTGGCGGGCTTCACCAAGGTTCACAGCGCGGATGGCCCGGGGGCCACGGCCCGCGGGCTGTGGCGGATACACGAGGCGCGCCCATGATCTCCTGTTCGGTCGAAACCCTCGACGCCCTGCCACTGGTGGCCATTCTGCGTGGGCTCAAGCCTGACGAGGCTGTTGACGTCGGCGAGGCGATCGTCGCGGCCGGCTTCGTCTGCCTTGAGGTGCCGCTCAACTCCCCGGAGCCGCTTGAGAGCCTGCGCCGGCTCCGCCACGCTCTGGAGGGTCGGGCGCTGGTCGGGGCGGGCACGGTGCTGACGATCGAGGCTGCGCGTGACGTCGCTTCGGCCGGGGGCCAGATCGTCATCTCGCCCAACACCAACCCCGGGGTCATCCGCGCGGCCAAGGCGTTGGGGCTGTTGTCCATGCCAGGTTTCTTCACGCCGTCCGAGGCGTTTCAGGCGCTGGAGGCGGGGGCCGACGTCCTTAAACTGTTCCCGGCCGAGGTCGCCGGACCACCCGGCCTGAAAGCTGT
Source organism: Caulobacteraceae bacterium (assembly GCA_019748095.1). Taxonomy (GTDB): domain Bacteria; phylum Pseudomonadota; class Alphaproteobacteria; order Caulobacterales; family Caulobacteraceae; genus Brevundimonas. The sequence continues at coordinate 22,268 of JAIEQA010000156.1, read as the reverse complement.
CCGCGCCATCCTGCCCACGGGGACGCGGGTCTATGCGGTCGGCGGGGTCGATCCCGATGGCATCGCTGGCTGGCACCGGGCGGGTGCCTCGGGCTTCGGCATCGGCTCGGCCCTGTTCAAGCCGGGCGTCTCGCCGGAGCAAGCCGGCGCTTCGGCCTCGGCTTTCGTGGCCGCCTGGCGTTCCAGGCAGACGGCCTGACCCCGCCTTGGTCTTCCGCCGGCACAGAGGGCCAGCGGCAGTGGGCGGTCGGCCAGTAGCCGGCGAGGGTCAGTTCTTTGCCCCGCCGCCAGTCGAAGAAAGTCGCATTCGCCCGGTTCGAGCCGCGGCCCTGGCGCGTCGAAACCGGGCCACGGCCCGGTCACGCCTTCCGCGCCCACGGGCGGGAACCGTTTCAACCCGCTGACGGCTTTCCCCGCCCGGGGTGAGGGCGTATGACCCGGCCATGCAGACAGCCTCCTTTCACGACCGCGTCGCGGCCGAGCTTTCCGACATTGATGCCCAGGGCCTGACCAAGCCCGAACGGGTGATCGAGTCCCGTCAGGGGCCGGTGATCGAGGTCGGCGGACGGAGCGTGCTCAACTTCTGCGCCAACAACTACCTCGGTCTTGCCGGTGACGACCGCGTCGTGGCCGCGGCCAATGCGGCCGCCGAAAGCCGGGGGGCGGGGACCGCTTCCGTGCGGTTCATCTGCGGGACCCTGGATATCCATAAGCAGCTGGAGCGGGCTATCGCTGACTATCTGGGCTTCGAGGATGCGATCCTGTTTGCGGCTGCGTTCGACGCCAATGGCGGGCTGTTCGAGCCGCTGTTCGGAGCCGAAGACGCCATCATCTCGGACGCCCTGAACCATGCCTCGATCATCGACGGGGTGCGGCTGTGCAAGGCGAAGCGCTACCGGTTCGCGACCTCGGACATGGCCGATCTGGAGAGCCAGCTGAAGGCGGCGCGGGCCGACGGGGCGCGCGACATCATCATCGCCACCGACGGGGCCTTCTCGATGGACGGCTACATCGCCCGGCTGGACCAGATCCGGGCGCTGGCAGACCAGTATGGCGCGCTGATCATGGTGGATGACTGTCATGCCACGGGGTTTCTCGGGCCACAGGGCAAGGGTTCCTATGCCTATCACGGGGTCAAGGTCGACTTTGTCACCGGCACCTTCGGCAAGGCGCTGGGGGGAGCGATGGGTGGTTTCATCTGTGCCACGACGCCTGTGGTGCAACTGTTGAAGCAGCGGGCACGGCCCTATCTGTTTTCCAACGCCCTGGCCCCCTCGATCTGCGGGGCCTCGCTGGAGGCGATCCGGATCGCGCAGGGACCGGAAGGTGACGATCTGCGTGCCCGACTGACGGCCAATGCCGCCCGGTTCCGGGGGGCGATGACTGACGCGGGCTTCGACCTGCTGCCCGGCGAGCATCCGATCATCCCGGTGATGCTGGGTGATGCCAAACTGGCCCAGACGATGGCGGCGCGGATGCTGGAGCTGGGTGTCTATGTCATCGGCTTCAGCTTCCCGGTGGTGCCGCGCGGCGCGGCGCGGATCCGGACGCAGATGTCGGCTGCGCATACTTTCGAACACATTGATCAAGCGGTCGCGGCGTTCACGACGGCCGGCAAGGAACTGGGAGTGATCGCATGACCACCATGATGAAGGCTTTGGCCAAGACCGGTCCCGGGATCGGGCTGGAACTGATCGACGCGCCGATCCCTGTCGCGGGTCCCGAGGACGTGCTGATCCGCGTGCACCGCACCGCCGTCTGCGGCACCGACATCCACATCTGGAACTGGGATGAGTGGTCGCAGAAGAACGTGCCGACGCCGATGATCACGGGGCACGAGTTCTCGGGCGAGATCGTGGCTATCGGGGCGGACGTGCATCGGCCGCTGAAGATCGGCCAGCGGGTCTCGGCCGAGGGCCATGTCATTGACCTGAACTCGGAAGCCGCGCGGGCCGGGCATTTCCATCTGGATCCGCACACGCGCGGCATCGGGGTGAACCGTCAGGGGGCCTTCGCCGAATTCGTGGTGGCCCCGGCCTTCAATGTGATCGAGCTGCCGGACGACGTGTCCTGGGACGTCGCGGCGATGCTGGATCCGTTCGGCAATGCGGTGCACACGGCCCAGCAGTTCGACCTGCTGGGCGAGGACGTGCTGGTGACCGGGGCGGGGCCGATCGGCATGATGGCGGCGGCGGTGGCGCGGCACGCGGGGGCGCGGACCGTGGTCCTGACCGACATCAACGACTTCCGGCTGGAGCTGGCGCAGAAGGTCGCCCCGGGCGTCCGCACCGTGAACACGACGCGTGAGGACCTGCGCGACGTGATGAAGGAACTGGGCCTGAAGGTCGGGTTCGACGTGGCGCTGGAGATGTCGGGCTCGCCGATCGCCTTCAAACAATGCGTCGACACCCTGATCATGGGCGGGGGCATGGCCCTGCTGGGGATTCCCTCGAAGCCGATGGAGACCGACTGGGGCGCGATCATCCTGAAGGCCCTGACGATCAAGGGAGTTTATGGGCGTGAGATGTTCACGACCTGGAGGAAGATGCTGGGCCTGCTGAAGGCCGGGCTGGATCTGGAGCCCCTGATCACCCACCGGATGGCGTTTGACCGGTTCGAAGAAGGCTTCGAGGCGATGAAGTCGGGCCAGTCGGGCAAGGTCATTCTGGACTGGGATCGGGCGGCGTGAGGGCTGTCGCTTGAAAAGCGCGATCGTCCAATTCCTTTCCGGCATGGGCCCTGATGCTGCCGGACGGGACATCTTTCAGGTGCTCGCGATGGACGATCGCGCCCTCGAGCAGACGCACGATTTCATCCAGTGGCTGTTTCCCCTCGCGACGCGCTCCGGGGCCCAGCCGGATGCGCCGGTCCTGAGCGAGGACGAGGTCGAGGCGATCCGGAAGTCCAGCCTCGCCAGGGCGGCGCTTGCGGCAGGGACCGACCGGATGACGATCTTCTTCCTGAGGAACGGGCACTGGCTGACCGCGAGCGACCACAATCATCTCCGGATCACCCGGATCATCAAATCCCTGAGGCTGCTGCGCGATGACGAGGCGGCGGACGCGTTCCGCAACCTGATCCTGGCCCGCGTCGCGGAGGCCGGGGCACCAGTCGGGGCACCGACCCTGGGATTCTGGAACCGCGCCTAGGCCTTCAACAGCTTCATCAGCGCCGCCTCGAACCCCTTGGTGTCGGGGCCGGGCAGGGTGGTGGCGAGTTCGCCGCTTTCATACAACTCCAGCACCACTGGGTGGACGTAGGAACTGCGGCAGACGGTCGGGGTATTGCCCAGGAGGCCGGCGACGGCTTTCACACAGACGGTAATCTTGCGCTTCGCATCCGTCGGCGAGGTGGGGCTCTCCATGTCCCGGAGGGCGCGGGCGGCGGAGACGGTCCCGGCCCAGGTGCGGAAGTCCTTGGCCGAGAACTGATCGCCCATGGCGTCACGGATATAGGCGTTCACATCGTCTGATGTGACAGGGTGCAGGAGGCCCTCGGCATCGCGGTACTTGAAGATGTGCTGGCCCGGCAGGTCGCGCAGCCCGCGGACAACGGTCGCGAGCCTGCGGTCGCGGACGCTGACCCTGTGCTCGACCCCGCTCTTGCCACGGAAGGCGAAACTGAGACCGGCCCCGTCCACCTCGAGATGGCGCTTGTGCAGGGTGGTCAGGCCGTAGCTGCGGTTGGCGCGGGCGTACTGCTGGTTGCCGACCCGGATGAGGGTGAGCTCCAGAAGGCGAACGGCCGTGGCCAGAACCTTGTCCCGGTTGGGCCCCCGGGAGGCGAGGTCGGCCTCGACCCGCGCCCGCAGCCGGGGCAGGGCGCGCGCGAAAGCCGGCATCCTGTCGAACTTGTTGCTGGATCGGTGCGTGCTCCAGTCGTCGTGATAGCGATACTGTTTGCGGCCCTTCACGTCGCGGCCGGTGGCCTGGATATGGCCCGTGGCCTGCGGGCAGATCCAGACGTCGGTCCAGGCGGGCGGGATGGCCAGCTTGCGAACGCGGTCCAGCACAGCCGGATTGCGAACGACCTTGCCGTTGGCATCGCGGATCGAGAAGCCCTTGCCGGATCGGCGCCGGTTCAGGCCGGGGGACTGGTCGCCGCACCAGGTGAGCCCGGGCGGGACCTCGACAGCGGGGGGAAAGGCGGGGCTGCCGTCGGGCATCAGGTTCGGGTCCGGCTCATGGACGGCGAACGTCGCCTGTGATCCTCCGGTTCCGCTTGACCGGCGTCGCCGGGAAGGGGACGGAGCAGGATGAACTATCGCCACAGCTTTCACGCCGGGAATTTTGCCGATCTGGTCAAGCATGCGCTGGTCCTGTGGCTGCTGCAGGCGCGGCAGGCGGCAGGGCCGGTGACGGTGCTGGACACCCATGCGGGGGCAGGGTTGTACGACCTGACCGGGGATGCGACCCGGTCGCGCGAGGCCGAGGCGGGGGTGGCACGGCTGATGTCGGCCGGCGACCGGCCGCCATTGATCGAGGCGCTGGCGGCCGAGGTCGCGGCGCTGAACCCGGACGGGGGCGTGCGGTACTATCCGGGGTCTCCCGTCCTGATCGCCCGGGCGCTGCGGGCCGGAGATCGCTATTCCGGGTTCGAGCTGCGCGAGGAGGTGGCGGGTCTGCTGGGGGAGAGCCTTGCGGGGTTCGACGCGGCCACGGGTCAGGTGGGCGACGGCTATGACCTGGCGGTCGCGGCGGCGCGGGCGGAACGGGCCCCGCTGGTGCTGATCGATCCCCCCTATGAGCGGCCGGACGACTATCACCGGGCGGCGGATGCGGCGTCAGCGATCGTCCGGGAGGATCCGGCGGCGGTGGTGGCGATCTGGACCCCGCTGAAGGACATGGAGACCTTCGACGGCTTCCTGCGCCGGCTGGCGGCGGGTGCGAAGGCCCCGATTCTGGCGGCCGAGGCGCGGCTGAGACCGCTGACCAATCCCATGACCATGAACGGCTGCGCCATGGTGGTGGTCAATCCACCAGAGGGGACCGAGGCAGCGGCGGTCGAAATCTGCGGCTGGGTGGCCGGGACCCTGGGCGGAGAGGGGGCCCGGGCCGAAGTCTGGTGGTGCTGATATGGACTCAAAAAACAGAGTCCATTGAGTCCACTGAGTCCATTGAGTCCACATAGACCCAAGGGGCAGGGGGCTGGGTGCGGCGACGATGTCAAAGACCGATAGCCGCCGAATAGCACGCTGCTACGTCAAAATCGGACGTAGCCTATTCGATGACCTCGCCGGCCTCGTAGAGATTGGGTTCGAAGGTGGCGATGGCCATGATCGGGCTCATGGCGGCAGCGACGCCGGGGTTGCGGGTCATGGCCTTCCAGTCGGCAACCGAACGCCAGACCGCGTGATTGGCCACGGTCCTGCCGTTCAGACCCCGATGCAGGGTGGCGGAGACGAAACCCGGGAGTCCGACCTGGGTGCGGGTCAGGGCGGCCAGCAGGTCCAGCAGTTCGTCCTGCTTTTCCGGCTGGACCTTGAACACATTGATCAGGACGACGGGAACGGCGTCGTCGGTCTCTTCAGGCCCGGCTGGATCGGTCATGATGCGGCGTCTAGCGCGAATGCCCCTGTCCCGCCATGCCGGATCAGCCCCATATGGGGGACATGAAAGCCGTTGCCATTCTCGAGACCGGTCGTCCGCCTGCCGCGCTGGCGGAGCGGTTTGATGACTATACGGCCGCCTTCCGGACCCTGCTGGGCGACGGGGTGGCGACCGAGCGGTTCGATGTTCAGGCCGGGGCCCTGCCGGACAATCCATCGGTCTTTGCCGGGGCGATCGTCACCGGGTCGGCGGCGGGAGTCTATGAGGACCTGCCATGGATTGGGGCTCTTCTGGACTGGCTGAGGACGGCGCGGGGGCAAACCCGGCTGGTCGGCATCTGTTTCGGCCATCAGGCCATGGCCCAGGCCTTTGGCGGCCGGGTTGAGAAGTCCGACCGGGGCTGGGGCATCGGCCTGCATCGCTATGAGATCATGGGGGAGGAGCCGTGGATGGTGCCCCGTGTCGCCTCCGTGGCTATTCCGGTGTCGCATCAGGACCAGGTGGTGGTGCCTCCGGCCGACGCGCGGGTGATCGCGGCCAGTGCCTTTACCCCCTATGCGGGGCTGGCGTGGGAGGACGCCCTGTCCTTCCAGTGCCATCCGGAGTTCTCGCCGGCGTTTGCCGGGGCGCTGGTCGAGAGCCGGCGCGGGCACCGGATTCCGGAGGCCCTCGCTGATGAGGCGGTGGCCAGTCTGCAGGGGCCCAATGACCGTGAGGTGATGGGGGCGTGGATCCGGGGATTCCTGCTCGGCGACCGGGTCGCCCCCGCCTGACCGCTACGCGGTCTGTCCTCCCCATCGCCCTCCGGCGATGGAGAGGTGACGTGGTGTCAGGGCCACTTCACCACGGGCGGCATGGAGCTGAGGATCGACTCGACGTTTCCGCCGGTCTTCAGGCCGAACATGGTGCCGCGATCGTAGAGCAGGTTGAACTCGACATAGCGGCCGCGGCGGATCAGCTGTTCCTCGCGCTCGGCGTCGGTCCAGGCCTCGGTCATGCGGCGGGAGACGATGGCGGCATAGGTGTCGAGGAAGGCCGTGCCGACGTCGCGGGTGAAGGCGAAATCCTTCTCGTAGTCGCCGCTGTCGTGATGGTCATAGAAGATGCCGCCGATGCCACGCATCTCGTTGCGGTGCGGCAGGAAGAAATACTCGTCACACCAGGGTTTGTATTTCGCATACCAGTCGGGGTGGTGGGCGTCGCAGGGGGCCTTCATGCCCGCATGGAAGGCGATCGAATCCGGGGCCTCCTGGGTGCGTTCGACGTCCAGCACCGGGGTCAGGTCGGCCCCGCCGCCGAACCAGCTTCTGGTCGTCGAGATGAAGCGGGTGTTCATATGCACCGCCGGGACGCGCGGGCTGACCGGATGGCAGATCAGGCTGATGCCGGTGGCGAAGAAGCGCGGGTCTTCCTCGGCCCCGGGGACATTCTTGGCATAGTCGGCGGGGAAGACGCCGTGCACGGTCGAGACGTGGACCCCGACCTTCTCGAACAGCCGGCCGTGCATCATGCCCATGACGCCGCCGCCGCCCTCGTGCCGGGACCAGGGGGTGCGGACGAAACGGCCCGGTTCACCGGGGAACAGGTCGGCCGGGGCCGCGTCCTCCAGAGCCTCGAACCCGGCATGGATGCGGTTGCGCAGTTCCTCGAACCAGGCGCGGGTCTCGATCTTCTTGAGCGCGAGGGGATCGGTGTCGGGCAGGGGGGCATGGCTCATGAACGGATTTGAACCATGGTTCGTCTGCGGCGTCACCCCAAAGGCTCAGTGCCCGGTGGTCGGGGCCGCAGTGGGCTTGCGACGCAGGCGGCCGATCTGGTGCACGATCAGCGCCAGAACTCCGCCGACGAGGATGCCCACGATCGCCGCGCCGAGGGCGGTGATCAGCCATTCCGCGACCGGGCCTCCGAACGGCAGGAGGGATGCGACGGCGACGGCGGCGTGGTGGATGGTGTCCTCGGGCCAGTCGAAGCCGAAGGTGTGCGCGCCGTGCACCAGAATGCCGCCGCCGACCCAGAGCATGGCCGCCATGCCGATGGTGGCGATGGCCGACATCACGATCGGCATACCCTTGACGAGACCGCGTCCGAGACCCTTCAGGACGGCGGACCTGCCCCGGGCCAGATGCAGGCCGATGTCGTCCATCTTCACGATCAGGCCGACGACCCCGTAGACCCCGGCGGTGATGGCCAGGCCGACGATCGCCAGCACGAGACCCTGGGTGACGATGGGCTGGTCGGCCACATCGGCCAGGGCGATGGCCATGATCTCGGCCGACAGGATCAGGTCGGTCCGGATGGCCCCGGCCACCTTGGTCTCTTCCAGCGTCGCAGGATCGCCGACGTCCTCGTCGGCCTTGGCGTGGTGGCTGCCGCCGAAGGCCTCGATCAGTTTTTCGGCCCCCTCGAAGGCCAGATAGGCACCGCCCAGCATCAGGATCGGCGTGATGGCCCAGGGCGCGAAGGCGCTGAGAATCAGGGCGGCAGGCAGCAGGATCAGCAGTTTGTTGCGGATCGAGCCCTTGGCGATCTTCCAGATGATCGGCAGTTCGCGGGCCGGCGACAGGCCGGTGACATAGCGGGGGGTGACGGCAGCATCGTCCACGACGACCCCGGCGGCCTTGGTGCCGGCCTTGCCTGCTGCGGCACTGGCGTCGTCGAGGGACGTCGCCGCCAGTTTGGCGATCGCGGCCACATCATCGAGCAGGGCCGCTAATCCGGAGGGCATGGGGGTGACAACGCAATGAGGGGAGGGGCGCTCCCATCGTGGCATGCGCGGGGCCGGTCGCCAATGCGCCGCGGCTTTACTCGTCGCGCCGTGTCCGCCACGGTCGGAGATCGCTGTGGAGGAACCCCCGTGCATCGCATCCTGGCTCTGATCCTTCTGTCGGGGCTGGCGGGCCCTGTCTTCGCCGCGTCGCCCCCCGCTCAGCTGACTTCCATGGAGCGAACGGCTGTGGCGACGGTGACGGCCGAGCACGAGCGGACCATCAGCCTGCTGGAGCGGATGGTGAATGTGAACTCCGGGACCCTGAATCTGGAGGGTGTGCGGGCCGTCGGGGACATGGTCCGGGCCGAGCTGGAGCCGCTGGGATTCGAGGTCCGCTGGATCGACATGGCCGAGACCGGTCGGGCCGGCCATCTGATTGCCACGCATGATGGCGGCGGCCGGAACGTGCTCCTGATCGGCCATCTGGACACGGTGTTCGAGACGGACAGTCCATTCCAGACGTTCGTGCGCGAGGGCTCCCGCGCGACCGGTCCGGGGATTGGCGACGACAAGGGCGGGATCGCCGTCATCATCGGGGCGCTGCGGGCCATGTCGGCCGCCGGCACGCTTCAGGCCTCGAACATTACGGTGGTCCTGACGGGGGACGAGGAACGGCCCGGGGTGCCGCTGGACATCGCGAGGGGTGACCTGATCGAGGCGGGTCGCGTGGCTGACTTTGCGCTGGAGTTCGAGAACCTCGCGACCGAGGACGGGGCCGAGTTCGGCACGATCGCCCGGCGCAGCTCGTCCAGCTGGACCCTGACGACCGGGGGGCGGACCGGTCATTCCAGCGGCGTGTTCAACGAGACGCTGGGCTACGGGGCCATCTACGAGATGGCGCGGATACTCGACACCTTCCGGCGCGAGCTGCCGGAGCCGAACCTGACCTACAATGTGGGGGTTCTGGCCGGGGGGACTCCGGCAGAGATCGACGCGGACGGCTTCCGGGTCGAGGCCTCGGGCAAGACCAACATCGTCGCCGAAACCGCGATCGCGCGGGGCGATCTGCGGACCCTGACGCCGGAACAGGACGCGAGGGTTCGGGCGCGGATGGCGGCGATCGTTCAGCAGAGCCTGCCCCGGACGACGGCGGAGCTGACGTTCGCGCCGGACGGCTATCCGCCGATGGCCCCGACGCCGGGCAATCTGGCCTTGCTGGAGCGGCTGAACGCGGTCAACCGCGAGCTCGGCCTGCCGGAGATGGCACCGTTCGATCCGGCGCGTCGCGGCGCAGCCGACAGCGGCTTTGTCGCGGCCGATGTCGATACGCTGGGCGGTCTGGGGATCGCGGGCGGCGGGGCGCATGCGGAGGGGGAGTGGGTCGATCTCGACAGTCTGGTGCGGCAGGCCCAGCGGGCGGCGGTTCTGATCGGACGGCTCAGCCTGGCGGAACGATAAGGCCCTTTCCTTCGGGGAGCCGCGTCTGCCAGTGTCCGGCCATTGTGGTTTCCGGAGGTCGTCATGATCCGCGCCTGCCTGCTCGCTGTGTCCGCCCTCGCTCTCGCCCTGCCGGCTGCGGCCCAGGATGGAGAGGCGCGGGCACGTGAGATCCTGAGGACCACGCCCCTGATCGACGGGCACAACGACCTGCCCTGGGCCCTGCGGCAGGGGTACGGCAGCGATCCCTATGCTGTGGATCTGGCCACCAATCTGGATGAGACCACCCGGCTGCATACGGATATTCCGCGCCTGAGGGCGGGGGGTGTGGGCGGGCAGTTCTGGTCGGTCTATGTGCCGGCCAGCCTGACGCCGGTGGACGCGGCCAAGGCCACCTTCGAACAGGTCAATGTGGTCCGTCGCATGGTCGCGGCCCATCCGGAGACGTTCGAACTGGCCACCACCGCCGATGATGTGGTGCGTATTCACCGGGCGGGGCGGATCGCCAGCCTGATGGGGATCGAGGGGGGCTATTCGATCGCCGATTCGCTGGGCCTGCTGCGCGAGTTCCATGAGGCCGGGGTCCGCTACATGACCCTGACCCATTCGCGGACCACGACCTGGGCCGACAGCGCCACGGACGCGCCGAAATGGGGCGGGCTGTCGCCCTTCGGCGAGGACGTGGTGCGCGAGATGAACCGGCTGGGGATGCTGGTGGATCTCAGTCACGTCTCGGAAGAGACGATGATCGACGCCATGCGGGTGTCCGAGGCTCCGGTGATCTTCTCCCACTCCTCGGCCCGAGGGGTGACGGACCATCCGCGCAATGTGCCCGACAGTGTGCTGCGCGCGATGGCCGGGGACGGCGGCGTGGTGATGGTGACCTTCGTGCCCGGCTTCATCAGCAGCGCTCAGGTGGACTGGACGAAGCGCCTTGAGGCCGAGGCCATGCGGCTGGGTGTATCGCCGGGGGGCACGCCCACGGACCCACGTCTGACCGCCTGGGCTGACGCCAATCCGCGCCCCAATGCGACGCTGGCCGATGTCGTCGCCCATATCCAGCACGTCCGCGAGGTGGCGGGGATCGACCACGTCGGTCTGGGCGGCGATTTCGACGGGATCTCCAGCCTGCCCGAGGATGTCGAGGGCGTGGACGCCTATCCGCGCATTCTCGCGGCCCTGATGGCGGCGGGCTGGAGCGAGGCGGATATTCGCAAGCTGGCGGGCGAGAACATCCTGCGGGTCATGCGGGTGACCGAGGCGGTGGCGGCGTCGAAGGGCGGCGAACGGCCGAGCCTGGCCGTGATGCCAGCGGCGGGCAGTCCCGACTGATCGGGTTCAGAGACCCGCTTCGGCCGCGATGCGCTGGAACACGCCAAGCACCTCGGCGCGACCGGCGCGCTCCGGTGCGCCGTCGGTGACCTCGTCCGGGGTCCACATCCAGGATCGCGCCGGATCGTGGCGCATGGCCCAGTCCGGGAAGATCCGCGTGGCGGCCGGACCGGCCAGCAGCCGCCGGACCTCCAGATGGCGATCGTCCTTCGCGATGCGCTCGAAGGTCGCGGTCACCAGATCAGCGGGCCCCTCCAGCAATTGCAGATACAGGTCGTCGCGGCACACCAGCGATCCCGTGATTCCGTCGCGTTCGTTGCACCGTCGGGCATCGGCGAGGATGCCGTTCAGTATCCCCTGATCATAGCCGAAGGGGCGCGAGGCATAGACAACCTGAAACAGGGACATGACGCATTCCTCCGCCGGGGCCTCCGGCCACTGATCATCATGGCGCACGCCGGGCGGTGCGAACAGGGTCGGCGGATCGCAGGCCGGGCTCAGCCATTCGGCGGGACCAGGCCGATGGTCTTCAGTGCGACGGCCTGAACCACCATGATGACCAGCCAGTAGACCGCGTCGATCGCCATGACCGGTGCCGACAGGCCCCGATGGATATGGTTCACGACCGTGGCCGGGACGACGAAGCCGATCCAGATGACCACGGCGCTGCCGATGGCCATGGTCCAGGCTCCGGCCTCCGACGGGGCCAGGATCAGGGCCCCGGCCAGAATGCAGGCCAGCCAGGCCTCGGCGAGGGCGATGACGATAAAACCCCGGGGGCCAGGGTTGAGCCGGGGCAAAGAACGGTTCGCGCCCACCCGGGCGGTGCCGGTCCGGAACACCTGGCCCGCAAGGAGACCCATCGTGGTGGCCACGAGGATGGGCAGGGCGTTCAGCAGGATGTAGTCCATGTCGCCTCCTGTGGCTGACCTGACAGGAGCACCGGGTGATCCGGGGGGCAAGCCATGCCAATGGACCTGTCATGACCCGTACCTGCGACATCATCGCTGCTGTTCGATGCGGCCCGGTGGGATCATGGCGGGAGGATGACCCAGCCCAAGCCAGCTTCCACCCGTCGTCCCGGCCTGATCCGCACGATCGGCTGCCTTGCCTATCCGGTCGGTGCCGCGATTGTCGGCGGCCTCGTCTATATGATCCTGCGCCTGATCTAGGCAGTTGGGGCGCGCGCTGCCGGGCGTTGTCGCCTACACTGGGTCCATGGACACCCGCATGTGGATCGCGGTCGGCGTTTTCGTCGCCCTTAACTTCGTCGCCGCCTCGAGCGGTGGGATGTTCAAGCCCGGCGTCTGGTATGCCGGGCTGAGGAAGCCGGGCTGGACCCCGCCCAACCTGGCCTTCCCGATCGTCTGGGGCTTTCTTTTCGCCCTCAACGCCTGGGCGGGCTGGCTGGTCTGGGAGGTCGCGGGAACCGGGGAACCGCTAGTGTTCGCCGCCTATGTGGTTTCGCTGATGCTGAACGCGGGCTGGTCGTGGCTGTTCTTCGGCCGACGGCGGATGGATCTGGCCCTGATCGACGTCGGCCTGCTGTGGCTGTCGCTGGCGGTGGTCATCGCCCTGTTCTGGCCCTTGCAACCCTTCGCAGCCCTGCTGCTGCTGCCCTATCTGACCTGGGTGACGATCGCGGCCCTGCTGAACCTGCGCATGATCCAGCTGAACCCCGATTCTCAGCGCGTCTGACGCAGGGCCTCGAACAGGCCGATGCCGGCGCTGACCGACAGGTTCAGCGAGCGGGCTTCGGGCCGGATGGGGATAACGACGCGGGCGTCGGCGACGGCGTGGACGCTGTCCGGCACCCCCGAGGTTTCGCTGCCGAACAACAGGGTGTCGTCCGGCCGGAAGCTGAACTCCGTCAGGGCGGTCGCGCCCCGTGTGGTGAACAGGACCAGCCGGCTCACGCCGCGGCTGGCCCGGAAGGCCTCCCAGTCGGTATGGCGGGTCATGTGCGACAGCGGACCGTAGTCGAGGGCGGCGCGCTTCATCGCCCGGTCATCGAAGGCGAAGCCTGTGGGCTCGATGACATGCAGTTCCACGCCAAAACAGGCCGACAACCGGATGCAGGCGCCGACGTTCTGGGGAATGGCTGGTTGAAAAAGGGCGAGACGCATTCTAAGGCCCTGCATACGCGCGGGCCGGGGGCTTGTCGCGGCTCTGTGTGCGACCGCTTCTCAAAAGGCGTCAGCATCTTGCGGCGATGAGCCGCAAAACCGGGCCGGGCACTTCTTTAACTGTTGCGCTACAAGCATCGCTCGCGCGCAAGCTGCCCCGTGGTGGTCTGTGAACCGAGATTTTCAGAGGTGAGACGTGGCCGAATCGGTCGTGACGAAGGAAGCCCCGGAAGGCGAAGCCACCCGCCGGGACTTCATCCATATCGCAGCAGGTGCCGCGGCAGCGGGTGCGGGGGTCATGATGGCCTGGCCGCTGATCAACTCGATGAACCCGGCGGCTGACACGCTCGCCCTGTCGACGGTCGAGTTCGACACCTCGAAGGTCGCCGAAGGGATGCAGATTGTCATTACCTGGCAGGGCAAGCCTGTGTTCCTGCGCAATCGCAGCGCGGCCGAGCTTCAAAAGGTCCTGGCCGACAACAACGCTTCGGATCTGAAGGATCCCCAGACCGACGCAGAACGCACCAAGCCCGGCCATGAGGCCATGCTGGTGGTTCTGGCCAGCTGCACCCACCTCGGCTGTATCCCGACCTTCGGGACGGGCGATTACGGCGGCTGGTTCTGCCCCTGCCACGGGTCGCACTACGACGCCTCCGGTCGCATCCGGAAAGGTCCGGCCCCGACCAATCTTGTCGTGCCGGAGTATGAATTCACCGCCGGCTCCACCATCCGGATCGGCTGAGAGCACAGAAGATGAGCGGACACGAATCCACCTACGTTCCCAAGAGCGGCGTCGAGAAGTGGCTGGACACCCGGCTGCCGATCGTGCGTTTCGGCGCGGACTATCTGTCGCTGCCGACGCCCAAGAACCTCAACTACTGGTACACGTTCGGGGCCATTCTGAGCATCTGCCTGGTGACCCAGATCGTCACCGGCATCTTCCTGGCCATGCACTACCAGCCCAATACGGCCATGGCCTTCGCCTCGGTTGAGCGCATCATGCGTGACGTCAACGGCGGCTGGCTGATCCGCTATGTGCACCAGACCGGGGCCTCGATGTTCTTCGTGGCCGTCTACATCCACATGCTGCGGGGGCTCTACTACGGGTCCTACAAGGCACCTCGGGAGATGATCTGGATCCTGGGCTGCATCATCTTCTTCCTGATGATCGCGACCGCCTTCCTCGGCTACGTCCTGCCGTGGGGCCAGATGTCCTACTGGGGGGCCGAGGTGATCACCAACCTGGTCGGGGCCATCCCGATGATCGGTGAGCCCATCCTGATCTGGCTGCGTGGCGGCCCGGCGATCGACAATGCGACGCTGAACCGCTTCTTCTCGCTGCACTATCTGCTGCCGTTCGTGATCTTTGGTGTGGTCGTGCTGCACCTGTGGGCGCTGCACACGGCGGGCCAGAACAACCCCGTCGGGATCCTGATCCCCAAGGAGCGCGAGAAGAAGGACACGGTGCCCTTCCACCCGTACTATACGGTCAAGGACGGCTTCGCCCTGATCATCTTCCTGATGATGTTCGCGGTGTTCATCTTCTTCATGCCCCACGCCCTGGGTCACCCCGACAACTACATCCCCGCCAATCCGCTGGTGACGCCGGCGCACATCGTGCCCGAATGGTACATGCTGCCGTTCTACGCGATCCTGCGCGCCATTCCCGACAAGTTCGGTGGTGTGGTGGCCATGTTCGCGGCGATCGGGATCCTGTTCGTCCTGCCCTGGCTCGACACCTCCAAGGTCCGCTCGATGCGCTATCGCCCGACCATGAAGATCTTCTACATGATCTTCGTCGTGAACGGCCTGCTGCTGGGCTGGTGCGGGGCCCAGCTGCCTGACGCACCGGTCGTTCCGGGCATGCCCAGCTTCTTCCTCGTTGATGGGCAACTGAACAGCTATCTGTGGCTGACGCGGCTTTCGACGCTCTACTATTTCGCCTTCTTCGCCGTGATCCTGCCTCTGGTCGGGCTAAGGGAGACACCATTGAAGATCCCGCTGTCGATTTCCGAACCGGTTCTATCCGGCTCCGCGGCCATGAGCGGTGCGGCGCCTGCCGACGCCGAGAAGAAGGGCTGATCGCGATGACGCTTTCCATTCGCAAACTCGTCCTGTCGGTGGCGGTTGTCCTTGCCGTCGGTGTCGCCTCGCCGGCGCTGGCTGCAGGGGGTGCAAAGTACCCCCGCTCCGGCGGTTTCTCGTTCGAGGGCCCGTTCGGCACCTTCGACCAGGCCCAACTGCAGCGCGGCTACAAGGTCTATCGGGAGGTCTGTTCGGCCTGCCACAGCATGGACCTGCTGCATTTCCGGACCCTCGGCGAGAAGGGTGGTCCCTTCTATGATCCGAAGGCCGAGAACCCTGCGGCGAACCGGTTCGTCCGGGCCCTGGCCGCCGAGGCCCAGATTGCCGACATCGACACCGAGACGGGTGAGCCCATCATGCGGCCCGGCATCGCGGCCGATAAGTTCCCGAGTCCCTGGGCCAACCGCACGGCCGGCGCCGCCGCCAATGGCGGGGCCTATCCGCCCGACCTGTCGGTCATGACCAAGGCGCGCAAGGGCGGGGCCGATTACATCTACTCCCTGCTCAGCGGCTACTCCGATCCGCCAGCCGGGTTGCGGGTCGGTGCCGGCCAGTACTACAACCCCTACATGTCCGGGGACATGACGCCGTTCTGGGACGGCGACCATGACAAGGTTCCCCCCGGCGGCTTCATCGCCATGCCCTCGGTCCTGATGGACGATCAGGTGACGTTCGACGACGGCACCGCCGCGACGGTCGACCAGATGTCCAAGGACGTCGCAGCCTTCATCGCCTGGGCGTCCGATCCGAAGGCGACCGAGCGCAAGCAATCCGGCGTCGGCGTCCTGGCCTTCCTCGCGATCTTTGCGGGCCTGACCTACGCAAGCTACCGCCGGATCTGGAAGGGTGTGGCCCACTAGGGCCGACCGCTCTCCGGTATAGACGACCAGCCCGCCGGGTTCGCCCGGCGGGCTTTTTCGTGTCCGGAGCCTGCCGCAGGGGGGATCACGACCGGGACCAGTGATCGACACCCGGCCCTCGTCGCCCTAACCTGTCGGGGTCAACCATTCGAAGGTCCGTTCATGCGCCTGTTCACTGCCGCTGCCGCCCTGCTCGCCGGTCTGGCCCTGTCGTCCGGCACCCTGGCCCAGACGCCCGTGTTCGATGCCGCGCGTTTGTCCGAGCACACCCGGATCCTGTCGGCCGACGATTTCGAGGGGCGGGGGATTGCCACGCCTGCGGAGCAGAAGGTGATCGACTATGTGTCGGGCCAGTTCCGGGCGGCCGGGCTGGAACCCGGGGGCGAGAACGGGGGCTGGACCCAGTCGGTCGCGCTGAACCGGTTCACGGCCTCGGGGGTTGAGGCGCGGCTGACCGTGGGGGACTGGACCCAACCGCTCGCCCAGGGCGAACAGATCGTCATCTCGACCCGCCGGCCGGGGCAGGCCGAGGTTTCCCTGAGCGACGCCCCGCTGGTGTTCGTGGGCTATGGCATCACCGCGGCCGAGCGCGACTGGGACGACTTCAAGGGGCAGGACATGACCGGCAAGATCATGGTCGTGCTGGTCAATGACGCCGACTTCGAGGAGCCGGCGCTGAACACCTTCGGCGGTCGGGCCATGACCTACTACGGGCGCTGGACCTACAAGTATGAGGAGGCGGCGCGTCGGGGCGCTGCGGGCGTCATCATCGTCCATGAGACCGCCCCGGCGTCGTATGGCTGGACCACGGTGCGCAACAGCTGGACCGGGCCGAATTTCGACATCGTGCGGGCCAACGCCGATGAGCGGGTGCCGATGGAGAGCTGGATCCAGCGCGACATCGCGGTGGAGATGTTCACCCGCGCCGGGCTGGATTTCGAGGCTCTGAAGGTCCAGGCGCGTCGCCGAGACTTCCAGCCTGTGCCCCTGACCGGGGCGTTGATGACAGTGAGCTTCGACGTCGCCTCGCAGCGGATCGAGACCCAGAACATCATCGGACGGCTGACCGGGACGACCCGGCCGGGCGAGACCTTCCTCTACACCGGACACTGGGACCACATCGGAATCGGGACGCCGGACGCCAATGGCGATGCCATCTTCAACGGGGCAGTGGACAATGCCTCGGGCATCGCCGGGCTGATCGAGCTGGCGCGGGTGTTCGGGGCCGGGCCGCGGCCGGAGCGGTCGCTGGTGTTCATCGGCTTCACGGCCGAGGAGAGTGGCCTGCTGGGCTCCGAATACTACGGGGCCAATCCGCTCTATCCGCTGGCGACCACGGTCGGGGGCGTGAACATGGACTCGGCCAATGTCTATGGGCGTACAGCCGGGTTCGGCATTGTCGGCTATGGCCAGTCGGACTTTGACGAGCGGATGGGTGCGATCGTTGAGGCCCAGGGCCGGATCGTCGAGCCTGACACCAATGTCGCCGCCGGTATCTATTTCCGGTCCGATCATTTTCCCCTGGCCAAGCGGGGTGTGCCCATGGCCTATGCCCGGAGCAGCGGCGCATTTGTCGATGAGCCGATCGCCGCGCGAACGAGCGCCCGCGACGACTATACCGCCCGCCGCTATCATCAGGCCGACGATGAGTGGTCGGCTGACTGGGACTATGCCGGTCAGATCCAGGACCTTGAAGTCTACTGGGCGCTGGGGAACACCCTGGCCAACGGTCGCGCGTGGCCCGCATGGAAGCCCGGGTCAGAGTTCGGTCCGGCCCGTGAAGTGACTGCAGACCAGCGGAGGTAGGGCGGCGGCGCCTGCGGCGGATCCGCAGGGCGATCAGCCCTCGAACACCGTCTCGAAGCCGCCCCACATCATCCGTTTGCCGTCGAAGGGCATGTCCATGTCCTTCATGCGGGGATCGCTCTGCATCTTCTCCCACGCGGCGTCTGCGGTCGCCTTGTCCGGCCATTTCAGCCAGGCGAGGACCACCACCTCGCCGGGTTCCAGCTTCACCGCCATGGGGAAGCTGGTGTGCTGGCCGTCGGGGACATCGACGCCCCAGTTCTCGACCTGCTCAAGGGCCCCGAACTCCCTGAACAGGGGCCAGGAAACCCGGGCGGAGGCGATGTAGCGTTCGCGATTTTCAGCGGCGACGGGGGTCAGAAAGCCGGTGACATAGGCCATGGGGGTCTCCCTCGGGGTTCAGACCGCGAGGGTGCGACTCCTCGCCGGGTCTGTCCAGCGGCCGGGCCAGGCGGGGGAGCCTCAGGCCAGAATGTCGAGCAGGGAGCCGGTCATTTCGTCGGCGGTGCGCAGGACCGCGACATTGGCGGACAGGGCGGTCTTGGCCTCGATCCGCTCCACGGTTTCGCTCTCGAGGTTGTCGAGGGGGGCGTTGGCGGTGCGGACGGCGCTCTGTTCGAAGCGGGCGGTCGCGGCGGCGATACCGCCGACGGCGATGGAGGCGGCGATCATCGGCTGATCCTCAGGCGGGTGATGTCGCGGCCGATGGCCGCAAAACTCTCGGTCAGATTGGCCCCGGTGGTGGGCAGGAAGGCGTGATCACTGCTGGTGGCGCAGCTGGCCAGGAAGCTGGCGGCCCCGCCCCCGGAGGGCACCCCGAAGCCGACGGTATAGATCACCACCCCGGCCTGTTTGATCGAGGTGCACAGGGCGGTCGCCTGGGTGAACGAGCTGCCGTTGGTGGCGTTGCAGTTGGCCCTGCGGCTGGTCGGGGTGTTGGAATCGCCCATGTCGCGGGAGATGACGCCGGTGCAATAGGGACTGTTGAAATCCCCGTCGGTCATCATGATGACCGCCTTGATGGTTTCGTTGGGATCGTAGGGGTTGGCGGCATTGCCCGACCACAGGCTGTTGAATGTGGGGGCGATCGTGTACCAGCCCCACGCCAGACCGATGTGGCCCGCCGTCGGGCCGCCGGAGGTCAGCCCGCTGATCTTCGATTTCAGGCCCGAGATGCTGCTGCTGAGCGGCTGGATCGTGGCCGAGGGGCAGACCTGAAGGGTCGGATCGGCATAGTGGCGGCCGACGAGGGCCGTGGACGGCCCCACGCCTGTATAGCGCTCGGTGCCGAGGCGTTCGGTGACGCAACTGGTGATCCGGTAGCCTGTCAGCACGTTATTGGCTGCCCGGAACACCCGGTATTCGCAGCCGTTCTGGCCGCACTGGGAGGTGCCGCCCGAAGTGTAGGTGCCGAGCCCCGAAGTGGGCCCCACGACACCCACCAGCGAATAGGTGTTGGCGGTCACATTGGCCACTTCGAACACGCCCGTGGTCGTCGAGGTGCTCGAGGTCGCGTTGATCTGGGTCATGCCGCCGACGCCCGAGATGCGGACCGTACCCGGCTGGGTCGTGCCGGTGTCCGTCGTGGTCGCCGGGATGCCGTGGCCGGCCGAGGTGATGACCACGGTGCAGTCCGAGACCTGGCATTTGCGGACGATGTCGCTGCTGCTGGCCCTGTAGCTTCCATAGCCGTTCGCGGACGTGGTGTTGACCGCTGTCCACGATGTGCCGTTCCACGACTGGAGCGAGAAGGTGGTGTTGGAAATCCTGACGACCCGGTAGGCCTTGTCGTTGATCTGGGTCATGCGATCGACGCCCGAGATCCAGACGAAGTCGTTGGTGCTGAGGCCATGGTTGCCCGATGTGGTGACAACGCCCGGACTGGCCTGTGTGATGCCGTTGATGTTGATCGACGAGCCTGTCATCCAGGACGCGCCGGTAATGGGCCGGGACTGCACCGGTGTGCCTCGGGCACCAGCGGCCCAGCTGTCCATGTTCACCCCGACCGAATAGGGGATGATGGCCATGCGGGTGGTGTAGGGGCTCTGGGTCGGCTGGACCACGATGTCGACCAGCTGGGTCGCGGCCGCCCGCAGGGCGATCATGTCCTGGGTGCCCATCGAGCCGGTGATGTCGAGCACCAGACCGACCTCGATGTTCTTGGACGAGCGATTGACCTCGGCCCGGGCGTTGATCGGCAGCTGGTCGTCGAAGAACTCGCCATAGGGCGGCAGGAAGATGTTGGCCACCAGGGCCGTGGCATTGACGCGGGCGACGCCGATGACGGTCGAGCTGTTGCTGAGGGTGAAACTGGTCTGTTCAGGCACAAGGGTGATCTGGCCGTAGGGGGCCAGATTGGCCTCCAGCGCGGCAAGGCCGATCGTGGTCAACGCTTCGTCCGTGGTCGCGGTCGACCGGGCGGCGGCCAAGGTGGCGGCGTCCAAGGCATCCTGCAGGTTCATCCGCACGGACGCGGCGCGGTGGATATCGACCCCGCCGAGGGTTGCGAGCACCAGCACGGGCAGGATGAGGGCAAACATCATGGCGACATTGCCGCGCACATCGGCGGCGTAGCGTCGGACAGTCCGGGCGATACGGCAGGCGATACGGCTTGTGATCGTCATGGCATCTCCTCCCTGTCCGGAGCGCCCCGGAACCGGGGCCCCAGCTGTCTGGACATAGGCGGGCGAGGTTAAGCCTTAGACCTCGGCGGACGGTTAACGGCGCTCAGCGCAGGACACAGGCGGCCAGCCCCTCATTGCGCACCACCCGTGCGCTGGCCTGGACCCGGGCCGCCCGTCTGCGGACGTAGGGCCCGGGGGAGCCGGCGTTGTAGCGCCGCGGTGCGGGCAGGATGGCGGCGATCCGGGCGGCCTCGCGCGGGGTCAGGTCGGCCGCCGACTTGCCGAACCAGTGACGCGCCGCCGCCTCGGCCCCATAGATGCCCGGGCCCATCTCGGCGACGTTCAGATAGACTTCCATGATCCGGCGCTTGGACCAGACCGTCTCGATCAGGACCGTGTAGCCGGCCTCCAGACCCTTTCGCACCCAGTCGCGGCCGGGCCAGAGGAAGACGTTCTTGGCCGTCTGCTGGCTGATGGTGGAGCCGCCCCGCATCCGTCCGCCGTTTTCATTGGCCTTGAGCGCCTGCTCAATGGCCTTGAAATCAAAGCCCCCATGGCTGCAGAATCGCGCGTCCTCCGAGGCGATGGCCGAGGTCACCAGATGGGGCGAGATATCGTCCAGCCCGCGCCAGCGATAGTCGAGGCCCTCGCCGGCGAGGAACTGGCGCACCATCAGGACGGTCAGCGGTGGCGGGACGACTGCATGCAGGACGACACCGCCGAAGGGGAGCAAGGCCAGGATCACCAGGGCGGTCAGGATCGGCCGGCCCTTGCGGCGCGGCGGCGCTTCGTCGGTCATCCAGTCCTCCCCCAGCTCCAGTGTTGGTCAGGCCCGGTGGCCGCGCAAGGGGCCTTCAGGGCGCATTGACATCCCAAAGGAAAATGACGGCTGCAGCCCCTGCGGCGACAGCCATCAGAATGACGATTGCGAGGCAACCAAAGGCCATCCGGGCAGTCTCACCCTCTTGTTGCACCCTGATCCATCCTCTTCCTGCGTCCGGACGATAGGGCCGGTCGGCGTTTGCTGTCGATCCGGGTCCTCAGGCGGCCCTGGCCGTGCTGTCGGTCACGCCGGCCCGGCCATCCTCGTCTGCCCAGGCGACGCGGGTGGCGTCGGGGCTCAACGCCAGGGCCGTGATGGGGGCCCCTTTCTCTGCCTTGATGAAGTTCAGCCCCTGACCGGCGGGGTCGGCGATCCAGACCCGGCCGTCGGCGAGGCCGGCGGCGAGCCGGCCGTGCGGATTACTGGCGGCGACCCGGGTGACGAGGGTGCTGTCGTCAAAGCCGATCTCGGAGGCCTCGCGTCCCATGGGACCGTTCGATCCGGTGAAGGGCCAGAGCACCGCGCCCTGGGCGCCCGAGGTGGCCAGCAAGGTGCCTTTCGACAGGAAGGCCATGGAGCGGATCTTGGACGGATAGCCGCCCATCCGCATGCTCTTCGCATCCTTCAGCCGCCAGCCGTGCAGTTGGGCATCCTGCATGGCCGTGACGACGAAGGCCCCGTCGGGCGAGAAGGCCACGGCTGTGTGTGACCCCGCCCAGGTCAGCTTGACCGGCTTCTGGTCGGCGATGCGGGCGAACCACAGACAGGCCCCGCCGTAGGTCGAGGTCGCGATCCGGCGGCCCTTCGGATCGAAGGCCACCCCGGACACGGTCTGGTCATGACGGAAGTCACGACGAAAGGCGGCGTCGGTGGCGTCGATCACGGACAGGGTCTTGCCGGCCGAGAAGGCGATCAGCTT
>JAIEQA010000167.1 GCA_019748095.1 Caulobacteraceae bacterium | reverse complement strand
GCGGACTCACGCATGAACACGGGTACTCTGTAACTGACCTTCACGGCGGGGGAGGGCCGCGAAGAAGGTGGACAGCCTGGGCTGTGACAGGCACGGGAACGCGCAGGCCAGAGGCTGCTGCGAGGCCCGAACCCCGCGGGAAGCGGTGCTTTCATCACGCAACGATGACCAAATTGGGTCTTGATTCTGGTTAAGGGCGAGGACTGGCCCGGAGCGCCCTTGTCGGCCGGTTCCGGCGGTCCTCGGGCGCGGCGGCCTGGAACACGGCCCGGAACCGGTCCCGCCGTTCGTGGATCGAGGCCAGGACGAGCCCCATCGGCAGGCCGAGGTCGACGAGCACGTTTTCCGCCAGTTGCAGGCTGGCTTCCGTCGTTTCGGGGACCGCGTCGGTGACCCCGAGAGCATAGAGACGCACGGCATGACGGTCATCCCGCGCCCGGGCGATCAGGACAATATCCTGACGCATGGCCCGGGCCGCCATAACGACCTCGTCGACCTTGGTCGGCGCATCCATGGTCACCACCAGGGCCCGGGCAGACGCGATCCCGCACAGGGCCAGCATTTCTGCTCGACCGGCATCTCCATATGAAACGTCATAACCGTCCCGCCGGCCAGCGGCGACCGTGGCGGGATCCGTATCCACGGCGATGAAGCTTCGGCCGTGCTCGGCCAGCATCTCGGCCACCAACCGCCCGACCCGGCCAAAGCCGACGATCAGAACTTCGGCCTCGGCAGAATGTGGGCCGGGTCCGAGGTCCAGCGCAGGATCGTCCGGGACCGGAAGCGTGCCCGCCCGTGGGCCAGCGAGGCGCTGACCCAGCATGGCCATCAGCGGGACGGTGAACATGCTGATCGTCGCCGAGACAAGAACGCTCTGGGTCAGGGCCGGAGAGGCGATGCCCTCGACCATGCCCGTGTTCAGGATCACGAAGGCGAACTCGCCCGCCGGCCCCAGGACAAGGGCCGTCTCCAGGGCGGGCCGCGCCCCCAGGCCCCAGAGCCGGGCCAGTCCAAAGACAATCGCGACCTTGACCGTCGTGAGTGCGAGGGCGAGGCCGAACACGCCGAGTGGATTGGCGGCGACCGCATCGAGATCGAGGCCGATGCCGACCCCCACAAAGAAGACGCCGAGCAAAAGACCCTTGAACGGCTCGATATTGATCTCGATCTCACGCCGGTATTCGGTCTCGGCCAGCAGCAGGCCCGCGATCAGCGCCCCCAGACTCATGGACAGTCCGAACGCCTGGGCTGCGACCCCGGCACCCACGATCACCAGCAGGCACAGGGCGACGAACAGCTCCTGCCGGCCCCCGCCCGACCGGCTCTTGGCGACAGAGCGGAACAGCGGCCTGAGCACCACGCGCCCGGCGAGAACCAGCAGTGCGAGGCCGATCGCCGCCGGGGCCAGCGTGAGCAGGGCAGGGCCCAGAACCTCGGGCCTCAGGTCGCCGTCGGTCTGGGCAAGGGTCGCCAGCACGGTGACGGTGATCAGGATGGGTGCGACGGCAAGGTCCTGGGCCAGCAGGGCCGCAAAGGTGGTGCGGCCCACGGCCCCTTTCATGCGGCCCCGTTCGGCCATCACCGGCAGAACAAGCGCGGTGGATGACAGGGCCAGGCCCATGCCCAGGACAGCCGCGCTGACCAGCGACTGTCCCATCATCATGAAGCCGGCGGCGATGGCGACCGTACAGGCCGCGACCTGCAGCATGCCGAAACCAAAGACCAGCCGGCGCATGGCCTTGAGCCGCTCCCACGACAGTTCGAGACCGATCATGAACAGCAGGAAGGAGACGCCAAGCTCCGACAGCTGGGCCAGCTGGGCTGCGTCGTCGATGGTCAGAAAGGACAGCCAGGGCAGGACATCGGAAAACCGGCCGAGGCCGTCCGGCCCCAGCAGAACGCCGGCGGCCAGAAACCCCAGCACCGGACTGATTTTCCACCGGCTGACCAGGGGCACCACCACGCCGGCTGCGGCGAGGAACACGACCAGATCCTTGTATTCGCCGCCGTGCGCCCCTGCCATTCCACCTCCGCCCGATTCTTGCGCCCCGATACTAATGACGCAGGATGGCGACGACTGCGCGATCATTCATGAACTTTTCTTAATGGGACGGGCGAGCGGGCGAGACTAGGATCGTCGGCAGAACGTTCGCGGCCCGTCGGACGCTGGAAATCCTGGGAGTATTCATGAAAAAACTGCTCGTTGGTGTCGCGTTTGGCGCGATGCTCATCCCCGCCATGGCCTCGGCCCAGGACCGGGACCATAACCATGGCTGCCTCGATGAGGACTGCTCCGTCTATTCCCTGTTCCAGGATGTACCGGCGGTACCGGGCTTCACCGGCTGGCAGGGCATCGCCGCGCCGAAATACGGCACCTGGGGGTTTGACCCTGCGGGCATGGATCCCTCTGTTCTGCCCGGCGACAGCTTCATGCGCTATGCCAACGGTGCCGCGCTGGACCGGATGACCATCCCGGCGGACCGCTCCGCCTATGGCTCATTCAACGTGCTGGCCGATCTTTCAGAGAACAGAATGAAGGCCATGATCGATGGCCTCGCCTCGCGCACAGACCTCGCGCCGGGTTCCGATGAGCAGAAGATCGCCGACGCCTATCGCAGCTACATGGATGTGGCCCGGATCGAGGCGCTGGACGCGCAGCCCCTGGCCCCCTACCTCGCCGCGATCCGCGCCATCGACGACCATGAGGCCATGGCGGCCTATATGGGCGTTCGCGGCCGGCTCGGCGGGTCGTTCTTCGCCACCGGCATCACGATCGACCAGAAGTCTCCGAACCGCTACGTGGTCTCGGCCGGCCAGGGCGGGTTGGGCATGCCCAACCGTGACTTCTATCTTCTGCCTGTCCATGCGGACAAGAAGGCCAAGTATCAGGTCTATGTGGCCGAGATGCTGACGATGATCGGCTGGGACGACCCGGTGGGCTCGGCCGAAGCCATCGTCGCCGTGGAAACAGCCATCGCGGAGGCGCACTGGACCCCGATCGAGAGCCGCAATCGCGATCGCACCTACAATGAGTCCAGCATCCAGCAACTGGTCAGCGAGGCACCCGGCTTCGACTGGGTGGCCTATTTCGAGGCGGCCGGACTGGCGGACGTGCCGCGCCTGGTCGCCCGTCAGAACACGGCCATGCCGGCCATCGCCGCCATCTTTGCAGCGACGCCGATCGAGACCCTGCGCGCCTGGCAGGCCTTTCACACCGCCGACGCCGCTGCCGGCTGGCTGTCCAGCCGGTTCGAGACCGCCCGCTGGGGCTTCTACAATCGCGACCTTGGAGGTCAGCCCGAGCAACGTCCGCGTGACAAGCGGGGCATCGGCTTTACCCAGGGGATGCTCGGCGAGGCGATGGGCCGTCAGTACGTCGCCGACTATTTCCCGGCCGAATCCAAGGCGAAGATGGAGGAACTGGTTGCCAACCTCGTGCGGGCCCAGCGGATCCGCATCGAGAACCTGACCTGGATGAGCGCCGAGACCAAGGCGGCGGCCCTGGACAAACTGGCGAAATTCACGGTCAAGATCGGCTATCCCGAGCGCTGGCGTGACTACTCCGCGCTTGCAGTCCGGGCCGACGACCTGTTCGGAAATGGAGAGCGGGAAGCGCAGTTCCAGTGGAACTATCAACTCGCCCGGCTGAACCAGCCCGTCGACAAGGCCGAGTGGGGCATGACGCCCCAGACGGTCAACGCCTACTACAACTCGGCGAACAACGAGATCGTCTTCCCGGCCGCGATCCTGCAGCCGCCGTTCTTTGATCCGGACGCCGATCCGGCGGTCAACTATGGAGCCATCGGCGGCGTCATCGGCCACGAGATCGGGCACGGCTTTGACGATCAGGGGCGCAAGTCGGATGGTGACGGGGTTCTGCGGGACTGGTGGACTCCCGCGGACGCGGCCAATTTCACCGCGCTGACCACCCGCCTCGGGGCCCAGTACGACACCTATGAGGTCGCGCCGGGCCACAACGTGCAGGGAGCCCTGTCCATGGGCGAGAACATCGGCGACGCGTCCGGTGTTGCGGTCGGACTGGAAGCCTATCGACTGTCCCTGGGGGGGCAGCCGGCACCGGTCATCGATGGCTGGACCGGCGAGCAGCGCTTCTTCTTTGGCTGGGCCCAAGTGTGGCAGACCAAGTCGCGGGAAGAAGCTCTGAAACGTCAGGTTGCCGTCGGCCCCCACTCTCCCGCAGAGTTCCGGGTGATCGGACCGCTGCGCAATGTCGACGCCTGGTATGACGCCTTCAACGTTCAGCCAGGAACCCGCTACTATCTGGCCCCCGAGGACCGGGTTCGCATCTGGTAGGATAATTTTGGTCCGGGAACGGGGACCGGGGCCATGCTCCGGTCCCCGTTTTTTTGTGTCAGGTGACGGCGAGAGCCGGGAGAACCGGGCTCCAGACGTGAAAAAGCCCGCTGCGGGGGATACATCGCAGCGGGCTTTCTCGCTCTCTGTGGAGCGGACGTTTCCTCCCCGAAACGCCTTCGTTCAGCGGCTGTGCCTTTCGGCACCGCGCCGTTCGAGTGAGACCAGATGACCGCCAGGGGCCGTTCAAGTCAATCAAACCAAACGCGAAATCGCCCACTTTCGTGACTAACCATCGATAAGGCATTCACCTCAGGGCAGCATTATCGAAGAAGCTTCGATAATGCTGCGAACTGTTCTCACCAGCGTATCGCGAGGTACGGTCTGTTGCCCCGGACGCTGGGATTTCCAGGCCTCATTGTCCGCCATGCCGGCCGCGAGCATCCGGCCGGCATCCAGATCCTTCAGCGTAACCTGTCCCGCCGCGATCTCGTCTCCGCCCAGCATCACGGCCACGGGCGAGCCGCGACGGTCGGCGTACTTCATCTGGGCCTTCATCCCGGCCCGGCCGAGATAGAGCTCGGCCGCGATACCGGCACCGCGCAACTCCGACACGGCATCGAGATAGGCCTGCATGTCCGTTTCGGAGAAGACGATGACCACCACCGGGCCGCGCGGGACCGGACCGGACCGGCCGGCCGCACGAAGCGCCGACGCCAGGCGTGACACACCGAAGGAAAAGCCGGTCGCCGGGGTGGCCTGGCCAGTGAAACGCGCGACCAGGTCGTCATACCGCCCGCCGCCGCCGATCGAGCCGAACCGGACAGGCCGACCCCGGTCGTCTACGGTATCGAGCAGCAGTTCGGCCTCAAAGACCGCCCCTGTATAGTATTCCAGCCCGCGGACGATGGTCGGGTCGAAGCGGACGGTAGCCTGGTCCACCCGCATGGCCGACAGGGCACGGTCGATGCCGGCAAGCTCCGACAGCGCAGCCTCGCCTGCTGCGCCCAGCCCGCCACAACGGGAGATCGCATCCAGCGTGGCCGCCCGCGTCGGAGCTTCGTCGCCGCCCCCGGCAGAGCCCAGAAAGGCCTCGATGGTCGCGGCTACACCGAGGGGCAGTTGCGCACCCTTGGTATAGTCACCGGAGTCATCCAGCCGGCCCTCGCCCAGCAGGGCGGCGACCCCGGACCAGCCCAGACGGTCGAACTTGTCGATGGCCCGCAGCGCGGTCAGCCTCTGAACGGGATCGGTCACCCCGCCGGCGTCGAACAGACCGTCGAAAAGTTTCCGATTCGAGACCCGTACGACAGCCTGACCGGCCTCCAGCCCCGCGGCCTGCAAGCCCTCGCAAGCCATGGCGATGATCTCGGCGTCCGCTTCGGGCCGGTCCGATCCGACCGTGTCGGCATCGCACTGGACGAATTCGCGGAAGCGGCCGGGCCCGGGCTTCTCATTGCGCCAGACCGGACCGAACGCATAGCGGCGGTAGGGTTTGGGCAGGGTTTCCCACGACTGGGCCGCGAACCGGGCGAGCGGCGCGGTCAGATCGTAGCGCAGCGCCATCCACTGGTCGTCGTCGTCCTGGAGGGCGAAGACGCCCTCATTGGGACGGTCGGCGTCCGGCAGAAACTTGCCGAGGGCGTCGGCGTATTCGAACGCCCCGGTTTCCAGCGGCTCGAACCCCCAGCGCTCGTAGACCTCGGACACCTGCCGCACGATCCGGCGTTCGGCCGCGACCTCGGGGCCGCGTCGGTCGGCAAATCCCCGGGGGGCGCGGGCTTCGGGTCTGGGAGCGGTGGGTGGGGCGGCATCGGTCATGCCGGCTGTTTAGAGGTGCAGGGGGCGAGGGTCGAGGGCTGAGCCCGCCCCACTCAGGCGCGGAGCGGAACCATCCGCCCGTAGGTCAGGCAGCGCCACAGCCATTCCAGCGGACCCATGGTGAACATCGACAGCCACAAGGGGGACCAGACCAGCTGGAGCGCCCAGATGCCGCCGACGATCGGCCAGAGGCCGGCCGGCCCCATCGTACCCATCCATTGGGGCCCCCAGGGCAGGTAGAACAGGCTGGCCATGATCAGCGACTGGGTCAGATAGTTGGTGAAGGCCATCCGGCCGACCGGGGCCAGCCGGCCCGTCAGGATGCCGAGGCCGAAGCGGGTCATCAGCAGCAGCATCGAGACATAGGCCAGAGAGACCAGCAGGGAGAGCCCCCCGGCGGCCTCATTGAGGCCTGCGATCGGGAGAGAGGCCGCATCCCGGCCCGGCGCGCTGGCTCCACCGTCGACGGCGAGGACCGCAGCCCCTGCGATGACCACAAGACCATAGAGCAGGGTCGGAGCGCGCCCGCTGAAGAAGCCGGACTTGAACAGACCCAGCCCCAGAAGCATCATGGGAACGGTAACGGGGATGAGCGCCAGTGAGAGGGCTGCGGTCAGGCCCCAGGCCTTCAGGTTCTCGATCCAGGGTGCCCCGCCGCCGGCCTTGTAGGCGGCAACCGCCGCGTTGAGTTGCTCCATGGTCACCTGGGGTGCATTCGCGGCCATCTTGGCCGAGAACTCGGGGCCGAGCCCTCCGAGCACCAGCGGCGCGAAGGTCGCTATCACCATCCAGAGCACTGAAATCCCGCCGCCGACCCAGAGCAGACGACGGGCGCTCCATGAGCGCATCAACAGCACGATCAGGCCGCAGACGGCATAGTGCAGCAGGATATCGCCGTACCAGATCGCCGCCCCGTGGAGGATGCCGACAACGGCAAGCCAGAACAGCCGGCTGCGCAACAGCTTGCCCCGGCCCTCATCCTCGCGTTCGCCGCCGACAAGGAAGATCGAGGCCCCGAACAGCAAGGTGAAGAGGGTGCGGAACTTGTCCTGGAAAAAGACTTCCGTGACCCAGTCACCCCAGGCGTTGCTGCCCGTGTGGCCGAAGACATCGCCCGGCGACATCAGGGCTGTGACCGGCCAGGCAAAGGCCATGGCGTTGACCGCCAGAATTCCCAGGACCGCCCAGCCCCGCAGCATATCCAGCTGCAGGATCCGGTCGGCGGGACGGATGGGTCCAGGGTGCCCTGAAACAACGCCTGAATTGGTTTCGGCCGACATGGTCATGATACCCCCTCGATCAGTGACAAGGGAGCTTTACACAGGACGCAGCGCCTGAAAACTGAATTCGCTGTAATCCGGAGCGCGTCAGGCCCCGGGATGCCTGCCGCCCAGAACCCCCAGCCGGTCCCTGACCCGCGCGGGGGCCGGGGCGAAGGCGATAAAGGCCGCACACAGGCCAGCCCAAAGGGCATAGCTGACCCCCACCAGGATCGCCACCGGCAGGCCGCCGACGCCGTAGATCAGCAGCGTTGTCTCCATCGCCCCCAGCCCCTGGATGAAGTCACCGGCCTCGATCATGCCGAGCAGGGCGATCAGCAGGGCCAGAGCCGTCTGGGCCGCGGCCGCCAGCAGACCCCCATAGAGCATGAACCGCCAGACGATACCGAGGCGCGTGCCGGGACGACCGCGGCGGTCCCGCTCACGCTGCAGCGCGAACAGCCCGGCGGGCACGGCCAGGATACCAACCAGGAGCACCGTCAGGCGCCAGTCGGTCTCCGGGCCGGGCAGCCAGTTCTCGGGGGGCCAGACGAGCAGGGTCACGATCAGCGGCGGCCAGGCGACACCGGCGAGCACGGCGAGTAGCACGGCCCCGCGGGCGCGCCGCCAGATAACCGGCGACTGGCCCGGCAGGTCCGCCGCGCTGTCGAAGCGGGCCATCAGCGGGTCGGCACCGGCGTCTCGCCGGAGTAGTCGTAGAAACCGCGCCCGGACTTGCGTCCCAGCCAGCCAGCCTCGACATATTTCACCAGCAGCGGGCAGGGCCGGTATTTGGAGTCCGCCAGCCCGTCGTACAGCACATTCATGATCGCCAGAACGACGTCCAGGCCCATGAAGTCCGCGAGTTCCAGCGGCCCCATCGGATGGTTGGCCCCGAGTTTCAGCGCCGTATCGATCGACGCCACATTCCCCACGCCTTCATAGAGCGTGTAGATCGCCTCGTTGATCATCGGCACCAGAATGCGGTTGACGATGAAGGCGGGGAAATCCTCGGCATTGGTCGTAGTCTTGCCGAGGCTCTCGGCGAAGGCGACAGCGACGTCATAGGTCGCCGCCGAAGTGGCGATTCCGCGGATGATCTCCACGAGTTTCATCACCGGGGCCGGTTTCATGAAATGCAGGCCGATGAACCGCTCCGGCCGGTCGGTCGCCGAGGCCAGACGTGTGATGGAGATCGACGAGGTGTTCGAGGCCAGGAGGGTATCGGGGCCGAGATGCGGAACGAGGTCTGCAAACACGGCCTTCTTGACGGCCTCGTCCTCGACTGCGGCCTCGATCACGAGATCCACACCGCCCGCTTCGGCCAGGCTGTTGACCCCCGATATCCCGGCCAGGGCAGCATCGGCCTCGGCGCGGGTGATGGTCTGGCGTTCGACCTGACGGGCGAGTGCGGTGGCGATGGCACCCAGAGCGACAGGCAACCGGTCAGCCGCCACATCGTACAGACGCACCTGATAGCCGCCGAGCGCAACGGCATGGGCGATGCCGGCCCCCATCTGGCCGGCACCGATCACGGCGACTGTTTTGATCGTGGGGGTCATGAAGTCGTGGTCAAAAGCGGCATATCGCCCGGGCGGAGGCACCTTAAGAGCGTGAGTTTCGCGCGCAAGGCTGGAATGTCGCACTGCGGCGCCCGGGCGACACTCCCTGCCAGAACGGCGTCAGCCCAGGATCGCGACGATAGGTCCGGCGGCCATGTTGTAGAAGACGATCTTGGAGAAGTTCAGCAGGAGCAACACAACGATCGGCGACACATCGATCCCGCCCAGGGTCGGGATGATCCGACGAAAAGGTTCAAGAAGCGGCCGCGTGACCGCGTCGAGGAACTGGGCCAACTGGCTCACGAACCGGTTGCGATGGTTGATCACATCAAAGGCGAACAGCCAGCTCAGGATTGCCGAACCGATGATGAACCAGATCATTAGGCTGATGATGGCATCGACAAGCCAGACAATCGCCACGCCCATGCGCGAAACTCCTTTTCCAAGACAGCCGCTTCTAGCGAGCCCGGAGCCCAAGGCCAAGGATTTGCTTGCCGGGCCCCGCGCGCTTATTGACACTGCCTGACGTCGCCGCCTATGCGCTCGCCTGTCACCCGGAAACGGGGCCGTAGCTCAGTTGGTAGAGCGCGTCGTTCGCAATGACGAGGTCAGGGGTTCGACTCCCCTCGGCTCCACCATCCTTTCAAGCGCCCATGCGCTGCGCAGGATCGGGCAGGCAGGGAGTTCGGTCCAAGAATGCTGCCTGTCGTTCAGCCCGTGACCCGTCCGCTCCCGTCCGTTCTTGTCGCGGCCCTCTACAAATTCGCGCCTGTTCCGGATCCCAAAGCCCTGCGGGATCGGCTCGAGCGGGCCTGCGGCGACGAGGTTCGCGGCACACTTCTGGTGGCCTTCGAAGGGATCAACGGCACGATCGCCGGGCCAGCCCACAGCATCGAGCGCGTCCTGGCCAACCTGCGTTCCGAACCCGGTTTCGACGATCTCGAGCTGAAGTTCTCGGACGCGGAGGCCATGCCCTTCCACCGGATGAAGGTACGGGTGAAACCCGAGATCGTGACCCTCGGTCTGCCGGACCTCGATGCGGCGGCCAATGCCGGGACCTATGTCACACCGGAGGACTGGAACGCCCTGATCGCCGATCCCGACACGATCGTGATCGACACCCGCAACGCCTATGAAGGCGATGTCGGGGCGTTCGTCGGGGCCATCCAGCCCAACACCGTCGCCTTCCGCGACTTTCCCGACTGGTTCCGGACCGAGGGCCGGGCGCTGCTGGACCGGCCCGTGCCGCCCAAGGTCGCCATGTATTGCACCGGCGGCATCCGCTGCGAGAAGGCCACGGCCTTCCTGAAGGCCGAAGGCGTCACCGACGTGTTCCACCTCCAGGGCGGAGTGCTGCGCTATCTGGAGACGGTGCCGGAACCGGAAAGCCTGTGGCAGGGCGAGTGTTTCGTCTTCGATGAGCGGGTGGCTGTCGGACATGGCCTCAAGGCGGGCACGCACAGTCTGTGCCGGGGTTGCCGCATGCCCGTCAGCCCCGCGGGCCGGACCTCACCCCACTACGTCGAAGGCGTCTGCTGTGAGCGCTGTCATCGCAGCCGCAGTGACCTGCAGCGCGATGGGGCCCGGGAACGGGATCGACAGGTCCGCATCGCGGGCCAGCGGGGCATCGCCCACATCGGCCCTCGCCGGGCGCGGGACTGACGCCTACTGTTCCTCGTCGAAACGGCGGGCCACCAACTCGGCCAGGGCTTCCACGGCCGCCGCCGCATCCCTGCCCTCGGCCGCAATCTCGATGGAGGCCCCATTGCCTGCACCGAGCATCAGCAACCCCATGATCGAGCGGGCCTCAACCGCCACGCCGTCGCGGATCACCTGGATATCGGCCTCGAAACCTGAGGCCAGCTTGACGAATTTGGCAGATGCACGGGCGTGCAGTCCACGGGTGTTGCAGATCAGGGCTGTCGTGCGCGCCTTGGGATCGGTCGGGGTCAAGAGTCTACTTCTCGCCTGCCAGAACCCAGGACGCCACCGAGATGTATTTGCGACCTGCGTCCTGGGCATGGGCGACGCAGGTCTCGAGGCTCTCGCGGGTGCGGACACTGGCCAGTTTGATCAGCATGGGCAGGTTCAGGCCGGCGATGACCTCCGCATGGGTCTGCTCCATGACGGAGATGGCCAGGTTGGAGGGTGTGCCGCCGAACATGTCTGTCAGCAGGATGACCCCGTCGCCGTCATCGACCGCCGCAGCCGCGTCGACGATGTCGCGACGACGCCGCTCCATATCGTCCTCGGGACCGATGCAGATGGCCGCAACGCCCCGCTGGGGCCCCACGACATGCTCCATGGCCGCGAGGAACTCCGACGCCAGCCCGCCGTGCGTGACGATCACAAGCCCGATCATGCCGCCTCAGTCATTGGCTGTCTTCAATGCCGCGCATCCCGTCTTACCCTCGCCGGACACACCGATCCGGCCGCAAGCCGGCCTAGATAGGCCAAACCGTCACGGGATTAAAGCCGGTCCAGCGCCAGCCCCACGGTGACAGGTGCCGAAGCAGGCCGGATATCGAGCGCCAGACAGGGAAGCCGGATCCCTGCGAGGCGGTCGAAAGCCGCTTCCGGCAGACGCTCGGGCTGAACCTTCAAACAGTCCACCAGCAGGACGATCCGGGTCAGCGGCAATGAACCGGCGCTGACGATACCGACGCCCCTGGCCTCGATATGACCGGCGATGCACTGCGGCGCACAGGCATAGAGTGTACGATCCGAAGCCCAGACATGAGTGTAGTCATCGGCCACCAGCCGCCAGCCGCCATGGATCAGGCGCAGCGCCAGATCGCTCTTGCCCGCACCGGAAGGGCCCCGCAGCAGGACACCCTGCCAGCCCCGGGGTCCGGAACGGGCCACCGCCGTGGCGTGAACCGGCTGCATCAGGGCCGACGGCCGACAGACGGCAGGGCGACCTCGAACCGCGCCCCCTCAACCTCGCCCGTCGGGCCCAGCCGGTTGGTCGCCGTCACCCGCCCCCCGTGAGCCGCCACGATCTGCCTTACGATCGAGAGGCCAAGGCCGGAGTTGGAACCAAAGGCCGCCCCCGGCGGGCGCGAGGTATAGAAGCGCTCGAACACCGTCTCGAGATTTTCCGGCGGAATGCCCGGGCCGTCGTCGTCGACCCGGATGCGCAGCGGCAGCATCCCCTCGGAGTCGTCCCGTCGAAGGCTGACACGGACCCCCCGCCCGACCGGGCTGAAAGACCGGGCATTATCGATCAGGTTGCGCAGGACCTGTCCCAGAGGACCGTCCCGTCCCATGACTCTTGCCGGCCCTTCCACGGCCAGATCCAGCGCCACCGCCGCCTCGCCCGGTCGTTTGGTGGTGTCATAGATACCGACGATATCAGTCAGCAGAGCGGCGAGATCGACGGGTCTCGGCCGGTCCCGCGACAGCTCCGCGTCCAGACGCGAGGCGTTTGAGATATCGGTGATCAGACGGTCCAGGCGTCGAACATCCTGTTGCAGGAGGGCCGTTAGCCGGTCGCGCTGGGATTTCTCCTTGACCAGATCAAGGGTCTCCAGCGCCGACCGGATCGAGGTCAGGGGATTCTTGATCTCATGGGCGACGTCGGCGGCGAAGCGCTCGATCCCGTCCATGCGCGTCGAGAGCGTTTCGGTCATGGATTCGAGCGACCGCGCCAGATCGCCAATCTCGTCGCGCCGGTCTTCCAGATCCGGAAGGGAGATGGCGCGGGCCCGGCCGCGCTTGACCTCGTCGGCAGCGGCCGAGAGTCGCATGACCGGGCGAGCGACGAACAGATGAAGCAGCAGCGAGGCGAGCAGATTGACCGCCAGGGCCACGAGCGCGAAAGGCATCAGGGCCCGCCGCTGGGCATCCAGGATCTGGTCGACGTCATTGGCCTCGAGGGTGAGGACCCCGAGAACCTGCTGAACATGGCGGATCGGCAGCGAAACGGACACGACCCGATCCCCCGACTCCGAGCGTCTGACGGTGGCCTGCGCCGTACCTGCGAGCGCCGCCTGGATCTCCTCGCCCAACGCCGCATTGGCCGCGGTGGAGGCGGCTTCCAGCCGGACCGCGTCGACCGTCTCCCGCTCCGGAGTACCCGCAGGCAGGGCGGGAGGCAGGGGCGCGCCCTCTATGGTGTCTGACACATCGAAACTGTCGGCGATCAGGACCCCGTCACGGTCAAAAATCCTTGCTCGCTGGCCCGCCGGGACAAAGCGGTCGATCAGGACCTTTGCCGATTGGGTCGGATCCAGCTCGGGCTCAGGCTCACCGCGAGTATAGTCCTTGTCTCCCAGCACGCGGGCGAGCAATTCCGCCTGGCCCATGAGGGACTCCTGGCGCGCGTCGACCAGTCCCGTTCTCCATTCGTTCAGCACCAGGGCACCGCCGAACAGGATGAGCAGGCTCAGCAGATTCAGCGCGAGGATGAACCCGCCAAGGCGAGACCCGCCAAAGCGGATCAACGGCCGGCCGGGTGGGCGGTCGTCAGACCCCTCGGTATCAGCTTTCGCGATAGCGGTAGCCAACGCCATACAGGGTCTCGATCGCATCGAACTCGGGGTCGACGACCCTGAACTTCTTGCGCATGCGTTTGACGTGGCTGTCGATGGTACGGTCATCAACATAGACCTGATCGTCGTAGGCGGCATCCATCAGGTTATCGCGGCTCTTAACGAACCCGGGCCGCTGGGCCAGGGCCTGGAGCAGAAGAAATTCAGTGACCGTCAGCTTTACGGCACGGCCGTCCCAGGTGCTCTCGTGCCTCGCCGGGTCCATGACCAGCTTGCCCCGACGGATCGCCTTGCCGCTGATTTCCGCCGACGGCTCCGGTTCGCCGCCATCCCCTCCCGATCGGCGCAACAACGCCTTCACCCGCTCGATCAACAACCTTTGGCTGAACGGCTTGTGCATGTAATCGTCGGCCCCGAGGTTGAAGCCAAGGATCTCGTCGATCTCCTCGTCCTTTGAGGTGAGCATGATGACCGGGATCTGGCTGGTCTGACGAAGTCGTCTGAGGACTTCCATGCCGTCCATCCGGGGCATCTTGACGTCGAGGATGGCCAGATCGGGGGGACTGTTTTCCAGCGCCTCGAGGCCTGAGGCCCCGTCGTGATAGGCGATCACCTTGTGACCATGGCTTTCCAGCGCCAGCGACACCGACGCGACGATATTCTCATCATCGTCCACCAGGGTGATATTGGCCAAGTCGATCTCCTCGTCTGACCCGCAAGCATCGGGAACCCTGCAACGCGCAGCAAGCGTAACCGTTCTCGCAGGAACACGGTGACTTTACGGCCACAGTTTGCCGGGCACCAGATCTTGTTGGCGAAACGCGGCCTTAAAGCCTTGCGGATAGGGTCCCAGCCCAGGCGAGCAAAGCGAGACCATGGCCGGACCTGTCCACTACGAGCTCTACAGTCGCAAGACGGCGCCGTCGGCCTGGTCGCTCGTGCTGGCGACCGAAGAGCGAAAGCACGCCGTCGAGACCGCCGAGGAAATTTTCAGGGACAGGCAGGCGGTCGCCGTCCGGGTGACGAAGGAGACGCTGGACGCCACGACGATGGAGTTCAACAGCGTCACGGTCCTGACGCGCGGCCCTCCGGAACCAGCGCGCAAACAGGTGATGGATGACGGCGAACGGTCCAACTGCCTTGCCCCTGCGGACCTTTACGCACCCCATGCCCGCGAGCTGATCGGTCGTGTGCTGGAGGACTGGCTGAACCGCAACGGCGTGACGGTCTTCGAACTGCTGCATCGTCCCGACCTTGTCGAACGCCTGGAAGCGTCCGGTGTCGAACTGCAGCACGCGATCCAGAAGATCGCCGTTCCCGAGAGCCAGGCCACAGGCCGGGCGTCCCACGACCTCGTCCGACACTACCAGAAGCTCGCGGCCCAGGCGATGGAGCGGGTGGTTCTCGCCGGTCGCGACGGGCTTTTCCCCGACCTCGCGAACCGGTCCCTCGCGGATATTGCACAGAAGCTGGCCGGGTCTCCGGAGCGCCCCTTTATCATGGGTGGTGTGGTCTCGAGCGCGCTGAAAGGCGTGGCTGGCGGACAGGCCCGACTGGACCGGCTGATGGACCTGGCGGAGCGGGCTCCGGCGGAAGGTGCTCCGCGTGCCATGGTGATGGTCGCGATCGAACAGATCCTGTGCGAGCAGTTGTCGACCCAGGCCCACCTGGCCGCGATCCTGGGCCCGACGCTCGACCAGGGAGGCGGACTTGCGGCGGTGGTCCGGATGGTCGCCCCGCGAGAGATAGACTCCCTGATTGCCAACGACCCGAAGCTGGCCTTGATGATGCCCGCCGTCGAGGGGCCGGCCGCCCGGCTGGGCGCACGGATCGAGGCCGGGGAGTATCCGATCCTGGCCGCTTCTCTGGCCCGGATGGTGTTGCGCGAGCTGATGGGCCCGCGCCGGCTGAGGCCGTCAGATGCTTCCGGTGAGATCGACATTCTGCGGACCCTGGCGGTTTCCCTCGCGGCCACGGCGGGCCGACTGCTGACGCTTGAGGAGGTTCAGACGGCCTTCACCGAGCGCTCAAAGAACCTCGTCAATGCCGACTTCGTTCAAGCCTATGTCGCTGCCTGCGAGACGGTGCTGTGCGAAGCCGAACAACTGACGCGGCTGTGCGAAAACGTCACCGGCGTCGCCAACAAGCGATCGGCTGCGCGCTGGCTTGCCGCCTGCGTCACCTCCCTCCGGTTCGAGAGCGAAATGCGCGGCCCGGGACCGACCGCCGCCCGCAAGCTGCAGGTCCTCGCCCTGCTGACACGGTCGGTCCGGGCCGCCGCCCTGTCGGAGCATGACACAGACCAGATCAACGGCGCGATCGGTCATGTGGGTGGCGTCGTGGAGGCAGAGGCCAGACTGACCACACAGCTGGCGCGCGCCGAGGCCCCTGTACACCAGAAACTGCTGGCTCTTTTGCGGCTCGCAGCCGGAGAGACAGCGCCTTTCGGACCGGCGTCCGACCGGGCGAAGGCGGAGGCCCTGAGACTGTTCCGATCTCCGACCGCCCGAACGGCCCTGGCCGAAGCGCCTGAGAGTATCGCCCCGTTGAGAGATCTGCTGAAAGCGTCGGGCCTCGCCGCCTGATCCGTCGAAGCTGTCGAAACTGCTTTCGCGGTTCTGCTTCCTGCATAGACCGGAATTGTCGTCGCGGCAGACCGGCTCACTGTTGCGGCGCAAGGCAACCGTCCTGCTGAGCCACAACGGAGCAACCCCGCGCGCCGTTGCAGCCCCTGCGGATGCCTATCCCTCCGCCAGAACGATCACGCGGTCCTCGGGCAGATAGTCCAGAACCTCGGCCTTGGACGGATTGACAACCACACCCCCCATATTGCGGGCATCGTCCTCGCCGGACTCGCGTCGTCTGCGGTAGCCGATGGCCGTTTCGCCGCGCTGCCTTGCCGCTTCAACAATCGTGTAGAAGCTGACCGGACCGGTCAGATCTACATAGTCCCCGATCGGCCGCATGTAGATCTCCGAGCCGTCCTCATCCAGAAGGTCATCGAAGATGGCCGAGAGGTACTCATTCTCGGACGCCTGGGCGAGCATCAGGCTGACAAGCTTGTTGGACACGACGAAATCGTCGGCCCGGGTCACTTCGGCCAGTTCACGGTTTCGGATATCGATCATCTCCGAAACCACGCTGATATGCTCGCCGAGACGCTCGCTGAGCTTGCGCAGATGCAGGAGAGTGATCAGGGTTCGGGTGTCAGCGGACTGGGCCTCCATGGTATCCGAATAGCCCAGCACCATGACCGACCCGTAGGACAGCGGGTCAAGGGCCTCGATGGACGCAGAGTGGCTCGTGTCGACAATCCGGGCTTCGACCGTAAGGTTCTTCGAGCCCAGGGTCATCCCTGCGACTTGCTGTTCGAAGCCCGGCATGTCGCCTGCCACGGTCAGGACCGACCCCGGTTTGACATACTTGGACAGCTCAAGGGCGATCAACGGCCCGCGGCGGTTCCAGCCAATGATCAGGATCCGCTCTGCAGAGCGACGAAGAGCCTTGGGCGCGCGGATCGCCGAGACATCGACGGCCCCTTCAGGAATCGTCGTCCGGCTGATGGCTTCGTCATCCTCGGCGATGATGATGGCACGGCTGCCAGCCGCGATGACCTGATCCATCGGCGGGTTCATCCGGACCCGGC
Organism: Caulobacteraceae bacterium; assembly: GCA_019748095.1. Classification (GTDB taxonomy): domain Bacteria; phylum Pseudomonadota; class Alphaproteobacteria; order Caulobacterales; family Caulobacteraceae; genus Brevundimonas. The sequence goes on along the minus strand of JAIEQA010000167.1, from coordinate 11,719 downwards.
CGTCCGGATACCGCAGCCCGATCAGGGCCGAGGACTCGTATCCCATAAGTGCCTCACCGTAGGTGAGGCCGACGAGGTCATCCAGTTCGGTCGTGTAGATCTCGCAGCCGTCGAAATCGAGCAGTTCCGAGTAAACGGCGCTGAGACCGGCCTGACGGCTGGACTGGACCACGATGCGCGAGATGAGGTCATCAGCGAGGACCAACTGGACCTCGTCACCCCCGACGATGCGGGCCACTTCGGCATTCCTCGCGTCCCGGAGCTCCGCAGCAATCCGGTAGCGCTCCTCGCGCCGTTTGGGGTCATTGGTCAGGGCAAGGACGGTCTTGATCACCTGACTGTCGGGATCCTCGGCGCCCTCCGGCGACACCACGATGATGGATCGGCAGGTCTGGGCGTTGACCAGAGACAGATCGAACAGGTCCGTTGGATCGCCGGACCGGCAGACAATCCGGGTGTTCCTGAGATCGGGGACCTTGTCGGCGATCTCGTCTTCCATCTCAACCTTGTCGCGATTGGCCATGATGACAATGCGCGCCTTCTTGCGGCTCTCATTGGCGACGACCAGTTCGGAGATGATGTCGAAAATGGAGGGTGACCAGTTCAGAATGATCGTGTGATCGGTCTCCAGAACGCGCGACCGCCCCTTCCGCAGCGCCTCCAGCGCCGAGTCCAGCCCGGCCGAGATGATCGAGATCAGGGCAGAAAAGACGAGGATCCCCATCAGGGTGATGAACAGCGTCAGGAGGCGGAAGGGCCAACCGGAATCCCCACCCATTGTGCCGGCGTCCATCGTCCGCATCAGCGCCTGCCAGGCAGCCTCCAGAAAATTGAAGCCCCCATCCGGTCCAATCCCGCTCACGGCCAGGACTGTGGCGGAGATCAGAATGACCCCGAGGGTCACCAGGCTGAGCCAGCCCACCAGTGCGATGGGGCCCGCCGCCATCGACTTGTCGAACCCATAGCGCAGCTTTTCCGCGAAGCTGACGTCGCCGAGTTGCTGCGCCTTCAGGGTGACTGTTTTCGGCGCAGCAGCACCTTTCGCGGCGCTGCGCGCCGCGTTCGCACGCGTGAGTGAGCCCATGTTCTGGCTGGTTATCCCTGAGACCTCGCCGGCCCCCTGACCGGCGATCGCGATCCGGCGCGCCTGGCGCACGGAGTTTGATCAAGCTCGGGCATACGCCCCTTCTCCGGGGTTTAGAAGCTGACGATTCCCGACTAGAAGGGCCTCTCCCCGTCTCCTCCTGCCGAAGTTGAGCCATGCGCTATCTGCACACCATGGTCCGGGTCGCCGACCTGGATGCCTCGCTCCATTTCTGGACCGATCTGCTTGGCCTTGAGGAGGTTCGCCGCCTGGAAAACGAGGCGGGCCGGTTCACCCTCGTCTTCCTGGCCGCACCCAGGGACAAGGCACGCTCCGCCGCCGAGCGGTCGCCCGAGGTCGAACTGACCTACAACTGGGATCCCGAAACCTATACGGGCGGGCGCAATTTCGGCCACCTCGCCTATCGCGTGGACGATATCTACGCAGCCTGCCAGCGGCTGGCAGACGGCGGCGTCACCATCAACCGCCCCCCCCGGGACGGGAACATGGCCTTCGTCCGGTCACCCGACGGGATTTCGATCGAGCTGTTGCAGGAAGGTCCGGCCCTCGCACCCGCCGAACCCTGGGTGTCCATGCCCAATGTCGGAAGCTGGTAGGATGCGTCTGGTGCTGGCGGGGCTGACGGCCGTTCTGGCCGGTTGTGCCTCCACGTCGGAGACAAATCCGGGACGGACAGCAACCGAACAGCTGCTGATGGCGCGAGCGGCGGATCAGGCCGTGGAGGGCCTGCGACTGCCCATCCCGCCCGGCTCAAGGGTGTTTGTGGAAGGACGGTACTTTCAGGGTGAAGGATCCAACTACGGCCTGTCTGCGGTGCGAAACGCGTTGTCCGAATCCGGCTATGCTCTGAGTGACGACAAGGAGCGGGCGGACGCCGTGTTTGAACTGCGGGCCGGAGCGCTGTCCCTGGAGCAGATGAGGCGGGTCGTCGGACTGCCGCCGCTGGCCGTCCCGATCAATGAGAACCTGAACGTGGTCTCCATTCCCGAGCTCAGTCTTTACAGCCGCCGGGATCGGGTCGGTGTCGCTGAATTCTCGGGCTTTCTCTACGACGCCCGGACCGGTGCGCCCTTGGGTGCCGTCACTCCCATGATCGGCGAGTACCGCATCCGAAGTCACAAACTGCTGATGATGGTGACCTGGGGCCAACAGTCGGCGCGGCCGGGCGAGCGCGATCCGGGTGACAGCTGGCGGGAGTTCTAGACCAGGGTCTTCATGTCGATCACCGCCCGGTAACGGACCTCACCGTTCTCGATACGCGTAAAGACCTCGTTGATGTCCTTGATGTCGATCAGTTCGATTTCGGGAGCGATCCCGTTTGCGGCACAGAAATCGAGAACATCCTGGGTTTCCTGCAGGCTCCCGATCATCGAGCCGGACACCGTCTGGCGTCTGAATGCCAGCTTGGCGTTGTCGACGCCGTCCACGACATCGAGGTTGCCGACCACGACGAAATGGCCGTCCCGCTTCATCAGACCCAGCAGGGCCCCGACCTCATGTTTTTCAGGGATCGTTGACAGGATGAAGTCGAACGAGCCGGCGAGGGGGGCCAGCGATGTCTTGTCGGTCTCGATATAGGCTGCGTCTGCACCTTGCGCTTTCGCATCGGCGAGCTTGTCGGAGGTAGAGGTCAGCACAGTGACGTCGGCACCAATGCCCTTGGCCAGTTTGGCAGCCATATGGCCCAGGCCGCCGAAGCCCAGGATCGCGACCTTGTCGCCAGCCTTCACGCCCCAGTGCTGCATCGGCGACCAGGTCGTGACGCCGGCGCACAGGATCGGCGCGGCGGCGGCGGGGTCCAACCCCTCCGGGATCGACAGGGCGAAATCCTCCTTGACCACCACGGTGTCGGAATAGCCGCCGAAGGTGTTGTCGCGGCCGTACATATTGGAGGCGTCCGGGGTTGCGGTCGCAGGAGCCATGGGCCCGTTGTAGGTCGCCAGCCAGCCGTTCGGGCCCTCGCAGTAGTTCTGGTCGCCCTCCTTGCAGGGCTCGCACGACCGGCAGCTGTCGATCATGCAGCCGACACCGACGATATCGCCCTCCCTGAAACGCGTGGCGTTCGCGCCGGTCTTCCTGACCCGTCCGACGATCTCGTGGCCCGGGACGCAGGGGTAGACGGTGTTGTTCCACTCGTTTTTGGCCTGATGGATGTCGGAGTGACAGACGCCGGTGAACATGACCTCGATCTGGATCTCGTCTTCACCGGGCTCCTCCCGCTCGATCTCCATCCGCTCCAGTTTGGCGGCGGCGGATCGGGTGCCATATGCGAGCGAGGTGATCATGGGCCAGGTTCCGGGAGACGTGAAGCCAACTGAACCCGGGTCCCATATCGTTGTTCCAAATGGTGAAGGTCCTTTCGACGTTCGCCCCGGTGACGGGATCGGGTCGCCCGCCTATGTTCGCGGAATGTCCGATGTCTCGCCCGACGCCCCCGCCCCCTCACCCGCAGATCGCCCGCAGACCGAGCAGGACCCGCCGGTCCGGCTCTGGCTGATCGATGCCTCCGCCTACATTTTTCGCGCCTACCATGCCCTGCCGCCCCTCACCCGCAAGTCGGACGGCCTGCCGGTGGGGGCGGTCCAGGGCTACTGCAACATGCTGTGGAAGCTGCTTAAGGACATGAAGGGGGCGGACGGGCCGACCCATCTGGCGGCGATCTTCGACCATTCGGACAAGACGTTCCGCAACGACCTGTACGACCAGTACAAGGCCAACCGCTCGGCCCCGCCCGAGGACCTGATCCCGCAGTTCCCGCTGGTGCGCGAGGCGACGCGGGCCTTCGGGGTCCATTGCGTGGAACTACCCGGCTATGAGGCCGACGACCTGATCGCGACCTATGCCTGCAAGGTACGGGACGCCGGCGGCGAGGCGGTGATCGTGTCGTCCGACAAGGACCTGATGCAGCTGATCGGACCGTCGGTGGTCATGTGGGACCCGATGAAGGACCGCCGGCTGGCCGAGGAGGCGGTGTTCGAGAAGTTCGGAGTCACGCCGGACAAGATGGTCGACCTTCAGGCCCTGACCGGGGACAGCGTTGACAACATTCCCGGGGCCCCCGGGATCGGGCCCAAGACGGCGGCCCAGTTGCTGGACGAGTACGGCGACCTCGACACCCTGCTGGTGCGGGCGGGGGAGATCAAGCAGCCCAGGCGGCGCGAGACCCTGATCGCCTGCGCCGACCAGATCCGGCTGAGCCGCGAGCTGGTCCGGCTGGTCTGCGACGCCCCGGTGCCGGAACCGGTCGAGGATTTCGCGGTGCGGGATCCGGATCCGGCGACCCTGTCGGCCTTTCTCGAGATCATGGAGTTCCGGGGGCTGCAGCGGCGGGTGGGGGACGGGGCCGTGGCCGGGCACAACGGCTCGGCCTTCACCCCGGCGCGCCCGGCCGCCCCCCTCAGCGCCCCGGTGATCACGCCCCGCTATGCCCCGAAGGCCGTGGCGACGGACGTCGAGACCCAGGCCTTCGACCACGAGGCCTATGTCTGTATCCAGACGCTGGAGGCGCTGGACGGCTTCCTGGCCCGGGCGACCGAGGCCGGGGTCGTGGGCTTCGATACCGAGACCGACGCCCTGTCGGCGACCCATGCGGGGCTGTGCGGGGTCAGCCTGGCGATCGGGGCGAACGACGCCTGCTACATCCCCCTGACCCACGAGGCCGAGCCGGCGGCGGGGGGTGGGGGGCTGGACTTCGGGGACGCGGCCCCGGCGACCCCCCTGGACCAGCTGGACAAGGCCACGGTCCTGGCGCGGCTGAAACTGGTGTTGGAGAATCCGGCGATTCTCAAAGTGGCCCAGAACGGTAAATACGATATCGCGGTCATGGGCCGGCAGGGCATCCGGGTCGGGCCGGTCGACGATACCATGCTGATCAGCTACGTCCTCGAGGGCGGGCTGCACGGGCACGGGATGGACGAATTGTCCCGGTTGCATCTGGGGCACGAGCCGATCGCGTTCAAGGCCGTGGCCGGGACGGGCAAGGCCCAGAAGTCGTTCAAACACGTCGATCTGGCCACCGCGACCCGCTATGCGGCCGAGGATGCGGACGTCACGCTACGCCTGTGGAAAATCCTCAAGCCCCGGCTGGCCCGCGAACATCTGGCCACCGTCTATGAGACCCTGGAGCGGCCCCTGCCCGCCGTCCTGGCCGATATGGAGCGGGCCGGCATCCGGGTCGATCCCGACCGCCTGCGCCGCCTCTCCTCCGAGTTCGGCCTCAGAATGGCCGAGCTGGAGACCGAGGCCCACACCCTGGCCGGCCGGCCCTTCAATGTCGGCAGCCCCCGCCAGATCGGCGACATCCTGTTCGGCGAGATGGCCCTGCCCGGCGGCAAGAAGACCGCCAGCGGCCAGTGGGAGACCGGCGCCGCCACGCTCGAAACGCTGGCCGACACCCACGCCCTGCCCCGCGTCCTGCTGGACTGGCGCCAGCTGTCCAAGCTGAAGGGCACCTATACCGACGCCCTGGTGGCCGCCATGGACCCCCTGACCGACCGGGTCCACACCAGCTATCAACTGGCCGCCGCCACCACGGGGCGGCTCGCCTCGTCCGACCCCAATCTGCAGAACATCCCGATCCGCACCGAGATCGGCCGCCAGATCCGTCAGGCCTTCATCGCCGCCCCCGGCCATGTGCTGATCTCCGCCGACTACAGCCAGATCGAGTTGCGACTGCTGGCCCATATCGGCGACATCCCCGAGCTGAAACGCGCCTTCAAGGCCGGGATCGACATCCACACCGCCACGGCCAGCGAGATGTTCGGCGTGCCGGTCGACCAGATGGACCCCGAGACCCGCCGCCGCGCCAAGGCGATCAATTTCGGCATCGTCTATGGCATCAGTGCCTTCGGCCTGGCCGCCCAGCTGAACATCGACCAGGGCGAGGCCGGGGCCTATATCAAAACCTATTTCGAACGCTTCCCCGGCATCCGCACCTATATGGACGCGACCCGGGCCGAGGTGCGCGAGGCCGGCTACGTCTCGACCGTGTTCGGCCGCAAGATCCACATTCCGGCCATCCATTCGAAATCCGGGGCCGAGCGCCAGTTCGGCGAACGCGCCGCCATCAATGCCCCGATCCAGGGGGCGGCGGCCGACATCATCCGCCGCGCCATGATCCGCATGCCCGGGGCGCTGGAGGCGGCCGGTCTGGGGGCTGTCCGCATGCTGCTGCAGGTCCACGACGAACTGGTGTTCGAATGCCCGGACGCGCTGGTCGAACGCGCCCTGCCGGTGATCCGGCGCACCATGGAGGGGGCGGCGGAACCGGCCGTGGCCCTGACCGTGCCGCTGGTGGTTGAGGCCAAGGCGGCCGCGAACTGGGACGAGGCGCATTGATTTAGGGGCGCTACCGCTCGCGACGCGTCCCCGCTTTCGCGGGGATGACGAAGCTCGCTGCTTGAGCGCGAAGAGTCTTCCCCTCTCCCATGGGGAGAGGGCTTGAGCGCACGCGAGCCGTCAGGCGAGTGTTCTTGCGCGAAAGGGTGAGGGGTCGGTGCCAACCGGTGAGGGGGTGCCCCTCACCCTTTCGCCTTGCCGATCGCTTCGCTCCCGGAGGCTCAAGCCCTCTCCCGCCGGGAGAGGGTCAGGTGGAACCCACCGCCAGCCAGGCGATGTAGGCGGCGTAGGCGGCCAGGAAGACGGCACCTTCCCAGCGGACGATCTTCATCCCGGTGCGCACGAACAGGACCAGCAGGGCCGTGGCGGCCAGCATGACCCAGATGTCCAGCCGGGCGATGGCGGCGGGGGCCTCGAACGGGGCCAGCAGGGCGGTGATGCCGAGGATGCCCAGAACATTGTAGATGTTGGAGCCGATGATGTTGCCCAGAGCCACATCGGCCCGGCCGCGCACCGCCGCCACGACCGAGGTGACCAGTTCGGGCAGGGAGGTGCCGACCGCCACCACGGTCAGGCCGATGACCGTGTCGGACACCCCGAAGTCGCGGGCGATGACCACCGCCCCGTCGACCAGCAGCCGGGCCCCGAGGATGGTCAGGCCGATGCCGACCACGGCCAGACCGATGCCGGCCCACAGCCCGCCCCGGGCATCGGGCGCATCCTCGGCGATATGCTCGTATTTGGCGCGCTCGGCGTCCTGGACTCCGCGCTCGCCCAGATAGGCAATCACCACATAGGCGATCAGCATCGCCACCATGATGGCCCCTGCGACCGGCCCGATCTGCCCGCCCAGAACCACGGCGGTACAGACCAGACTGGCCAGGACCAGCACCACCCCGTCACGACGAAAGGCGGTTCGGTCGACCGCGATCGGCGCGATCAGGGCGGTGATGCCGAGAATCAGCAGGATGTTGGCGGTGTTGGACCCGACCACATTGCCGATGGCGATGCCCGGCGACCCCGCCTGGATGGCCGTGAGACTGGTGACCAGTTCCGGCGTCGAGGTGCCGAACCCGACCAGCGTCAGGCCGATCAGCAGGGGCGACACCCCCAGCCGCTTCGCCGCCGTCGTCGCCCCCCGCACGAGGGTGTCGCCGCCGAGGGTCAGGAGAATGAGGCCGCCGATGAGGGAGGCGTAGGTGATGAGGTTCGCGTCCATGGGCGAAACCCGTGCCACGGGCGGGGGCGGGGGGGCAAGGGGGGGCTTTACGCTCAGGGCGCTATCGCTCGCGACGCGGTCGCTCGCTACTTGAGCGCGTTTCCCTCTCCCATGGGGAGAGGGGGCGGGGTTGGGAGCCGTTGCTGCGCAGCACGCGAATTCCCCCGATCCGTTCAACGCATCCCCCGATTTCCCCCGCGAAATCAGCCCCGCGCCCGAAACAAGGCCCCCTCAACCATACATCCCCCTGCCCGGCCCTATCCTGTGGCCATGGGACGACCGTCGAAACTGGATGAGGCCGCGTGGGGGCGGGTGTTCGGGCTGGAGGGGCTGGGGGTGCCGCGGCGGGAGGTGGCGGAGCGGTTCGGGGTGACGGCGCAGGCGATTGCGCGGCAGGCGAAGCGGCGGGGGGTTGTGCTGGGGGATGGGCGGACGCGGGCGGCGCAGGACCGGCTGCCCGGCAAGGTCCTGGCCCAGAGCCGCAGCGGGATGACGCCCGAGCGCTGGGTCGAGCTCTTGGAGCGGCGCAATCTGGGGGTTCGCGATGCGGTGCTGATGCAGACCTATGGCGTCAGCCGGGACGCGATCTGCCGGGCGGCGCGGCGGCTGAAGATGCGCAAATGCGATATGCCCGGGGCGGTGATGCAGCGGCGCGGGCCGGGGTGGTCGGGGGTGCCGTCCGAGCCGCGGCCGGAGATGGCCTTTGCCATCGATCGGCACGATGTGTGGGTGCATCGGCGCGGGATCATGAGGGCGATCCAGCGGGCGGCCAATGAGGAGCGGGTGGCGGACATCCGCACCCTGCTGAGGTTCTGGAACGATCTGGAGTGGCTCTATCCGGGGGCGCCGCCTTTTCGACCCGGCGGCGGGGCGTGCTACGGGGCTGCGGATGACGAACGAAGCCTTTGACGTGGTGGTGGTGGGCGCGGGCGCGGCCGGGATGATGGCGGCGGCCGAGGCCGGGCGGCGGGGGCGGCGCGTGCTGGTGATCGACCATGCCCGGGCGCCGGGCGAGAAAATCCGCATCTCGGGCGGGGGGCGCTGCAACTTCACCAATACGGGGACGGGGGTGGCGAACTTTCTGGGCGAGAATCCGCGGTTCGCGGCCTCGGCCCTGGGGCGGTTCACGGCGGCGGACTTTGTGGCCCGGGTCGATAAGGCCGGGATCGGGTGGCATGAGAAGACGCTGGGGCAGCTGTTTTGCGACGATAGCGCCAAGCTGATCGTGCGGATGCTGACGGACGGGATGCGGGACGCTGGCGTGACGCTGAGGCTGAACACCGGCGTGGCGGCGGTGGCGCGGGACGGGGACGGGTTCGCGCTGGAGCTGTCGGACGGGGGGCGGGTGAAGTCTGCGTCGCTGGTGGTGGCCTCGGGGGGCAAGTCGATCCCGAAGATGGGGGCGACGGGGTGGGGCTATGAGATCGCGCGGTCGTTCGGGTTGCGGGTGACGGAGACGCGGCCGGCGCTGGTGCCCCTGACGTTCGAGGCGGGGCTGCTGGAGCAGACCACGCCGCTGGCGGGGGTGGCGGTGGAGGCCAGTATAAGCAGCGTTCCGGCCTCAAGTAGCCCGAAGGGCGGTAGGCCCACATTTGATGAGGCGATGCTGTTTACGCACCGGGGGCTGAGCGGGCCGGCGGTGCTGCAGATCAGTTCCTACTGGCGCGAGGGGGAGGCGATCACGGTGAGGATGGCGCCCGGCGTCGATGTGCTGGGGCGGCTGAAGGCGGCGAAGTCCGAGAACGGCGGCAAGGCCCAGGTGGCGACGGCCCTGGGGGCCGTGGTGCCGCGCCGGCTGGCCGACTGGCTGTGCGCGCGCGAGGGGGTACAGGGCAAACTGGCCGAGGTGGGCGACAAGGGGCTGGCGCGGCTGGACGGGGCCGTGAACGGCTGGACCGTGAAGCCGGTGGGGTCGGAGGGCTACCGGACGGCCGAGGTGACCCTGGGCGGGGTGGCGACCGAGGCGCTGGACCAGACGACGATGGCGGCCAGGGGCGTGCCCGGCCTGTATTTCATCGGCGAGGTGGTGGACATCACCGGCTGGCTGGGCGGCTATAATTTCCAGTGGGCCTGGAGCTCGGGCTGGGCCGCCGGGCAGGTGTGCTAGAGCCGGGGCCCTGCCCCCGCCCGGTTGTGATGCCGGTCAGGCGCTACAGGCCGCTGCGGAGCGACCGATCCACGGCCGTGCTCAGTTGCGTCCGCGCCATGGTCCTGGCCGCAACCAGGCCGTCTGTCCCCCTGTGGCAGCGGCGGGTTGTTGCCGCCTGGCGGGAGTGGCTTGCCTCCATCACCAACACGCCGCCTTCGGCCTCGCATCGGGCGGCCAACTCGCTGAGGGTGACGGGCTGGGCTGGCCCCGCGCTGGCGCAGGCACCGAGACCGAGACCCACCATCGCGAGGGCCACGACAAGAGACACCCTGTTCATCCTGATCTCCGCTTCAGAGCAAGAGGCCGGATCGGCCCTGGCACGCTTCAATACCACTGTTACACGAGAGCACGCCGGGTCTCCCCCGTCAAGGACGGCACCCGGGTGCCCGCGCAAGGAGGCCCAGGCGAAGCAACGTCTGATACGGAGCCATACTGTTCAGGACGCCTTGTCAGCGGCCTGGGCCCCGGAGGAAACCGGTGGTCCCGACTTCGGCCGGTCAGTGCGCCTCGGGCGGCCGGGCGGCGGGGTCGAGGTAGTGGCTCTCGGCAAGGGGGTCGGCGGCCAGGACGAAGCGGCGGTCGCAGTAGCCGCATTCGACGAAATCGTCCTCGCCCATGTCCAGATAGACCAGCGGATGGCCCAGGACGCCGCCGCCGTCGCAAGCGACGCGCTTTGAGGTGACGAGGATTTCCTCGGGCGGCAGGACGGTCACATCGGGATGGCGGGGCGGCATGATCGGTTCCGTGGTCTTGGCGGGAGGAGGCCCGACGCCTAACTAGACGGCCACGCTCCTCGCCGAAAGCCCCCGATGACCGAGACTGAAGCCCTGCCCGTCAACGCCATCGAGGTGCACGGGCTGGAGAAGACCTATGCGGGTTCGAAGAAGGCCCCGCCCAAGACGGCGCTGAGGGGGGTGGATCTGGTGATCCCGCGCGGGTCGATGTTCGGCCTGCTGGGCCCGAACGGGGCGGGCAAGTCGACCCTGATCAACATCCTGGCCGGGGTGGTCAACAAGACCGGCGGCACGGCGGCGATCTGGGGCCGGGACATCGATGAGCGGCCCCGGGACGCCCGGGCGGCCCTGGGGGTGGTGCCGCAGGAGATCGTGGCCGATGTCTTTTTTACCCCGCGCGAGGCGCTGGAGGTGCAGGCGGGCTTCTATGGCGTGCCGGCCAGGGAGCGGCGCAGCGACGAGCTGCTGGCGGCGCTGGGGCTGTCGGACAAGGCCCATGCCTATGTACGGGCCCTGTCGGGGGGCATGAAGCGCCGGCTGATGGTGGCCAAGGCCCTGGTGCACAATCCGCCGATCCTGATCCTCGACGAGCCCACCGCCGGCGTGGACGTCGAGCTGCGCCGCCAGCTGTGGGACTACGTCCGCCGGATCAATGCCGAGGGCGTGACCATCCTGCTGACCACCCACTATCTGGAGGAGGCCCAGGAGCTGTGTGACACCATCGCCATCATGAACCGGGGGCAGGTGGTGGCGTGCGAGCCGACACCGCAGCTGCTGCGCCGGCTGGATACGCGCAATGTCGTGGTGACGCCCGAGCACGCGCTGGCGGGCCTGCCGGTCGTGGCCGGGTTCGAGACGGTGGCGCGGCCGAACGGGGCCTTTGCCATCACCTATCGCAAGGGCCAGTCCTCGGTCGAACAGGTGCTGGCGGCGGTGCGGGCGGCGGGAATCACGATCTCGGACATCACCACCGAGGATCCGGATCTGGAGGACGTCTTCCTGGCCCTGACCTATGGCGACGCGAGCGCGGTCAGCCCGACGAAGGACTGACCGACACCGGGGACGCGGGGACTATTCGTCCCCGGCGACCTCGGCCTTCTTGCGGGTGGCGCGGCGGCGGGGCGCGGGGGCCTCGTCGTCGGGGGTGGCGGCGGCGGCCGGAGCCGGGGCGCTGG
>JAIEQA010000146.1 GCA_019748095.1 Caulobacteraceae bacterium | reverse complement strand
TTGCCAACCCCACCAACCCCAGCTCAGATCACCCAAGGACTCTCGTTATGGCTGGATGAGAAACGGGGGTCACGTCACGATCGCCATCAGATGGGCGACGGTTTCTCCCCTGAACAGCAAATAGTCAGTGATGATGCGCCTATGACAGCGCCACCAAACGGCTTCGGAACACATCAAGGCGACACGCTGCTCACGACCGAGTTCGATCAACGTGTTGAGGGCGTCGCCGAACGCCGGGCCGAGAGCGTAATCGGCGTAGTTGTGGAAACTCTGTACCCGCCACAGACCATTCAGGGCCGGATCGACCTCAAGCTGCTTGGGACGACGTCCGCCAAGCTCTGGAAAATGTCGGTAGGCGATCTGGACCAACGCCAGATCGTCAGGCAGCCGGTCAATGTTGAAGATCGGATTGTTGCGAGAACGCGGAAACGAGCGAACATCCACAAGCAGATCGACGCGTGCCTGACGGAGCATCTCCAGAAACTCCTCGAGACCGCGCTTGGAATGACCAATGGTGGTGAAGCCAGTCGACATCAGTCGCTCTCCATCAGAGCCTTCCAGGGCTCGCATCAAACCACGCCTCGCCCGCTGCAATGGCTGCAGAGACTCCCGCAGAGCACCTCGTCGGGGACAGGTGTTTGGCCGCCTGGTGAATGGCGACGGCACACGAGAGGGCTAATCGAGAATGCCGAAGCTCAGTGAAGCCAGCATTGCCCATTGTGACGATCCCAATCGAACAACGACGAGAAACACTCCGGGTTGCCAGAGATCGGCAAGGCGAAAAGGAAGGCTACGCCGAAGATCGGGATGCAGCTGCGACGGACGCATCAATACAAGAGCGGGCGCCAGTCGTACCCCACGCCGCGGGTTCGAGGTGTGTGCAGGGTCTCAGACCTCCGGGATTCCCCTTAGGGCGAAGACCCGAATGCCGCGCGCCCGGCGAGCCATTTATACGGACGACATCTTCAAGACGCCGCCGCAGCGGCCCGGAGCCTCTCCGGTTCAGCAGGAACTAAGGCCATGACCGCCCCCCTCGTCGATCTCTCGATCCACCACCGGCCCAAAGGCCTGTCCGACACGGTGGCTTTTGGCTTCACCAAGCTGCTCCGCTTTTGCGCCGACACCTTCTTTGCCAAGCGCTACGGCCATCGGGCGGTCGTTCTGGAGACCGTCGCTGCGGTGCCGGGCATGGTCGGCGCGACCATCAACCACCTGAGCTGCCTGCGCCGGATGTGCGACGACAAGGGGTGGATCAAAACTCTGATGGACGAGGCCGAAAACGAGCGGATGCACCTGATGACCTTCATCGAGATCTCGAAGCCGACCCTGTTCGAGCGCTTCGTCATCGTCTCGGTTCAGTGGGTCTTCTACCTGTTCTTCTTCGGGCTCTATCTCGTGTCCTCCAAGACGGCCCACCGCGTCGTCGGGTATTTCGAGGAGGAGGCGGTGACCAGCTACACTCACTATCTCGCCGAAATCGACGAAGGCCGCAGTCCCAACGTGCCGGCGCCGGAGATCGCGAAACGCTACTGGGGCCTGGCCGACGACGCCACGCTGCGGGATGTGGTGCTGGTCGTGCGGGCCGACGAGGCGCATCATCGCGACGTCAACCACGGCTATGCCAACGAACTGGCGGGGCTGCCGATCCAGGCCGTCGCGCCCTGTCCGCCCCACGTGGCGCTTGAGCCCGCCTGGAAGCACGCGGCATGATGTCGCCAGCCTCGCCTCCGCCCGACGCGGGAGCGTCGGGCGGAGGCCTGTCTCTGATAATCGCGCCGAACCTTGCTCAGCCGGCCTACCCGCCCCTGAGCACGCTCTCGACCGGTCTGACCTGCAAATGCCCCCGTTGCGGCAAGGGCGATCTCCTTCAAGGGTTCCTGACCATCCGCGCCGCATGCCCGGCCTGTGATCTGGATTACGGGTTCGCAGATCCGGCGGACGGGCCGGCGTTCTTCGGGATGAGCGCGGTGGGGGTCGTTGGCATGGGCTTGTTCATGTGGTTCGAGTTCGGCGCGCATCCTCCGATCTGGGTGCACATCGTCGTGACCATGCCGCTGCTCCTCCTCGCCTGCCTCGCAGTTCTTCGCCCGCTCAAGGGCTGGATGGTCAGCGAGCAGTTCGTGCACAAGGCCGCTCCGCCAGAATGGGAGAGCGTCGGCAAACACGGTGAAGGTTCGAGGTGGCGGTGACCCCGGTGGCGGCCCATCAAACCGGCGCGACCGCGCGCAAACGGGAGTGTCTCGACGAGAGCGGGATCACCGCCCTGGTTGCGGCCTTCTACGCCCGCGCGCGAGTCGACGACATGATTGGCCCAGTGTTCGCGGCGGCCGTCCCGGATTGGGATGCGCACCTGGCCCGCCTCGTCGACTTCTGGTCTTCGGTGATGCTCACGACAGGGCGCTACAAGGGCAATCCGTTTGCGGCGCATCGGAGTCTGCCGATCCGCGGCGAGATGTTCGATCGTTGGCTCGCCCTTTGGAGAACCACGGCGGATGAACTGTTCGAGACCGGGCCCGCACAACAACTGACCGAAAAGGCAGAGCGGATCGCGGCCAGCCTGAAAGACGGCCTTCTGTTTCGAAAATCTATCGCCTCAAAATGCCCTGGGGCAGCGGGGCATTAGCGTGGCGCTGAGGGGGCAAGTCTCAGCCGCGTCGACTAGAGCCTCGTCGCGTCTGCCCGCCGGTGACCCGCTTGGCATCCATCCGCATATGCGTAGACTGGTGGACGGCGGGCCTCGGCCGGATAGCCTTTGATCTTGAGCCAGGGGACGCTCTGCGTCGGCGGCGATCACGGGTGAAGACACCGAGCTTCACACAGAAGTTCCCGGCCCGCCCCCTCCCCTCTTTCACCAGCGGTCGGTGCTGAGGCGGCGCCATCGATCCTTTTCCGCCTGCGGCACCTCAGCCAGGTCAGCGTGATCGCGCCAACGAGTGATCAGCCCCTCCTCGACCTCGAAAATGTTGATCGCGCGGACGCTCATCACCGCCCCGCGACGCCCCGCCAGCAAGTAGACGCTTTCAGTGATCACGAGCTCGTTTTGGGTGACGGACTTGAGGATGTGAAGCTCGAAGAGCGCGTAGCTTTGAAAGAGGCGCCGCCAGAAGCTGAGAAGAGCGGGCCGACCCACAAGCTCGCCCGCGATATCGAACTGGGCGGCGACCCGCTCTGCCAGATAGGACTCGAGTCGGCGCACGTCGCGTGATGCGATCTCCCCGGCGAAAGCTTGGACGACGTCTCCGGGCATCAGCGACATGATCACGGTCAGGCGCGCGATCATGATCCGATTCTCGATCTAATATCGCGTCCCGCGTGTTGCGCGCATCAGTCCGGATCGATGACCCCAGCGCGCACCGCGATCGCGACGGCCTCGATCCGGGTGCGCACGCGTAGCTTTGCGCAGACCTTCTCCAGATAGCTATCCACCGTTCTAGGCGACAGTCCGAGGATGCTGCCAATATCTCCCGAGCTCTTGCCGCGGCTGACCCAGACCAGACATTCCAGCTCTCGCGGGCTCAGGAGGAAACCCTGAGATCCGACAGTCGATGGGAGATCCGGAGTCATGAATATGCTCGCTTTTGCTGGATGAAGCGTGATCCGTTCCGGCTGCCCTATCAACGCAGAGACCTTGCGCACTCTCCGCAATAAACTTGCGGGAAATCACCAGAACCAAGGGTCGCCACGCCGGCGAAACGCCTTGGAGGCTATTTGCTCCGGGACCGGGACCGCTTACACAAGACGCCGTCGGGCGCCGTCAGATAAGGGCGGGACTTGAGCCGGGGCCCGCCATTGGCGGAGGCGGCGTTGCACCCTGAAGTAGCGGGCCTCTTAGCAGAGGATTCCTCGCCCGACCCCTCCGCCTTGCACTGCGACTCGCTTTGATTCATGGTTGTTCGTCGGCGTTCGCGCCGATAGGGGCCGGGAATCCCCTGTGCGAAGCTCAATCTTCACGACCGCGCTCTGACGCGCGGCGTCGTCCGCTGACGATTGCGGCGCGCCCTCGCGCGCGCTTGCGTCGGAGCGGGCGCGCTCTCGGATTCCTGCCTCCTGAAAACGGGCTGGAGGTCGCCTTGAGCGATGTGAAGGAGATGAACCCGGGCGCTGCGGCGACCCTTAACGGCCTCTACCGGCGCTATTCGGGATGGCTGGGCAAGCGACTGCGAGGCCGCGTGGGCGTCGACGATGCGGCTGACGTGGTGCAGGAAACCTACCTTCGCCTCGCTCCCTACCTGCTCGAAGACATCCGCCACCCAAAGGCTCTTCTTCTTCGCGTTGCGCTCAACCTCGTTCGCGATGAGCGGCGTCGTATGGCCTTGCGGGACCGGACGTTACAGGGCGCGTTTCCGGTCATGGACACGGCTGCTGACGCGGCTGTCGACCGACTTCTTCTGAAGCAGATCCTGATGACCATGCCGCCACTCTATCGGGATGTCTTCGTCCTGAGCCGGTTTGACGGTATGACATACTCAGAGATTGCTATGGCTAACGGGATCAGCCTGGCTACGGTTGAACGACGAATGGCCAAGGCTGTTGAGCACTGCACGGCGCAACTGGACGTCTAAGGCACGAACGATGACTGCCAATACAGACCTTGACGTGAGACGGCGCCAGGCCGCGTCCTGGTTCGCCACCCTCAACCAGAAGCGGGTAGCGGCTTCGGATGTCACGGCTTTCAGCCAGTGGCGCCGCATACCCGAGAATGCTGAGGCGTATGCCCGGATCGAAACGATGTGGGAGGCAGCCGGGAGCCTCAAGGGCGACGCCGATATCGCCGCCTTGACCGAAGGCGCGCGCGCCCGCGCAGACGCTTCTCGCAAGGTCCACAGCCGTTTCTCAAAAGCCGTAATCCCGACCGGCGCCGTCGCAGCCGTCGCCGCCGTGGTGATCGGCGTCACGATGTGGTCCGCCCGCCCGCTGTCTTACGAGACCGGTTTAGGGGAGCGACGGGTAGTGGTGCTGGCAGATGGGTCGAAGGTCACGCTGGACACGGACTCTCGTATCACCGTGAAGCTCACCAGCGGCCGCCGTGCCGTGGAGTTGGGAAGCGGCCAGGCCTTCTTCGAGGTTCGTGGCGATCGTGCGCGCCCGTTCATCGTCAGCGCCGGGGACACCGACGTGACCGCCGTTGGCACCCGATTCGACGTGCGTCGATCAGGAGACGGCGCTCAGGTGACCCTCGTCGAGGGCAAGGTCGATGTAAGTGATCGTTCGGCGGTCTCTCAGGGGTGGTCGCTCGCGCCGGGCCAGCAGATCGTCACGACCTCGCCGCGTCCCGCCGTCCGCGCCGTGGACGTCGCCTCGGAAACGAGTTGGACGACGGGGCGACTGATCTTCGCTGGCGACACCATCGAAACCGCCGTCGGCGAGGTCAATCGCTACAGCCGCACCAAGGTCGTTCTTCAGGCGCCTGCCATCTCTCGCATCGCCGTCAGCGGCGCTTTCAACACGGGCGACGTCGAGGGGTTCGTCTCCGCGCTCGTCGAGCTTTATCCCGTCGTGGCCGAGCGGACTCCAACCGGTCAGATCGTCATTCGTGACGCCCCTGCGAAAAATGCAGCGGTGCGCTGAGGGGTTTAACCGCGCCCCTTCGTCTCTTCCCCAACCCGCGTCTGTGCGGGTATCCATTTCGGGGGAGTGTTATGCGTATCGGTCCTTGTTCCACCGCGCTTAGCGTATTGATGCTCGCTGCGGCGACGCCTGTCATCGCCCAGGCGCAAACGGCTGCCGTGCAGTTCCGCGTTCCCGCCGGCCCGCTGCAAACCGCACTGCCCCTGTTCGCGGCCCAAAGCGGCGAGCAAATTCTCTATTCAACTGACCTTGTGGCCGGTCGTCAGTCGTCGGGCGTGACAGGTGCGCTGAGCACCGGCCAGGCCCTGTCGGCCGTGCTTCAGGGCACCGGGCTTCGGTTTCGGCGCACCAGCCAGACAACCCTCGTCGTCTTCGACCCTTCGGCCCGGGCGGCCGTGGCGGATGAAGCCGTCGAGATCGAGGATGTCGTTGTTACGGGCAGCCTGATAAGAGGGGTTGCCGACGGCCCCTCGCCAGTCGTCACCGTGACGCGGGACCAGATGGATCGGGACGGCCGCGCAACCGTGGCCCAACTGCTCGCGAGCCTGCCGCAGAATTTCGGAGGCACAGCGAACGAAGCCGCTTTGGGAAACGGTGCCGATCGCTCCGGCACGAACTCGACATACGCCAATGGCGTGAACCTGCGCGGTCTTGGCAGTGACGCGACACTCGTGCTGGTCAACGGACGGAGGCTCGCAGGCACCGGCGCCAAAGGCGATTTCGTTGACGTCTCAACAATTCCCACCGCCGCTGTCGAGCGTGTCGATATCCTGTTGGACGGTGCCTCCGCACTGTACGGCGCCGACGCGGTGGGCGGCGTCGTAAATATCGTCCTCAGAGACGACTACGATGGCGCTGAGACCCGGGTGAGGATCGGTAATACATCCGACGGCGCGAGCGGCGAATATCAAATCGCGCAGGTTCTGGGGAGACAGTGGTCGAGTGGTTCGGCCATACTCACCTACGAATACTACGACCGCGACGCCTTGGCCGCATCCGAGCGTCGGCGAGCCAGCGACGCGGACCACACGTGGCTCGGCGGAAACGACCGGCGCTCCTTCTACAGCAATCCCGGCAACATCGTCGTTCTGGACGCCGCGACCGGGAGCTACGTTCCGAGGTACAATATCCCCGACGGCCAGAACGGGGTGGGCTTGCTCCCGGCCGATTTCCGGCTAGGGCAGACCAACCTCGAGAATTTCAGGGCGACGAGCAACGTCCTGCCCCGCCAGACGCGCCAAAGCGCCTATGCCGCCGCACGCCAATCCTTCGGCGATCGTTTCGAGCTCAGCGCCGATGCGCGGTGGGGCGTTCGTGAGTATGAAACGGTCTCGACCGCGATCAGCACCCTTCTGACGGTCACGAGAGCCAACCCCTATTTCGCGTCTCCGACCGGAGCCAGCTCGCACACGATCGCCTACTCCTTCCAAGGCGAGATCGCGCCTCCGAAGGTCTTCGGCAAAGTCGAATCCTTCGGCGCGAGTCTGGGCGGGACGGCTGACCTTTTTGGCGACTGGCGACTGGAGTCTTACTTCTCATACAGCACAGAAGAGGCCCGTACCGGTTCCGACGGCGCCCTGCAGTCGACCAACCTCCGCGAAGCCCTCGGGGCAGTTTCGGACAGCCCCCTCACCTCCTTCAGCACGGCGCGCGACGGCTTTTTTAACCCGTTCGGCAGCGGAAGCTCCAACAGCGCGACCATCCTAAACTTCATCAGCGCAGGCTACAGCCGAAACCAAAGCCAGACCGGAAACATCTCTGCCAATATGCAGATCGGCGGCACGATTTTGGAGCTGCCAGGAGGGCCGCTCCGTCTCGCAACGGGGCTGAACTTCCGTCGGGAGACCTTCGAACGTCAGGTCACCACCTTCTCCTCGGGCACGGCTCCGACGGTCGGAGCTCGCACGAAAACCGAACGCGATGTCAGCGCCGCCTTTGCCGAACTGCGCGTGCCTCTGTTCGGCGAGGCTAACGCTCTGCCCGGCCTTCATCGGCTGGAACTGTCGTTGGCGGCGCGTTTCGAAGACTATGGCGACATTGGTCAAACGACGAGCCCAAAGGCAGGTGTCCTGTGGGAGGCGACTGACGGTCTCCTTCTCCGGGCCAACTACGGCCGATCGTTTCGGGCTCCCGCCCTGCGCGAGCTGAACGACGCGGCCAGCGCCAGTCCGTCCATTCTACCGCGGGGATCACTGCAGATTTTGTCGATGATCCTTTACGGCGGCAATCCGGACCTCGCGCCTGAGGAGGCGGACACATGGACTGCCGGCTTCGAGATCAAGCCGACGGGAATTCCCGGCTTGAGACTGGGCGCAAACGTCTTCCGAACCGACTTCGATAATCGCATCGGTCAACCCGCGCTCGAGAGCATTCTCACGGTGCTATCTGATCCTGCGTTGGCCCCGTTTGTCCGCACACTTGACCCGGTGAACAACGCCGCCGATCGCGCAGCCGTCCAGACCATTCTCGATCTGCCGACCACAAACCTGCGCGACTTGTTCCCTGCGACCTCCTATGGGGCGATCGTGGACGCCCGCTATGTGAACACCGCCAAGGTTCAGGTGGAGGGCCTCGATCTCTCGGCCGGCTACGGCTTCAATGTCGCGGACAACGCCTTCGATCTCGACGTCACCCTGACCTGGCTCGAGCGTTTCGACGCTCAGCCCACACCAACCTCACCGACCGTATCCCAGTTGGATCGCCCCAACTTCCCGGTCGGCCTAAGGGGACGAACGTCAGCAAGTTGGTCACGGGGTTCATGGACGGTGGCGCCCTCGCTCAACCACGTGAGCGACTATGCGGACCTCGCCGGTCGCCGTATCGGCTCCTGGACCACGGCCGACGTTCTGGTGCGGTTCGCGCCCGACGCGGGCCTGCTCCATGGAACCGCCGTGTCGCTGACGGTCCAGAATCTCTTTGACCGCGACCCGCCGTTCTATGACGCGCCGGAAGGGATCGCCTATGACGCCGCCAATGCGAATGTCCTCGGCCGTTTCATCTCTCTGCAGCTGACGAAGGCCTGGTGATGCGCCGCCTTCCCGTAGCGCTCGCCCTTGCGGCGAGCCTGGTCGGAATCTGTCCAGCATCCGCTCAAACCCACCGGTTCGGGGTCGAGGATTTGATTGGACGTGAGGGCGTCGGCCAAGTGCGGGCCAGCCCCGACGGACGCTGGGTCGTCGTCGAGCGGCAGGCGGCCCATGATCAGGCCGCGACCTATCGCTTCCAGACCACGACCTACGCGTTGCTGACCGAACTGGAGATCCACGCAGCCGACGGCCTGTCGCCTACGCGGCGGTTCGCAGCGGCCGGCCATGATGTAGGCTATCTCGCAGGCCCCTTCTCGCCGAGCGGCACGAGAATGGTGGTGCTGAAGGTCACGGAAGCCACCTACCGAATGGGTATACTCACCCTAGCGACGGGCGACGTTCAATGGCTCCCGATCACGCCGGAACAGATCCAGTTCGGGCGCTCTATCGCCTGGCGATCAGAGACTGACGTCGCCGTCATAGCTCGACCGCTTGACGATTTTCCGATTCAGATGAGGGTCGGTTTCCAGACCCAAGACCGGGTCGAACGTCTTTGGCGGAACGCGGCCTCCGGTCATGCGTCGAGCAGCGTCTATATACCCAGTGGACGTAACCGAGATGCGCGGGCCCAAGCCGTTCCCTCAAGCCTGATCCTCGTCAACGCCGAAACCGGCAGCCAGCGTGTTCTGGCGCAGGGCGAATGGTTCGATCTGGCGCTTTCGCCGGATGGACGCCGTCTCGCCGCTCTTCGCAATGCAGAGGACATTCAGCCCACTCCGGGTCGCCCCCTCCTCGTCGGAGATCCGATCCGGCGTCGTCGCCTTGCGGTGATCGATCTGGACAGCGGCGCAGTCGCCGATCCGTTGCCGGAAGAGGACCTCGCCATGTATCTGATGTCCTGGTCCCCGGATTCCTCGCGCCTGCTCGCCTTCGGCCGCCCGTCCGGGTCGGCGGACTTCGATGAGGCCGGTCGGTACTGGCTCATCGGTCGCGACGGAACGGCCAAAAGGCTGGACACGGGCCCGGACCGGCCCTGGCTGCAGAGGACCTGGGACGGCGTTGCAATCCCACTGGCAAGCTGGGACGGTGTGCGCCCGCTGATCCAGGTCGGCGAAGACGATCGGAACCGGCATTGGCGACGGGATGACGGCGAACGTTTCCTCGTAAAGGAGCCCGGAGAACGTATCGCGCGCCTCCAGGGCCGGACCGTGGTTCAACGCCACGATGGGCTCTACGACTTGGACGGCGCCAAGATCGCTCCGGGCCGGCTGATGGATTTGGGACAAATGTCCGACGGAGCCAATCCCGCGCAATGGAACCCCAGCGCCCTTCTTCTTGGCCAGGGATCGGTTGTTGACGGGGCCTGCATCCGGACGCTTCCAACGGCGACCCCGATTTGCGTGTCGTCGATCACGGGGGATGAGCGGGCTGTCGCGGTGAGCCCGGCCGGGGTCGTGACGACCGGTCTCGACGAACGCGGCGTCACGACCGTCCGCCTCCATGCGCTCGATGAGGTTCAGACGCTGACGACGGTCAACGCCGCTTGGCGTGACGTCGCCTGGGGCCGCGTCGAACCCGTTGCTCATCTGGGGCCAGAAGGTCAGGCCCTGAGGAGCTGGCTTCTCCTCCCCGCAGGTATGGCCGCAGGCGAACGTCCGCCTGTCGTGGTCCAGATCTATCCCGGCAGAGCTCTTTCGGCGCCGCCGGCGACGATCCTGCCGGGGTCCAGGAACCCGCAAAACAATCCGTCTGTGATCGCCGGCGCCGGCTATGCAGTCCTCATCGCCAGTCTGCCACACCCCGCATCCGGCCCGACAATGGAGGATCTGGCCGACCGCATCTTCGCGATCGTGGATGAAGCCGGCCGTCTGGGCCTGATCGATCCGAACCGGGTGGCCGTGATGGGCCATAGCTACGGCGCGTATTCGAGCTTGCGCGCCGCCACTCAATCGGATCGCTTCAAGGCGGTGATCGCCACCAGCGGCTATCCCGAGCTGACGCGCTCGATGGAGTTACCGCCCTTCTTCCGCGTGGCTCCGGACGAGGGCGTTCCGGTCGGGCAGATGGCGGGATGGGGTGAAACGGGCCAAGGCGCGTTCGGCGCTTTCTCCACCTCCCCGGAGAACTATGTCGCCCAAAGCCCCTTGTTCAGCGTCGAACGCCTTCGCAGTCCGACGCTCTTGGCTGAAGGCGATCAGGAGAACGCCCGTATGGGCGCCCTGTTCAGCGCGCTCTACCGCCTGAACCGGGAAGCCGCCCTGGTGACCTACTATGGCGAGGGCCATGTCTATGAGAGCCCCGGCAATGTGAGGGACCTACACGCGCGCATCCTCGACTGGTTGGGCCGTTATCTCGGTCCGCCGGCGCGCCTCGATCCGCTCGGTCCAATGCCGCACCCAAACCTCGAGCACCCCGAGCAGCAGGGGTCTGTTGGCGCCCGGGCTCCATAGGAGACGCTCGGGCTCGAGATCTCGACCGAGTTCCACCGGATCAAGCATTCGATGCTCGACCATCAAACCGTTCATCAGCAGAGGACGGAGGTCCGCAAGGCTGGATTGAACCACGTGTCCGTAGAACCGGCCCAGATCACCCTTGTCACGCCGTTGGACGATGGATGCCGGCAGGCGGCCTGAGAAAGCCTTGCGCGCCAGCCCACGGTCTCTCGGGCCCAGAGTCAGCCGATCGGCAGGGATCGCGAGACAATGCTCCATCACGGGCTGACTGAGCAGGGGATGGACGAGGTCGGCCACCCTGGCTCTCAAACAGTCGCTCCAGAAGAGTTGGCAGTTAGCGAGCCGATGGACCTGTCCATGTTTACCCGGCGGGAGGTCTGCGGCGTCCGCCAGCCAAGGGTGGATCGGAGCCGACGAAGGCTGCCGTGGCGGAGGCCATAGGGCCAGACGGGCGAGCGTCCAGGCAGAGTGGCGGGTCCATCTGGCCATTTCGCCCCAGTAGCGCGGTCGGAATCCGGCCAGCCCCTCGCGGCGAAGGCGGTCGACCACGATACGGGGCTCTGGAGCCTGATAGAAAACCGCGTCCCCGCCCTGCCCCGTCACCAGGGCGGTGGCTCGCCCCTGCCGAAGGCGTCTGGCGACGTCGCGATCATAGGCGACATCGACGCCATGCAATGCTGGCCTAATTCCCTCGCCCAACGGACGCAGAAGCGCTTCCGTAATCGCCGCCACGGGCTTCCTGATTGCGGTAAGGCGCAGTCCAGATTTCTCGGCCGCAGCGAAGGCGTAAGCCCGCTCATCACCCTCCCCCCAGTCACCAAAATAGTTGACGAAGCGCGCCTGCGGCCCCAGCCCCGCCGCCGCAACACTGCCCGAAACGATGGCTGAATCGAGCCCGCCGGAGATCTCTCCGTGAATCCGTTCATAAGGCGAGAGAACCTCGGCCACTACATGATCCACGAGTGTGCGCAGTGCGTCAGGACTGTCGTCGAACGGAGCCCCAACGAAGTTGGACGGGCACCAGAGGACGTGACGTTCCATGGTGTCGCCGAGACGAACCATATCTCCCGGCGTGACGACGTTCAGGCCTCGGAGCGGAGGTCGGTCCGTGAGTAGCCCCGGGTTGTCAGACAGTGCCGCCAACACCTCCCAGTCGATCGCGATCTCCGGTGGCAGAAGCGCATCCGCGACCTGTGGAGGCTGATCCGACGCCAGTCTAAGCCCGCCGCTGCGCCACCACACGCAATCGATAGCGCCGCTCGGTTCCCGAAGGAGAGCGAGACGCCCATCGTCGTCGCGCCAAGCGAGAATGTACCGCCCCCACCCCGAATAGATGACGTCAGATGCCAGGCCGATCGACGTTCGGCTCGTGCCGATGATCGAAGACATGGACCGGTCAGTCGGCCGCCATGTTCCGATCTGGATGTGGCGGCGATGGACCTGTCGCACGGGCAAGGTCGCGTTAGGCCCGAGGAAGACTTCGATATCGTCAACGATCAGGGCCGATCGCCAGCCTGCCGCCAGCAAGGCCTGGCGGGCCTGATCGAGGCGGTTCAGATCGCCCTGCGTCGCGTCGCGGCTGTCAATCAGCAGATAGGCGCGGGCATCGACGGCGGGGATCATCGGCACAGCAGGGGCTGATAGGCCGACAGGCGCTCGACATCATCGTTGAGACAGGTGTCGCCCGCTTGAACCCAGCAATGGGCCATGAATGGAAAGAGCCGCACACCGAACACCCACTGGGCCTCGAGACCCTGCCGATGCAGGGCGCGAACGAGCAGAGCCGACCGCACGAGGCATTCACCTTCGATTGGAAGCCAGGGCTGCAGCCGCCAGAAGGCCCGTGCTGCGCGCAGCACCTTCGGCTCGGGCGAAGGTCGCAAAGAGGGTTCAGAGAGATAGGCGGCGATTCCTGACCCAGGTTTGATTTTCCGCACATCGAGCGTAGCGGCGAGGCCTGCGAGCAAATCGCGCCATGAGACTTCAGCGGGGTCGTAGATGGCGGTTCTTGAGGGTTTCGCAGGCAGTGTTCGAACCAACGGCGGCGCTTCGGCTTGAAGCAAGCCAGCGGCCTCGAGCGTATCCCGCGCCGGGCCGCGCAGGACTTCCGCTCCGCCGTCAGGTCGGCGCACCAAGGTCTCGCCGCCGTTTGGGAGACAGAAATAGTGATCGGCCTCGAGATCCAGGATCACGAGGGCCGTATCGATGACGGCGGCATGCACGCCAGCCTTCAGAAATATCATGAGAGATCGCCCTGAGGAGGACGCCGGCCCGCCCGGGCCGACGTCCCGTCGTTCAGTGGAAATGCACGCCGGTCATGGTCCAGCGCTGGACCGGGATCAGCTCGAACTCGCCGTCCGGGGAGTCCGCGCGCGTTTGAAGCGCGGCGGAGCCGAGCCGGAGCAGGCCTGAACCAGCCTCGTCGTAGTACTGGATGGGGTTCAGCTCGGGCTTCTCGATGCCGACTTCGGCGCGGGTGTGATGGGCGGCTGATCCCAGGGAGATCAGACGCGTCAGGTTCTTCAGCATGGTGATTGCCTCCTATGCCGGGCGGGATTGCCCGACGCCGTCAGGACGCGCGCATGCTGTCGTATTTTCAAACTATATTTGGAATATACTTTACGCGGATTGCCGCATCACTTTCTCAAGAGAGGCTGAAAGGGCGATTCTCTGTTCGTGATACTCGTCGAGTCTTTCCGCTACAGCCTTCCATTGCTCATCTCGTCCAAGACCTTCAATCCGCAGAACGCTGTCCAACCCGGTGTCCTGCAGCAGAACTTCGATCCGACGGATCGGCCTGAGTTGGAGACGAACCCGGCGGTAGGCTTCGAGCACTGCACTGTTACCGCCTCTATCGGCAAGCCGATCAAACACGCTTTCGATCCGCAGGACCTCGTCTATCGGCCCCTCCATCGGCGCCCTCGCTTGCGGAGCATGGGTGGTCGAGGACCAAAGAATGAACTGACGGTGAAGCCCGTATAAGCCAGCAATATCAGCCGCTGTTGGGCTAGGCGCAAAATAGCCGCGGCCCGGTCGATGCTCGATTATCCCTTCGCCGGCGAGGTGAGCGAGGGCTTCGCGGACGGGCGTCGGGCTTAGGCCGAGTTCGGTGGCCAAGCTGGTGGCCACGAGCGGATGCCCCCAACCGAACCGCCCGGCTGCGGCGTACCCTGCCAAGGCTGTTCGGGCCACGGCGAACTGGTCCCGCTCACGCATCACAGGCCGCCCAGCTGCGGCGCATGGCCATTGATTCGTGCGTTCGCCACCGACGCCAACCAATCCATCCGCAGATAATAAGCAGCCAAGAACCGGCCAACAGTTTTCATACGATTACCGCCTGTTCTTTGCGCACCTTGCGCAAGACTTGGGACACCGTGAGCTTCCCGTCTTTCATTTGATGCTCAACTGCCGCATTTTTCAACCACCGGGAGTAAGGCGTCGAGAATCACGTTGACCTCCACAACCCGAGGCAGCCGAGCAGATGGAAAGCGATCGTCCCCGCTCTCAGAACGAAATCCTGGCTGCGGCTTTGCGCCTGATCCGGCTCCATCGGCGGATGAAACCGGCCGAGGTCGCCGAGGCCATGGGCATGGCCAAGCGGTCGTACGAACACTTCGAGGCCGGGAAGGGAAAAATCAATCTCGAGCGCATCCACCGCTTCGCCGAGGCCACAGACAGCGATCCCTACGCGATCATTGACTGTATGGCCTTGGGGTCCCCGGAGTTCGCCGTACGCTGCGCAGACAACAAGGCGATGCTCGCGCTTCGGGTCGTGACGCAGGAGTTCGACGAGGAGGTCGGCGACGCGATCATGGAACTCGACACGCGCTCGATCATCAACGCCTTCACCCGCACGCTGAAGGATCTCGGGATGCAGGCCGTGAGACGGGATGACGCGGCCAAGGCGTGGCTCGATGAACGGATTGGGCGGCTGGTCACGCCCTCGAAGGACGAGGAAGACTGATCAGGGTTCGCCTCACACCGTAAATTCGCTGCGTGAACCTTGCGGTCTTGCCGCAAACTTCGATCCGGGTCTGGCTTGAGTCCATGCCCCAGTCGCCGTCCCTCCCCTCCGATCATGCCCCGCTTCGTTCCAGCGACGGCTTGTCCGCTCGCCAGGCCGACTGTTTGCGTCTGGCCGGCGAAGGGCTGTCATCGCGTCAGATTGCGGGTCGCCTCGGCCTGTCGGCCCGCACGGTCGACGACCACATCCTGCTCGGGTGCCGCTGGCTCGGCGTCAGAACTCGGGTGCAGGCCGTCGCGCTTCTGGCGAGAGACGATCGCCGCGCCGCCGAGCCCCGTAGTTTCACCCCGTAGCTCTCCGGTGGCGCCCTAGCGGATCGAAGGCGCGCGGCCGATGGGGTCTGCTCAGGGCTCTCAACGGAGCCCTGCCTTGCTCGATCTCGCCCTCGTCCTCGCCCTTTCCGCCCAGTGCGCACCCGGCGTCTCGCCGCAGACCCTGGCCGCGATCGCGCATACGGAAAGCCGCTTCAACGCCCTGGCGATCGGCGTCAATCGCGGCGCCGCTGTGCGCCAGCCCAGGACGCGCGACGAAGCGGTGCGGGTGGCGCGCCGGCTGATCGCCTCGGGCGCCAACATCGATCTCGGTCTCGCCCAGATCAATTCCAGCAATCTCGGATGGCTGCGTCTGACGGTGGAGGACGCCTTCGATCCCTGCCGCAACCTCAGCGCGGCAGGGACCGTGCTGCGCGCCGGCTTCGATCCCGCATCGACAGGCTCTGACCGCCAACAGGCCCTGCGCGTGGCCCTGTCCCGATACAACACCGGTCATCCCGATCGCGGCTTTCACAACGGCTACGTCGCGCGCGTCGAAGCCTCTGCCGCCCGCCTGGGCCTGGCCGTCTCCGTGCCGCCGCTTACCGAAGCCGCGTCAGGCTCGATCCCCGATCAGGTGGCGCCCGACCCCGTCGCGCCACCCGCCCCCTGGGACGTGTTCGCGCGCGCCAGCGCGAGCGCTGTCGTCCTGTTCACCCCCGCCTCACAGACCCAGACCTGGAGCGTCAACCCGTGACCCTGTCCCCCATTCGACGCCGCCAATGCGCGGTCGGCGCGATCGCCCTGGCGACCACCCTGATGTCGGTGCAGCCCGCCTTCGCCTCGGCCAATGTCGAGGGCCTGCTGCAGAACGTCGTCGACATGCTGACCGGCAATACGGCCAGGCTGTTGGCCATCCTGGCGGTCGTCATCGTCGGCATTCTATGGATGTTCGGCCTGTTCGATCTGCGGCGCGCCGCCATCGTCATTCTCGGCATCGTCGTGGTCTTCGGCGCCGCCGAGATCGTCGGCCTGATCACGGGCGGCGCCTGATGGCCCGGGCCGACGCCTGTCTGATCGTCGCGGGGATCGCCGGCGGCCTGGCGCTGACGCTGATGCTCGGCGTCCGGCTGATCTCGCCAGCACGCTTCGCCCAGGCTCTGGGCGGCGGTCTGGTCGGTCTCGCCGTGGCGAAAGCCGCCCTGGTCCTGAGCGGGGCGGATCATGGCTGAGGAACGACTGATCGAAGAGCCTCTGTTCCTCGCCTGCACTCGGCCGGCGATGATCCTGGGCGTGCCCATGGAGGCCATGGGCGTCAACGTCATGATCTCCGGCCTGGCCTTTCTCGTCGGGGGCAGCCTGCTCTATCTGCTGATCGCCCCGGCCCTGCATCTGGTCTTCCGGTCGATCTGCAAGGTGGACCACAACGCCTTCCGGCTTCTGCTGGTCTTCGTCGACACCAAGGGCCGGTCCCGCAACGGCGCCCTGTGGGGCGGGAGCTCGGCGACCCCCCTCCCCCTCGTCCGGCGTTACAGCGCAAGGGAGCTGGCGCGTGGGTGAGCTCCGCCTCTCGCCGTCGCGCCTGCGCCGGGAGGGCGACGCCCTGGCCGGCCTGCCCTATGCGCGCCACGCCTCGGACCACATCGTCACGCTCGACAGCGGGGCGCTGATGATCGCCTTCCAGCTTCAGGGCGCGGCATTCGAAACCGCCGACCCCCGCGATCTGAACGACTGGCACGTCAAGCTCAACCAGACCTGGCGCAACCTGGCCGACGACCGGTTGGCGGTCTGGCACCACATCGTCCGGCGCGAGGTCCTGCCTGAGGTCATGGGCGGGTTCCGCTCCGACTTCGCACAGGATCTGAGCCAGGCCTACGAAGCGCGGCTCGGAGGCCGGCGGCTGTTCGTCAACGAACTCTTTGTCACCCTGGTGCTCCATCCCGGCCGTGATCCCGGCGATCGCGCCGCGTCCCTCATGCGCCGACTGCAGGCAGCCCGCCGTCAGGACACCGAGGTCGCCCCCGAACAGATCAAGCGACTCGAGGACGCCGCGCGAGATCTTGAGCAGTATCTCGGCCGCTACGCGCCGCGCCGCCTTGGCCTCTACCAACACGGAGCCATCTGGTGCTCCGAACCGATGGAGCTGGTTCGGCTCGTCCTCACCGGGCGGCCGGGACGGGTCCCCATCGTCTACGGCCATCTCGGATCCGCGGTTCATACGGTGCGGGTCATCTTCGGACACGAAAGCCTGGAGCTTCGGGACGTCGACGCAGGCCGTTACGCCGGCGTCCTCGCCATCAAGGAATATCCGGCCTCGACCCGGCCCGGACTGTGGAACGCCCTGCTGAGCGCGCCCTTCGGGTTCGTCATGACCCAGTCCTTCGCCTTCCTGTCCAAAGCGGCGGGGAGATCGGTGATGGAGCGCAAGCAGAACCAGATGGTCTCCGCGCGTGACCGCGCCGCTTCCCAGATCGACGGCCTTTCGGACGCTCTGGACGATCTGGTCAGCAACCGGTTCGTGCTCGGCGAACACCAGGCGTCCGTCCTGGTCTACGGCGACACGCCCGCCGCCCTGGCCGACCACCTTTCGAAGGCGCGGGCGCATCTGGCTGACTCCGGCCTGGTCGTCGCCCGAGAGGACCTTGGTCTCGAGGCCGCCTTCTGGTCTCAGTTCCCCGGGGGCTTCGCGCGGCGCACGCGTCCGGCCGCGATCACCTCACGCAACTTCGCCGCCCTCGCGCCTTTCCACGCCTATCCCGTCGGAAAGCCACACGGCAATCACTGGGGACCGGCGGTGGCGACGCTGCGCACGACAGCCGGATCCCCTTTCTACTTCAACTTCCACGTCGGCGATCTCGGCCACACCTTCATCTGCGGCCCCTCCGGGTCGGGCAAGACGGTTGTCCAGAACTTCATGCTGGCGCAGCTGGAGCGGTTCGACGCCCAGCAGCTGTTCATCGACAAGGACCGGGGCGCCGAGATCTTCGTTCGCGCCTGCGGCGGGACCTATCTGGCGCTACGCAACGGCGTGCCCACGGGGTTCGCCCCCTTCAAGGCGTTGGAGCCGTCACCCGCCAATCGCGCCTTCCTCAGCCGGCTGGTGCGGACCCTGGTCGCCCGACCGAACGAGACCCTGTCGGTGCCGGAAGCGCGCGCCATCGACGAAGCCGTCGCCGCGCTTGAGGCCCTCCCGCGCGAGCGACGGTCGCTTTCGGCCCTGCGCAGCCTGCTCGGTCAATCGGACGTCGGCGGCGTCGGGGCGCGGCTGGAACGCTGGATCCGGGGCGGGCCGCTCGGCTGGGCTCTGGACGGCGACGACGACGCCCTGTCGCTCGACGCCCGCTTCGCCGGCTTCGACATGACCGATGTACTGGACCACCCCGAGGTCCGCACGCCGATGATGCTCTACCTCTTTCACCGGATCGCCCAGCGGGTGGATGGGCGCCGGCTCGTCCTCGACATCGACGAGTTCTGGAAGGTGCTGGGCGACGCCGCCTTCACCGACCTGGCCCAGGACGGCCTGAAGACCTGGCGCAAGCAGAACGCCCTGATGGTGTTCGGCACCCAGTCCCCGGCCGACGCGCTGCGCTCGCCGATCGCCCACACCATACTCGAACAGTGCGCGACCAAGATCTTCCTGCCGAACGCTCACGGCCAGGCCCGCGACTATGTCGAAGGCTTCGGCCTGAGCGAGGCGGAGTTCCGACTGATCCGGGACGAGCTGACGCCGGAGTCTCATCGCTTCCTGGTTAAACAGGGTCACGACAGCGTGGTCGTGGAGCTGGACCTCAAGGGCCTCGATGACGCGCTGGCCGTCCTGTCCGGACGATCCGAAACCGTCGCCCTTCTTGACCGGCTGAGAGCCGAAGCCGGGGACGACTACGCCGACTGGCGGGGGCCTTTCCATTCCCAGAGGAGACCGACATGAGACGCTCCATCCTTTCGATCGCCGTCGCCCTGACCGCCATGACGGCTGCTCCGGCCCATGCCCAGCAGGTTGTCTACGACCCCACGTCCTTCGCCCAGATGGTCAAGGACGCGCGCACCGCTATCGAACAGCTCGACAGCCTCAAGGCCCAGGTCCAGCAGGGCGAAGAACTCTTCGCCAGCCTCAACGACCTGTCCAACGTCAATGCGATCGCCGAAGGGCTGGGTCTGCCGGAGATCCGCAATCCGCTGCCGGACATGGCCACCCTCCGGTCGGCCGCCGACGGGGACCTGTCTGCGCTCGGCGAACTGGCCGAGCGGGCCGACGCGATCCGTCGCGAGACCCGCGTCTATACGCCTGACGCGCCGTCCGCCGCCGCCGAGGCCCTGGAGCGGGCCGGCGCGCGGACCGCCCGTGATCTGGCGATCGGCGAGACCGTCGACCGGGCGGCGACCGATCGTCTTCAAGGCCTGGAGACGCTGCGTCGCGCACTCGACACCGCCCCGAACGCGCGGGCCGTGATGGATCTGAACGCCCGGCTCGCGGCGGAACAGGCCCTGATCCAGAACGAGCAGGTGCGATTGCAGGGCCTAGCCCTGACGCAGGCGGCCGAAGCTCGTCTCGAGGACCAGCGGGCACGCGAGCGGATCGCCGCGGAACGGTCGGCCCGGATGGACGCCTACCGTCAGGCCTTTCAATGAAAGCCGCTTTCATCCTGCTCGGCCTGCTCGCGGGTTGCGGCGAGCCGGAAGCTCCCTGGGCTGAGCCGCGCCCGGATCGCGACGCCCTCAAGGCGGCCGTCGAGGACTGCGAACGCGGCGCCCGCCGGCGAGGCTGTGACGCCGCCCACGCGCGTCTCGCCGAGGTCCGGCGGGACGACCGGATCGCCGCCTACCGGCAGGGCTTTTAGGAGGTCGCCATGTCGTTTCGGGTCTTCGAGCCGGCCTATGTCTTCCTCGACGAAAGGCTGAGCGCCTTCCTCGGGGACCGGCTGGGCGCGGTGATCGCCGAGGTCGAAGGCCCGCTGCGCATCGCCCTGGTCCTCTACATTGTCCTCTACGGCTTTGCGATCTTCCGAGGCGCCATCAGCGAACCCGTCATGGATTTTGCAATCCGCGCGATCAAGCTGCTGTTCATATATGTGCTGGCCACCACTCCGGCCTATTCGGACTTCGTCACCGAGCCGCTGTTCCGCGACCTGCCGAACCTTCTGACGCGGGCCATCAGCGGCGCGGAGACGCCGAACGTCGGCGCGGCCTTCGACCAGTTCCTCGCCTACGCCGGCTATCTCGGAGAGAAGATCGGCAGCGAGGGCTCGGCTTTCGACCTGTCGCCCTACATCGTCGCCGCGGTCGTCTTCATCGTCGGCGCCCTGGCGTGTGCGCTCGGCTTCGGCGTTGTTCTCGTCGCCAAACTGGCGCTCGCCCTTCTGGTCGCCCTCGGGCCCATCTTCATCGCTTGCGCCCTGTTCGACGCGACGCGGCGCTTCTTCTTCGGTTGGCTGTCCCAAGCGGTGAACTACCTGGTCCTGTTCGCCCTGATCATCACCATCTTCCAGCTCGTCCTGTCGCTGGTCCGGGATCAGTGGGGCGCGATCGAGGGCGGCGACCCGATGGTCGGCGGCCTGATCTTCATCGCCCTCTGCCTGCTCGGCGCGATTTTCTTCCTGCAGACGCCCGCGATCGCGGCCGGCATCGCCGGCGGCGCCAGCGCCGGGCTCGCCGACTTCGCCAACGCCGCCTCCCTGGGATCCAGCCCCAGCGCCGTCGCGCGGGGGCCTCTCGAGGCCAGCCGTCAACCGCCGCGCGGCGGCGGAACCATCCGTCCCACAGGAGCGCGCTAATGCCCTCTTTGCGAACATCGTCTCGCGTCGTGTCGATCGCCTTGGCCGTCCAGGCTCTGTCTGCGTGCGCCACCTTCCGTACCGCCGATCCGCCGGTTTGTGACGGCCGCCATCGTCGATCCGCCAATCCCTACGGCTCGATCCTCTCCCCGGCGGCGCCATACGTGCCCGCGCCTGCGGCCGACGCGTCTTCAACAACCGACCCTGGCGCAGGAGGCTGCGCATGACCGGCGTCCCCTCCTCCGATCTGAAGGCCTATTTCGCCGAAGCGCGGCGATGGGATCAGGACCGGCTCAGCGCCGCCATACGCTCGCGCCGGCTGGCCTGGACCGTGGCGACTGTGGCCGCCGGCCTGACCGTCGTCGCCGTCGCAGCGGTGGCGGTGCTGACCCCGCTCAAGACCACCGAACCCTTCGTCGTGCGGGTCGATCAAACCACGGGTGCGGTCGATGTGGTGCGGGGTCTCTCCTCGGCCGAAGGCCCGGCCACCTATGATGAGGCCGTCAGCAAATATTTCCTCGGCCAGTACGTCCGCGCCCGGGAGGGCTATCTCGACCCCGCCGCCGAGGAAAGCTTTGCCCTGGTGTCGATCCTGTCGGGCGCAACGGAGCAACGCCGCTGGGCCGACCTCTATCGCGGCTCCAACCCAACCAGTCCGCAGAATCTCTACGGACCTGAGGCGGAGGCCGTGATCGCGATCCGCGCCATTGGCTTCATCAACGAAGGCGTCGCCAATGTGCGCTTCCACCGCACGGTGCGTCAGGCCCAGCAGATCGTGGAGAGCGATTGGATCGCCACCATCGCCTTCACCTATACGCGCGCGCCGATGTCGGAGCCGGATCGCCTGCGCAATCCGCTCGGGTTCCAGGTGACCTCGTACCGCGCCGATCCGGAGGTGGTCCGATGAGAACCCTGTTGATCGCCCTGGCCATCGGCCTTGTAATGATGACGTCGGGGCCGGCCTGGGCCGAAGACCGCGACGCCCGGATGGTCGAGGTCGACTACGCGCCGGGCGCCGTCTACCGCATCTCCGGGGCCTTCCGTACCGCCACCCAGATCGTGTTCGGTCCGGACGAAGCCATCCGCCATGTCGCGATCGGTGACAGCGTCAGCTGGGAGGTCGCGGCCGAGGGTTCCGTCCTCTTCCTCAAACCCCGCGAACGCCTGCAGGCGACCAATCTGCTTGTGGTCACCGAACGTGGAGGGGCGACGCGGCACTATGCGTTCGAACTGGCGGCGCGAGACGCCCGCGATCGATCCTCCATCGCCTACCAGATCCGGTTCCGCTACCCGGCCGACCTCCAGGCCGCGACCGTGGCGTCGCTGGACGCCGCCGCCGAGGCGATCGAAGACCGCGTGATCGATCTGGCGCTCGACCAGGCGGCCCTCTCCGGCCCCCGCAACCTCGCCTATAGCGTCCAGGGCGCGCCGGACTTGCAACCCAGCGAGGTCACCGACAACGGCCGCTTCACCGTGCTGAGATTTCCGGCCAACCAGCCCCTTCCTTCGATCTTCGCTGTGTCCGCCGAGGGCGAGGAAAGCCTGGTCCCCTTCGATGTACGCGGCGCGTTCGTGGTCATCCACGCGGTCGTCCCGGGCCTGCGGCTGCGCCGCGGCGCTTCGGTGCTGTGCATCTTCAACGAAGCCTACGACCCGCGCGGTGTCGCCACCGGGACCGGGACGGCCTCGCCGATGGTGGATCGAAGCGTGACGCAAGGAGCCCAACCATGACCGCCTCGCCTGAACCAAAGGCCGACGCCGCGGCGGAAACCCGTTCTGAAGGCCAGGGTCTGCCGCCGACGACCGACCGGGGCATATCCCCCATCGCCAGCCGTTTCGGCGGCCGCGGGTCCAAGGTCGTCACCTTGGCCGCCCTGGGCCTCGGCTGCGCGGTCTTCCTCTTCGCCACATGGGATCGTGGCGAGGGGGATGACCAGAAGGCGGCCGCGGATGAACCGGCCCGGCAGGTCGTTCCGTTCGAACCGGCACGCCGTGATGCCGAGCCGCCCCTGCTGACGGATCAGCCTCTCGATCCCGACGCACCGGTCTTGACGTCGTCGGGCGAACAGGTGCCGGCGCTCGAGACCTCGCCCTCCTCTTCATCGAACGGCCCCTCGTCAACCGAACGGCGCCAGACCCTGATCGACGAGGCGAGACGGTCCCCGGTCCTCGCCTATAGTCGCCAAGGCTCCGGCGTCGCACCGACCGGCGTCCTGACCGCTACGGCCGTTGCGCCCGGCCCCCCTGCGCCGATCCAGGCCCGCGTCACGCCGCTCGACGGCTTGCGCCAGACCTCGCCGATCCGTGAGGCGCGCGCCGGCCAGTTGAGGGATCGCAACCTCTTGCTGACGGCGGGCGCCTCCATCCCCTGCATCCTCCAGACGGCGATGGACAGCGCGACCCCAGGGTTCGTCAGCTGCATCCTGCCGCGCGACGTCTATTCGGAGAGCGGAACCGTGGTGCTCATGGAGCGCGGCACCCGGGTGCTCGGTGAATACCAGGGCGGTCTGCAACAGGGCCGCAATCGGCTCTTCGTCCTGTGGACCCGCGCCGTCACGCCTGCGGGCGTCACCGTGGGCCTGGCGTCTCCGGCCGCCGACGCCCTCGGGCGCGCAGGCTTCGACGGCCGCGTGGACACCCATTTCTGGGACCGGTTCGGCGGCGCCCTCCTGCTGTCGCTGGTGGACGACGGTCTCTACGCCGCCGTCGGGCGTGACGACGCCGTGCGCGAGACCGCGCGGGTTCCGTCGGACGCGGCCGGTGTCGCGTTGCAGAACTCGGTCGACATCCCCGCGACCCTGCGCAAACCCCAGGGCGCCGAGGTCTCCATTTTCGTGGCCCAGGACCTGAACTTCGCCCACGTCTATCGGCTGAGCGCAAGGTGATGGACGACACCGCTGTCCTTGACCACTACCTCGCGCCGCTGCGACCCCTGCTCGCGCCAGACGACGTGACCGAACTGGTGATCAACCGCCCCGGCGAGGTCGGGATCGAACAGGGCGGCCGGTGGCGCTGGCATGAAGAGCCGCTGCTCACCGAGGCCTGGCTCAGGACGCTTGCCGTCGCCGCCGCCGCCTTCACCAAACAGGATGTCAGCGACGCCCGGCCGATCTGCTCGACGACCCTGCCCGGCGACGAACGATGCCAGATCGTTCTTCCGCCTGCAGCCCCGACTGGCACTGTGTCCCTCACGATCCGTAAGCCCTCGCGCCGGCAGTTCGGTCTCGACGCCTTTGCGACCGGGGGATTGTTCGACGCGGTCGTCGCGGCGGATGACGCGTCTGCAGATCCGGTCGACGCCGAACTCCTCGCCCTGAAAAGATCGGGAGACTGGTCGGCCTTCTTCAAACTGGCCGTGGTTTCCCGGCGCAACATCCTCGTTTCGGGGGCGACCGGCTCGGGCAAGACTACCTTCGCCAAGGGTCTGGTCGAGGCCATTCCCGACCATGAGAGGCTGCTGACGATCGAGGACACGCGCGAGCTCGTCGTGCCCCACCGCAACGTCGTCCACCTGACCTATTCCAAGGAGGGCCAGGGCCTCGCGCAGGTCACCGCCAAATCCCTGTTGGAGAGCGCGCTCCGGATGCGACCCGACCGGATCCTGCTGCAGGAACTGCGCGACGGCACGGCCTTCTTCTATCTTCGCAACGTCAACTCCGGCCACCCCGGCTCGATCACGACGGTCCACGCCGACAGCGCCTCTCTGGCCTTCGAGCAACTGACGCTGCTGGTCCGCGAGTCCGAGGGGGGCCGCGATCTGCCGCGGGAAGACATTCGGGCCCTGCTGCACCTGCTCGTCGATATCGTCGTCCAGATGCGCAAGACCGATGGCCGGTTCCGGGTGACGGAGGTCTGGCATGACCCGGTTCGAAAACGCCAGCCCGGCCGCTAGACTTGCCCTCGCGGTGGCAGGCCTGACCTGTCTCGCGGCGCTCGGCTTGATCGGCGCCGTGCTGATCGCCTTGGCGGGCCTGAACCGGCTGTCGCCCGATATCGACCTCAACCGTGTGCCGGCCTGGCTCTGGTACTATCGTCACGACCCCGATCTCCAACGCTGGCTTCGTATCGGGTCGCTGTTAAGCGCCTCGGCTATCGGGATCACAGTTGTCGCGGTCGCGCTGAACCGGAAGCGCTCCCTGCACGGCGAAGCCCGCTGGGCCTCGAGAGCTGACCAGGCGGCGGCGGGCCTCAGGTCCCGCGAGGGCATTCTCCTCGGCCGCACCGCAACCGGCCTGCTCATCTCGGGCGGCGCCGATCACGTCATGCTCTATGCCCCGACCAGAACGGGCAAAGGCGTGGGCGTCGTCATCCCCAATCTGCTGACCTGGCCCGGTTCGGTCGTCGTCTTGGATATCAAGCGCGAAAACTATGAGGCGACAGCGGGGTTCAGGGCTGCAGCGGGCCAACGCGTCCTGCTCTTCGACCCCCTGGCGCTTGACGGACGCACCACGCGCTTCAATCCCCTCGGTCATATCGACCGCACGAGTACGACGGCCGTCCTGGATGAACTCCAGCGGATGAGCGTGATGCTTTTTCCCGGCCACGACCATGCCGATCCCTTCTGGTCCGAAGCGGCCCGCACCGGCTTCATCGGGATCAGCGCCTATGTTGCTGAAACGCCTGACCTGCCGTTCTCACTTGGCGAGATCTTCCGCCAGCTGACCCGTAACGATGCCCGCACCCGCTTTCCGGACATTATCAAGGCGCGGGGCCAAACCGACGTGCCCCTGTCTGCGGGCTGTATCTCCGCCCTGTCAGACTTCTGCGGCTCGAGTGAGAACACCTTCGCCTCCGTCCGCCAGACAATTACCAGCCGGATGGGCCTGTGGCTCAATCCGACGGTCGATGCAGCGACGGCTGCGAGCGATTTCGATCTGCGCGACCTTCGCCGGGGTCGCCTGTCGCTCTACCTCGGCGCCTCGCCAGACAACATGCTGCGGGTCGCACCGCTATACAGCCTGCTCTTTCAGCAACTCGTCGATCTCAACTCCCGCCGCCTCTTCGCTACAGGAGATAAACCGGTCCTCGTCCTTCTGGACGAGTTCGCCCGGCTCGGTCGGGTGCCAGTTCTGGCCCACGCCTTCTCCTATCTCGCAGGCTACGGGTTCCGGTTGCTCCCTGTCATTCAGAGCCCGTCTCAGCTCCGGGCGCTCTACGGTCATGAAGGCGCCGACGAGATCATGACCAACTGCGGTGTCGAAGTCGTATTCGCACCCAAAGAGCTGAAGGTCGCCCAAGAGCTCAGCGAGCGGCTTGGATACACGACTGTGACCTCCAAAAGTCGCAGTCGTCCGATGGGTCTGGGGTCGGGACGACGGAGCACCACGGCCTCAGACCAGCGCCGCGCCCTGATGCTCCCGCAAGAACTCATGCAGCTTCCATCCGGGACATTGATCGTTCTCAAGGCCAGCGTTCCGCCGACCCGCGCGGAGAAGATCGTCTTCTACCGCGACAAGCGGTTCACCCGTCGACAGAGACCCGCGCCTCCACAAAAACGTCTCGGCGAAACCGCCGTCGTGGGCGCCGGCACGATCCAAGTTGACCCCCGCCCCGCCGTGGAGACATCCGACATGGACTACGACGCCATCGTTCGCCGTTTTTCGACCGAAGGTTGCCCTCCGCCTGAACCGGGCGCGTCCGAACAGGAGGTCGCGAACTGGCTCGACAGGATGATCGACGCGGCCGCTCGTCCTGACCTCGCCCGCGGAGCCGACCGATGAGGACGCCCACCCAAAGCGGCGGCTCGGTCACGTCGGAGAACGCCGTCTCGCCATCACCTCAGAAGAAAACCGACGGCCGCTCGACCACCAAGGGCGAGATCCCGGCTTCGATCCTGGATCGATATCTGATCGAGCGCGACCGTCAGGGCCGTCCTGAACGCTTCTATCGCGATCACCGCGCCGTCGATCCGATGTTCAGCGACGAGGGCAAGCGACTGGTCACCCGGCAGGCCTATCCCGAAGCGGTGGCCGATATGCTCAAGGTGGCTCAACACCGCGGTTGGACGCAAGTCCGGGTGTCGGGCGACGAGACCTTTCGCCGGGAGGCCTGGGTTCAGGCGCGAGCCTTGGGCCTCGACGTCAAGGGCTACCAGCCGCGCGACCGGGACAGGCAGGCTGCGGGCGATAAAGTGAGGGGACCGCAAACCCTTGCCGATCGCTCGGCGGATCCATCCGCCCTATCCGTCGAAAAGCGCCTGAAGGAAGCGGTCGTCGTGGTGCGCCGACTGATCGCCGATCCGGCTGCCCAAGCCCGCCTCATAGAGCACGCCTATCAGCGCGCCCGAGACATGATCCCGGGCCTGCCTCGCCATCCTGATGCGGACCGCGCGCACACCCGGGACAGCGATCGGAGCCGGCGATAGGTAAGACCGAGTTTGACTCATAGCGGCGGTTGGGAATGTCCGCTTCTCAGACCTGGTCACGTAGACGAACGGCCCAGCCTAGCATCTGCTCATAATTTGGCATCTGCGCTGCGCACCTCGACTTTGAGGGATGACAGAACGGTAGGCGTAGGAGACGGCATTGAGGGAGTTCAGTGATGAATCGGATTCTAGCGTTTGCAGCCGCCTCTGCCATGGTTCTCAGCGCATCTTCCGCGCTGGCCCATGCTCGACTG